>DASUXW010000101.1:0-6244 GCA_036377715.1 Gemmatimonadales bacterium
GCCACCGTGGTGACGTTGCAGTTCCGGAGCCGGCGCATCGGGCGGATGCGGTTGCCCTGGGCGTCGCGGGCGCAGGTGGCGTCCGGACCCCAGATGCTGCGCTCCCACTCCGGGAAGACGCCGCGCATCGTGGCGAGCCGCTCCGACTCGACCTTGGCCTCGTCGTCCACGAACTGCTGGATCTTCCGGCCGAGCTCGACGGCCTCGTCGCTGTCATAGGCGATGCCGAGGCGGACGTAGAGGTCGGCGAGGCCCATCACGCCGAGGCCGATGCGCCGGATCCGCTGGGCGAGATCGGTGATCTCGGGAAGCGGATACTGGTTCGCGTCGATGACGTTCTCGAGGAAGTGCGTGGTGAGGTGCACCACCCGGCGGAGGTGGTCCCAGTCGATGCCGCCGTCCTTCACGAACGCGCCGAGGTTGATCGACCCGAGGTTGCAGACGTCGTACGGCAGGAGCGGCTGCTCGCCGCAGGGATTGGTGGCCTCGTAGGCGCCGAGATGCGGGACCGGGTTGTAGTAGTTGGCCCGGTCGATGAAGAAGACGCCGGGCTCGCCGGTCTTCCACGCGCCGTGGATGATCCGGTTCCAGACGTCGCGGGCCTTGAGCTGCCCGGTGACCGCGCCCGTCTTGGGGTGGATCAGGTCATAGTCGGTGTCGGCTTCCACCGCCGCCATGAACGCATCGGTCACCGCCACCGAGATGTTGAAATTGGTGACCTTGGTGATGTCGTCCTTGCAGGTGATGAAGTCCATGATGTCCGGGTGGTCCACCCGCAGGATGCCCATGTTGGCCCCGCGGCGCGTTCCCCCCTGCTTCACGACGTCGGTGGACGCGTCGAACAGGCTCATGAACGAGACCGGCCCCGAGGCCACGCCCATCGTGGACCGGACGATGTCGTTCTTGGGCCGGAGGCGGGAAAAGCTGAATCCGGTCCCGCCCCCCGACTGGTGCACGAGCGCCATCGAGCGGAGGGTGTCGTAGATGCCGCTCTTTCCGTTCGAGAGGGCGTCATCGACCGGAAGGACGAAGCACGCGGACAGCTGGCCGAGCGGCCGGCCGGCGTTCATGAGCGTCGGAGAATTGGGCATGAACAGGCGCCGCGCCATGAGCCCGTAGAAGGCCTGGGCCACCTCCTCGACTGCGCCTTCCGACGCCCCGTACTTCCGGTCCGCCTCGGCGATGGTCCGCGCCACGCGCCAGAACAGATCCTCGGGCTGCTCAACCGGCTTTCCCCTGTCGTCCTTCACGAGGTAGCGCTTTTCCAGCACCGTGACGGCATTGGGCGACAGCGAAACCGGTTCCCGGGGAGTCTGGGAATTCATGCGGCGGCTCTCCGACTTCGAAGTATGGGGCGAGGGGCTGCGGGGCGCGGACTCGCGCGGCGCTGCTGCGGACACCGAAACGGAGGGCCAAAGTAGGCCGAATTCCGGGTCGGCACAATACGCGGAAAAAGGCCGCAGCGACGCGTAAAATCGGTACCCACATCACAAATATAACATCGCTCGCCGTGCAGCATTTTCCTGTGGAAAAGACACTGCCACGACAGGGACGCGTTCAGTGCGCGCGGTACCGGAGCCCGAGCGTGAACTGCGCGAGTGCGGACGCCTCGGTCCGCCTGGCGAAGAACTGATGAACGCGAAGCTCCGCGAGGATCCCGAGGGACCCGCCGGACGGATGAAGAGTGGCACCAAGCCCCCCGGTCACGCCCACACGGTTCCAGTTGGCTTCCGGCTGGGAGGAATACCGGATGAACTGCAGCGTCGGCCCTGCGAACAGATATGGGTCGAGAGCCCGGTCGGCGCCACGCGGGTGCCACACGCCGTGCGCGCCGGCAAAGACGTAGGACCCGGGCGCTGCGGTCAGGTCTGCCCGGATGCCGACCGGACCCCGTGGCTGGAGCTCCGCGTGGCCCTCGGCCGCGAGCTCCCCGCCGCCCGCTTCACCGATCAGCGTGCGGGTCGTCGTCAGGATGGCGGCGCCTGCGCCGACGGCAAACGACTGGGCTGCGGCCCCCCCTGGCAAGATCATCAGGGCCAGAAGCAATGCGAAACGAGTCAAGGATTACCCCGCGGGCGGGTGAAGGGGGAACTTTCCTTCCCGATGCGCCCGGGCCTGTTCGACATAGTGAGTCCAGGTGCCCGCGATCCGCTCGGCGAGCGCGGCGTCCACCGTCCTGACGATCCGCCCGGGAACGCCCATCACGAGGGAGCCCGGCGGGACCTGCATCCCTTCCGGAACGACCGCACCCGCCGCCACGACGCTGCCGGAGCCGATCCGCACGCCGTTGAGAAGTATGCTGCCCATCCCGATGAGCGAATCGTCCTCCACCGTGCAGCCGTGGAGGATCACGCGGTGCCCGACGCCGACGCGCTCGCCGATCGTGCAGGGCACGCCTTCGTCCACGTGGACGATCGTCCCGTCCTGGATGTTGCTGTCCGCGCCGATCGTGATGGGCGCCATGTCGCCGCGCAGGACCGAGAGGTACCAGACGCTCGCGCGGGGGCCGAGCGTCACGTCGCCCATGACGACGGCGCTCGGCGCGATGAAGGCGGAAGGATCGACTCGCGGCGCCGGGCTCACTGGCGTGCGGGCCTCACCTCGAGCGGCACCCAGGCGGCGACCGGCGCGCCGACCTTCGTGGCCGGGCTCCAGGCCAGCTGCTGGACGAAAGCCACGGCGGCCTGGTCGAACTCGCGGCTGCCTGAGCTGCGGCGCGACCGGACGGCCGCGGTCCTGCCGTCCGCCGACACCTGAACCCAGACGAGCGTGCCGCGCTCGGGCTCCTGCGCGCCTTCGGGCACGGGAATGAAGGGAACCGTCGCGGGTCGCGGGCGGTCGTCGAAGCACTGGGAAGCATCGTAGGCCGCGCCCGGCTCGCAGGGTCCGGTATCACGGGGAGAGCGCGCGGCGATGCCCGAGCCGCTGCGTCCCTGCTCGGTCGCCCCTCCCACCGGCACGAGCGTCGGTACGTAGTCGAGCGTGTCGTCGGCGCGGACGACGACGGTGTCCACGAAGAAATGGTGCAGCGGCGCCGAGATCGCGATCTCGTGCCGCCCCGCGGACAGCACCGATACCGCGCCGGTCGGGACTTCCTGGTCGATCTGGACGATCGAGCCCCGGGGTATCCCGCGCATCCGGAGCGCGCCGGTGCCCGCAGGTCGCGACTCTCGCGCGGGAGGCCGCACCACTGACGGAGCAGGCGCACGCGGCGCCGAACCGGTGTCCGGCACCGTGGGGCCGCCCGCCGTATCCGTGCGGGCCACGGGCGCCTCGGGCGCCTGGGCGGCGAGATCGGCTCCGGCCGGCGCGCCGGTGAGCGCGTTGCCGTAGCGCGAATAGAGGAAGAACCCGCCGGCAGCCACGAGGAGCAGCGCCACCCACGGCCAGAGCGGTCGCTCCGGCTGCTTCATCGCGGCCGAGCGCTGCGCGAGCCGGCGAGACGAGGGCGGCGGGGCGGCGGCACGCACCGGGGTCGTGCGGGCCGGCGTCTGGCGGACGGGTGTGGTGCGTGCCGGCGGCTCGACCCGCCCGGTGTCCGGCCGCGCGGCGGGAACGGCCACGGTGGGCGCAAGCGGGACTGGGGCCGCCGCCGCACGGAGCCGGATCGGCCCCGGCGCGGCGACCGGATCCGCCTCGAGCGCCGCGACGAGCTCGTCGCAGTCCTGCGGCCGGTCGGCCGGTTCCTTCGCGAGCATCCGCCGGATCACCTCGAACAGCCGGCGCTCGTCGATCGAGGCGAGTGGAGGCGTCGGCACCGGCTCCGTGATGTGCTTGTAGCCGATCGAAAAGCTGTCCTCGCCGTCGTACGGCACGCGCCCGGTGAGGCACTGGTAGGCGACGACGCCGAGGCTGTAGATGTCGCTCCGGCCGTCGGTGCTCTGGGCACGCGCCTGCTCGGGGCTCATGTAATGCGGCGTCCCGATGGACATCCCGGTCCCGGTGAGCCGCCCGCCGCTCGCCGCCTTGGCGATCCCGAAGTCGGTCAGCACGCTCTGCCCGAACTCGTCGAACATGATGTTGTCGGGCTTGATGTCGCGGTGCACCACGCCGCGCCGCGCCGCATAGCCGAGGGCCCGCGCCGCCTCGATCAGCACGCGGCGGATCTCGGGCGGCGAGAGCACCTGCCGCTCCGCGAGCGCCGACGCGAGCGACCCGCCCCGCAGGTACTTCATCACGAAGTAGTTGACGCGTCCCGCCTGACCGACGCGATAGATCGGGATGATGTTGGGATGCTCGAGCTGGGCCGCCGTGCGCGCCTCGCGCTGGAATCGCTCGACGAACTCGGTGTCGAACGCCAGGGCGAACGGCAGGACCTTCACCGCCACCTGCCGCTCGAGCTGCCGGTCGAGGGCCCGGTAGACGAGCGCCATCCCGCCGCGCCCCAGCTCCTCGAGGAGCTCGTACTCGTGCGCGAGCGCCTCGCGCACGAGGTCGAGGTCGGTGATCTCCCCGGTGGCCAGCGCCCGGACGGGCGTGGTGACGGCGAGGTCGTTACCGCAGGTCGGGCAGAATCGGGAAGGTGTGGAGACGTCGCTTCCGCAACGGGAGCAGCGCATGCGTCGAAGCTACCGGGCGGCGCTTCGGCGAGTCAAGCCGAGCCGCGGGAACCGGCGCCGCACTTTGCACTCCGTTGGCGCGCACGGCATTGCACTCCGCGCCCGGACCGCGGGAATCCCCGGGAATTCCAACTGGCACGAGGTATGCGCTGCAAGTCCCTGCACCCCACGTCCACATCGTCCGGGAGCTACCCGTGGTCCCGTTCCATACGGTTGCCTTTGCGCAGCAGAAGCTGCGGAGCGCGGTGCGCCGCGCCTCGTCCCAGCACCAGAACCTCCATTACGGCTTCGTGATCCACGCGCGCCGGCGGGGCGCGCGGAACGCCCTCGGCGTGATCACGCTGAGCGGGGAGAGCCTGGCGCTCACGCCGCGCCTCCTCGAAGGTCTCGAGGGCCGCACGCTCCGGCTCTTCGGCACCGCGCCGATCCAGCTCTCCGCCGGCACGACGATCGGCTCCGACCTCGAGCTGCGCGCCAAGGCCGACCTCGCCCTGGCGTCGGTGATGATGCATGTGGATGGGGTGAGCGACGCGGCCGCGCAGGGCCATGTCGTGGAGGTGGAGGCGGCGGTGATGGCCGATGCGCTCGCGCAGCCGCTCGTGGTGCTCACGACGGAGCGGCCGGAGACCTGGCCGCTCTAGCCGCCTATTCGACCACCTGGAACTGCTGCGTCCTCCGGTCCTTCCGTCCGGCCCGGTCCGTCACCGTCACTTCGAGGGTGTAGGCGCCGGGCCGCAGCTTTTCGAGTGCGATCTCCCGCTGGACCCCTCGTGAGGCCGTCGCCTCCTCCTCGAAGCGCACGGTGATCGCCGCACCGCTGCCGCCGAAGATCCTCCGCAGAATGCCGCCGCCGCCCGACCCGCGCTTCACCGCGACCTGCGTGGCGTACCGCTCACCTGCCGGGACGCCCAGCACCTCGTAGAAGAGCCGCATCGACTCGCCGCGCCGATAGGTGCGGAGCGGGTTGAAGTACACCGTGTCGCCCGGCGCCTGCTCCCAGACCAGGTTCGTCGTGCGGGAGCCGAGGACGAGATCGCTGAGCGCGGGGCCGGTGTCGGCTTCGGGTGAGGTCCGCACCGTGTCGATCGGCGACACCATCCCAGCTTCCTCGCCCTGCTGGAGCGCCACCCGGTACGCGAGCGAGCCCTCCTCGACCGGCACCGCCACCCGGCCGACGAGGTGCTCCATCGGCGGGACCGGGGCCTGCGCCACGAAGTTCCGCGTCGTGTCCACCGAAGCGACCACATCCCCGCGCTCGTCCATCGCCATGAAGCGGAGGCGGACGGAATAGAGGTATCCACGGTTGAGCCGCACCGGCACGAGGGCCGAGCCGGGGATGGCGTAGGTGACGTGCACGACCGGCCGCCCGCCGTCGGTCCCGACCGCGAGGACTTCGGTGCGGGCTGGCAGGTCGTCGGCGAAGCGGAGGCCGTAGCTGTCCGTCGTGGTGCCGATCCGGAGGCTCGTCCGCCCCATGCGGCGCTCGTCCGCCTGGTAGCGCGCGGCACTCACCCGCCCGACCCGCTGCAGGCGCGCGTACATCGGCGAAAGCTGCTCGCGCGAGAGCAGGAGCTCGTCCGCGCGGCTCCCGAGGTCGGCGAGCACCGGCGTCCGCTCGGTCTCCTGCAGCAGCATGCTCCCGCTGAACCCGAGGACGTCGAAGATGCTCTCGACGAGCTTGTAGT
>DASUXW010000102.1:0-4698 GCA_036377715.1 Gemmatimonadales bacterium
CTGCTGGATGGCGATGTACGCCAGCGCCACCCAGAGCGCCTTCTCGGGGCCGTCCAGGAATGCCATGGCCATCGCCGGGACGGCCGACAGGATCGGCCCGAAGTAGGGCACCGCCTCGAGGATGCCGGCGATGATGCCGAGCGCCACCGCCGCGCGCACGTCGAGCAGCAGCAGCGCCACCGTGCTGACCGAGCCGATCACCAGCATCCCGATGGACTGCGCCACGAGCCAGCGCCGGAGCGAGGCGCCCATGGCATCCAGCAGCTCGCCGGCCTTGCTCCGGTGCTGATGGGGAATCAGGTGCATGATGCCGCGGCGGTACGTGCGCGGGTCCACGGCGATGAAGACCGATACGAACGTGATGATGATGATGGCGCCCAGCACCGCCAGCGTGCTCGAGAAGACGGCGAAGAAATTGGCGCCGAGCTTGCTCACCTGCTGCGCCACGGTCTGCCGGATGGTCTCCGGCTTGGGTGCCCTGGCCACCTCGTCGGGCGACTCCAGCAGCTTCGCGACGCCGCCCTGCCGTTCCCGAACCCAGTCCTCCACCTGCGACAGCGCGTCGGGGAGCTGGTGCTGCAGCTCCTGCCACTGTTCGGTGATCCGCGGCGCGACGATGAGCCCGAGTCCCACGAAGATGCCCAGCACCGCGAGCACGAGCACCAGCGCGCCGATGCCGCGCGGGACGCCCCGCCGGTGCAGCCAGGTGACGCCCGCCGACAGCGTGATCCCGAACAGCACGCCGAGGAAGCCGAGCACGAAGACGGAGCGCGCGGCCCAGACGAACCGGAGCGCGATGACCACGCCGGCGACGATGAATGCGGCGCGGACGATGTCCCGGCTCGACCAGCCGCGGCTGTATTCGGGCGGTACCGGGCCGCTCATTCGGACACCTTCTCCCGGAGCCGCGGGTGCGCGGGGTCGGTCAGGTCGAGCCAGCTCCAGGGCACCCGGCGAACCCGCGGCTTGCGCCCGATGCCAACCGCTCGCAGCGTGGGAAGCTGGTGCAGGAACGCCAGCGTCCGGGCCGGCCGGCCTTCCGGGCCGACCAGCACGGCCGTTACGACGTACGCATCGCCCCGCGGCTCGGCCTCGACCTCCGCGATCCGGCCGAACGCCGTGCCCTGTGCGTCCACCAGCAGGCGGCCCAGCAGCCGCTCGACCCGGATCTCGGTGAGCGGGCTCATGCGCCGGGGATCCGCCCGATGATCCGGTCGCGCACCCAGCGCTCCCAGCGGAACGCGGGCGTGCGTTCCGCATCCACGTCCACCTTCACGTCCACGCCGATCTTCCGGACCTTCGACCAGGCAATGCGGGTGGTGGCCGTCGTCCAGCGCCGGCGCTCCGCCCAGCGGGCGAGCCGCGGGCTGATGCGCCAGAGCATCGTCGCGCCGCCCAGCAGCACGGCGGAGATTTCCGCCGTGTCGCCGTCGAGGCGGAGCGCCACGCCGTCCACCTTGCCCATCAGGCGGCCGTCGGCGTCCACCGCCTGCTGGTCGAGCACTTCGCTGCCGATGCGCATCTCAGCTCCCTCCGAGTATCTGCAGCGGGATGGCGACGAGTGCCACGAGGCATGCGATCGCGCTCACCACCAGCACGGCCGCGTTGCTGATCCAGCCGTTGGTGTGGTCGCCAAGGTAGAGCGGATCGTTCATCAGCACCAGCAGCGGGACGACCGTCACCGGAAGCGACAGCGCGGTGAGCGCCATGGACATGATGGTGAGCTTGAGCACGTCCATGCCGGCCAGGATGAGGAGCGCCGCGAGCGGCAGCGCCAGGGTATACACCAGCGAGAACCGCGCCGCCTGGCGCGGGTACAGGTTCTCGCTCCAGGGCCAGCCGAAGCCCTGCGCGGTGAGATACGCGATCTGCAGCGCGATCTGGAGCGCCGCCCCGGCGCACGCGATACCGAGCGACGCGACGAAGAGCCAGAACCCGGCGCGGCCCAGCGGCGTCGAGAGCAGGAGCGCGACCTGATCGTACTGGTCCACGCCGATGCCGCGCGGCTGGAGCACCACGGCCGCGCACACCAGCGCCGCGACGGCGACGCAGCCGCCGAACGTCATGCCCAGCCCGGCGGTGAGCCGGTTGACCATGAGGTAGCTCTCGTCCCACCCGTCCTCCACCGCACCTGCCGAGTAGAAGTAGAACAGGTACGGGCTTACCGAGGCGCCGAGGATGCTCACCGCGGTGAACCAGTATTTCGCCGGCTCGTGCGAGGGGAGGCTCGGCAGGATGCCGGCGAGCACCTCGCGCGGCTCGGGCCCGAGCCGGAACGCGGCCACGACGAACGTGAGCGTCACGAGGCCAAGGAGCGACGCGCCCTTCTCGACCACGCTGAAGGTTCCCTTCCAGAGCAGCAGCCAGAGCGCCACCGCGACCGGCAGCGCCCACCAGCGGGCAGGGACGCCGGTGGCGAACTGGAGCGCCAGCGAGACGCCGCCGATCTCGGAGGCGAGGACGAGAAACGAGACCAGGCCGACCGTGATGAGCGGGACCAGAAAGAACCGGAGCCCGAACCGCTCGCGCATCGCGTCGGGCATCGTGTGATGGCTTACCGCCGCGAGCCGCCCCGCCATTTCCGTCAGAAACGCGATGCAGATGCTGCCCAGCACGATCGCCCAGACGAGCTGGAACCCGAAGCCCGCGCCGGCCTGCGCCGCGGTCGCGAGCGACCCCGCCTCGAGAAAGCCGCCGATCCCTGTAACGATGCCGAGCGCGACCTCGAGCAGCTTCCCCATGCAGCCGCCGCGCTACCGGCGGGTGTAGAGGTAGGCGGCGATGTCCCGCGCGTCGCTCGCGCTCACGCCGAGGTTGGGCATCGCGTTGCCGGGCGCGACCGTCTGGGGCACCTGGATCCACCAGATCAGGTTCTGCGGTGTGTTGGTGAGCATGCCCGCGATGTACATCCGGCCCCCGACCGTGGCGAGCGGGGGGCCGACCATCCTCCTGGCGCCGGGGATGCCGGGGATGGTGTGGCAGGCGCCGCAGCCGTAGCGCTCGATCGCGAGCCGGCCCTTCACCATGTCGCCACCACCGGTGAGGTGCATCGCCTCCTCGCGCGACGGCCTATCGCCCCGGTTGCAGCCGGCGAGCGGGAGGAGGAGCACGAGCAGCAGCGGCAGCGCGTGCACGGGCAGCCGCGGCCGAGCGCCCTCGGGCTCGCCGAGCCAGCTCGCGAGCAGCGCGAGCGCGGCGGCCAGGTAGACCAGTCCGGCCGGTACCCACATGATCAGACCGGCGAGCTGCTGATCTTCCAGTGGCGTCAGCCCCCAGGCGGCGGTCGTGGCGCCGTAGACCGGATACCACACGCGGGTCGAGAAGGTGAGCAGCGCGCCGAGGATCGTGGTGTGGAGCGCGGTGCCGAAGAGCGAGAGCACGGCCCAGGGTGCGCGGACCCGGCCGCGGCGGCTCGCGCCGAGCACCGACCACCAGAAGAGGAGGCCCGTGCCGAGGAAGCTCGCGTGCTGCAGCGCGTGGACGAGCTCGCTCCGGACGCTGGCGTCATAGAGCGAGGGGAGGTGCCATATCCAGATCGCGACGGCGTGCAGCCCCCAGGCGGTGAGCGGGTGCGTGACCACCGCCCAGGTACTTCGGGCCGCGGGCGCGCCGGTCCACCGTCCCACCGCACGCCGCGCCGCGGGTGACAACGCCCAGACGAACGGCACCAGCGGCCGCCCCAGCACCAGCAGCGGCGCCGCGACCGCCATCAGCAGCTCGTGCTGGATCATGTGCGCGGAGAAGAGCGCTTCGCCCAGGCGGTGCAGGGGCGAGACCAGCGCGACCACCAGCGTGAGCCAGCCGAGCGCAAACGCCGCGGCATCCCGGCCGCGCACGCCGCGTCCGCGGCCGGCCGCGTGCCAGAGCGCGCGCAGCCCCGCGGCGTAGAGCCACCCGGCCGCGAGCAGGGGGAGCACGATGCCGGGGTCCCAGCTCCAGGCCGTCCAGAGATCGTGCGGGGCCGGTGGCACCCCGGGGTGAAGGATCATTGGCACGGACTCAGCACGAAGCCGGGGATCCACTGGGCCAGGAGCACGAGCGTGAAGAACGCGCTCACGATGAACCCCAGCCCCGCCATGAACCGGGTGCGGCCCACGGGTCCGCCCTGCTCACCGTGCGGCCACTCGGGGCCGGCCTCGCGCCAGAGCCGCCAGGCCACCACCCAGCCGCCGATGGCGAGCAGCAGGCACAGGAGCTGGGCGGCGTGGACCAGCAGGGTATCGTTGCGGAGGCACGAGCGGGGGACCAGCGCATAGGCCAGCGCGAGGCTCAGCAGGAACGAGGCCGGCGCCAGCAGCAGCCCGGTCCAGAGCCCGGCGATGTGCTTCGCGTCGGGGATGGCGGTGCGGGGGTCGGTGCTCATCGTCCGGCGGCTCGGTCAGGAGACGTAGGGGGAGAGGAACACGATGGCATACAGCGGGACCCAGGCGCCGGTCAGGAAATACCAGTAGAACGCGAAGTCGGCGACGCCGGCAATGTCCTTCTGCTCCAGACTGGAGCTGAAGAGGAGCGGCGTCATCACCGCCGCCTCGAGGAGCTCGAGCAGCAGCAGGGTCGCGTGCGCGAACACCACGGCCCACGCCACGGTCCCGTACGCGCTCGTGTCCCAGCGGACGTTGAGCGCGCCGAACTCGAGCGCGCGGAGCACGCACATGACCGCGAGCAGCAGCGTGGCGACCACCATCCCCGCGCGGACGG
>DASUXW010000103.1:0-13072 GCA_036377715.1 Gemmatimonadales bacterium
GACAATGCCGCCGCCTGGGCGCGGCGCTGGGAGACCGACATCGTTCTCGAGGGCGACCCCGCGCTGCAACGGGTCGTCCGCTCGATGCTGTTCTACCTCCTCTGCAGCGCCGACTCGGGCACCGCGCTCGGCATCCCGCCGATGGGCCTCTCGAGCGCGGGCTATTTCGGGCACGTCTTCTGGGACTCCGACACCTGGATGTTCCCGTCGCTGCTGCTCACCCATCCGGACGTGGCCCGCGCGCTCACCGACTTCCGTGCGCGCACCCTCGGTGCCGCCCGGGCCAATGCCCGCGGCAACGGCTTCGGTGGCGCAATGTACCCGTGGGAGGCCGACGAGCTGGGGAACGAGACGACACCCCGCTTCGCGATCCAGAACGCCCGCTCCGAGATCCACGTCAACGGCGACGTGGCCCTCGCGCAGTGGCAGGACTTTCTCGCCGGCGGCGACTCGACCCGGCTCGCCCGGGTCGGGTTCCCGGTCATCCGGGGTACCGCCGACTTCTGGGTGAGCCGTGCCACCTTCGACTCGGCGGCCGACCGCTACCACATCCGCGACGTCGTCTCGGTGGCCGAGGGCCTGATCGGGGTGAGCGACGACGCCTACACCAACGCCGTCGCCCGGCTCAATCTCCGGATCGCCGCGGCCGCCGCGCGCCGGCTGGGTCTGCGCGCCGATCCGCGCTGGACCGAGGTGGCCGACCGCCTCCACCTGCCGGTGGACTCGGCCAGCGGCTCCTTCCGTACCTACGAAGGCGCGCCCGACTCGACGCTCGGCGTCATCACCCCGCTCCTCACCTACCCGCTTGGCGTGCCGATGAGCGCACGCGTCAAACGCACCCATCTCGACCAGGCGGTCGGCCGGTTGGCCGAGGAAGCGTCCGGAGCGATGATGGGAATCACCCTGCTCTCCGTCGTGGCCGCCGAGCTGGGCGACCGGGCACTGGTGGACTCGCTGCTGCCGTACAGCTACCGGGGGCACCTCCGGGGTCCGTTCCTCATGCTCTCCGAGACGCCGACCAACGATGCGGTGAACTTCGTGACCGGCGCCGGGGGTTTCCTCCAGCAGGTGATCTTCGGATACACCGGCCTCAGGCTCGGCGAACGGGGGCTCGAGCCGGCGTTCCCGGCGGTGCTGCCATCCAGCGTGCGCCGGCTGGTGCTGAGCAACCTGTCGGTGCGCGGCAAGCGATACGACGTGGTAGTGGATTCGAGCGGCCGCCGCGTGCTGCCGCATCGTGAGGCCGCGCCGCGGTGATCGTCGCCCCGCTGCTCCTGATGCTGCAGAGCGTCCAGGCGCCGGTCCTCGCCTTTCCCGAGCGAGGGCTGGACGATCCGGCCGCCTACCAGGGCTATGCCACGCGGTTCTACCGCGACGCGGCCGGCAACACGGTCCAGATCTACCTCGAGCCGCGGAGCGGGCGTGTGGTCGATCTCTGGGCCGATGCCGCCGACGAGAGTCTCGGCTTTACCGTCCGGGACGCGCGCGGCCGCCCGGCGCCGCTGGCCTGGGGCGGCGACAGCGCCATTGTGGGCGACTCGGCGGCGGTGCGCTGGCTCGAGTACCGGCTGCAGATCCGCTCGCCGGCCGCGACGCTCGGCTGGTTTCTCCTGGGATCGATGCGGGTGGAGCGCGACTTTCAGTACGCGGACGCTCACCGACGGCCGTTCACCGCACCGGCCTACCTGGTCGCGGAGGAATCGCTCCTCGTCGCGAACGTGGCCCGGCTCCCGCCGCCCGAGCAGCGGCGCCAGCTCGAGTTGCTCCGCGCCGGGAGCATGGCGGAGCTCCGCTCGCGGCTGCAGCCGACGCTCTCGGCCGTGTGCGGCGCCGCCAAGTGCGCAGTGCGTGCCCGGCAGCGCTCGCTCGACGGCCGCAACCGGCTGGCGCTCGAGATCGGGGTAGACCCCCGGCGGGCCACGATGCGCCTTACGGGCCGGACCGTCCAGGTCCGCTCGCGAACCGCCCGGCCTGTGACGCTCTCGGTCCGGATCGTGACCGATGGGAAGGCGCTCACTCCGCTCCCCCGCGACTCGATCTTCAGCGACGCCTTCCTGGCCTTCCTGGGCCGAGAACGGGAAGCCGACTCCGCCTCTGCCAGATACCGACGGCTCGAGCGCGAGGTGCGCGGGGTCGAGCTGCTGAGCTCCGAAGAGAAGCTGATGGCCGGGCTGCCCAGCTTCGCCACATACTTCGGGCGCGACATGCTGATGTCGGCGCTCATGATGCGAACGATCTGGCAGCCGGTGATGTCCGAGCACGTCATCGCCAGCGTGCTGCGGAAGCTCTCGCCCCGGGGCGACGTGAGCCACGAGGAGGCGCTCGGCGGGCAGGCCATCCGCGAGAACGCGGCGGAGTACAACCGGCTCGTGGCCGGCTGCTTCGGACCGGCGAGTTCGGCAGGCTGCGACAGCGCCCGGACCATCCTGGCCGACCTGCAGCGCACCCGCGAGAACTACCACATGCTGGACGACGAGTTCCAGCTTCCCGTCCTGGCGGCGCGCTATCTCGTCGATTCGACCGTGCCCGTCGAGCGCAAGCGGGCGTTTCTGCTGGACACGATCGGCGGCGCAACCCACCTCGCGCTGCTGCTCCGCGAGCTCGGGCTGGTCGCGGCCGAGACGCGGGCCTACGCGCGGGACCCCCGCCCCGAGCACCTGGTGAGCTTCGTCAAGCGCGATTCCACCCACTGGCGCTCCGCGAGCTGGCGCGACAGCGACGCCGGCTACGCCAACGGCCGGTTCGCGATGGACATCAACGCGATCTGGGTGCCGCGGGCGCTGGCGGCCACCGGTGAGATCCTGGCGGCGCTCACCCGGCTCGGGATGCAGTCGCAGGCGCTCGATACGCTGGGCCCCGATCTGACCCGTGGCCCGTTGGGCGAGTACCTCGCGGACACCGCGGCGCTCGGCCGCGCGGTTGCGACCTGGCAAGGGGCGAAGCGGCACTTCGTCGTGGCGCTCGGACCCCGCGAGATCCGGGCGGACGTGCGCGCGAAGCTCGGGTCGCTTCCGCCGGCCGAGCGGGCGTACTGGGACTCGGTGCTCACCGCGACCGGCGCCGCGCGCGACTCGCTCGCCTTCGCGGCGCTCTCGCTGGACTCGGCTGCGCAGCCGATCCCGGTGGTCAACACCGATCCGGCCACGGAGCTGTTTCTCGACGCGAGCGCCGGCCGCACGTCCGACCTCGGACTGCTCGCGTCGTTTCTGCGGCCCTACCCCGTGGGCCTGTTCATCGAGCGGCTCGGCCCGGTGGTGGCCAACGATGCCTACGCGCCGCCGCGGGTGTGGGAGGTGTTCGCCCGGGACGCCTACCATTCGCCGCGCGTGGTGTGGGGCCGCGAGGTCAACCTGTTCCTGCTCGGCCTGGCCCACCTGCTCGACCGGTCGCCCGATCCCCGCGCCGCCCACGCGCTCCGCCGGACGCTCGACGCGGTGCGCGCCTCCGGGCTCGAGCACAGCGAGTTGTGGAGCTACCGGATCGAGCGCGGCCGCCTGATCCCGACGCGCTACGGTACCGGCTCGGATGTTCAGCTCTGGAGCAGCACCGATCTCGCGGTGCAGTACATGCTCTCCCGCCTCCCCTCACCCTGACTGCCATGGCCCCCGAACCGGTCACCAGGCTCGCCGCGATCGACTATGTAGTGATGGGCGTCTACTTCGCCGCCGTGCTGGGCGTGGGCTGGGGCCTCCGGCGCCTCACCCGCACGAGCACCGACTTCTTTCTGTCGGGGCGCTCGCTCCCGGCGTGGATCACCGGGCTCGCGTTCATCTCCGCCAACCTCGGCGCGCAGGAGGTGATCGGCATGGGGGCGTCAGGCGCCAAGTACGGGATCGCCACCAGCCACTTCTACTGGGTGGGCGCGATCCCCGCGATGGTGTTCGTGGGCCTCTTCATGATGCCGTTCTACTACGGCTCGCGGGCGCGGTCGGTGCCCGAGTACCTGCGGCTGCGATTCGACGAGAAGACCCGCACGCTCAACGCGGTTTCGTTCGCGGTGATGACCATCTTCTCCTCGGGCGTCTCGATGTACGCCATGGGCAAGCTCCTCAACCTCCTGCTCGGCTGGAGCTTCGACATGAGCGTGCTGGCCTCGGCGGCGATCGTGCTGGTCTACGTGCTGCTCGGCGGGCTCACCAGCGCGATCTACAACGAGGTGTTGCAGTTCTTCCTGATCGTGTTCGGGTTCGCGCCGCTGGTGGCGCTCGGACTGCACGCGGTGGGCGGCTGGGACGGGCTTTCGAGCCGGCTGGTCGAGGTCGCGAGCGCGCGCGGGCTCCCGCCCGAGGCGTACACCCACGCCTGGTCCACCATGGGCGACGCCTCGCGCAATCCGATCGGAGTCGAGTGGTTCGGGCTGGTGATGGGGCTCGGGTTCGTGCTGTCGTTCGGCTACTGGTGCACCGATTTCCTCGTCGTCCAGCGGGCGATGGCCGCCGACTCCATGACGGCGGCCCGGCGCACGCCGCTCATCGCCGCGCTGCCCAAGATGCTGTTTCCGTTCCTGGTCATCCTGCCGGGAATGATTGCGCTGGTGCTGAGCACGGGCGACGCCGCCGGGGTGGGCCAGGGACTGGTCCCCGCCAAGCTGGCGGCGAACGGCGCCCCGCTGCTCGACGGGGCGGGACGGGTGGTGCTCGACTACGATCTTGCCACGCCGATGATGCTGGTCCGGCTCTTCCCCGCGGGGATGCTCGGCCTCGGGCTCACGGCCCTGCTCGCGTCGTTCATGTCGGGGATGGCGGGCAACGTGACCGCCTTCAACACCGTGTGGACCTACGACATCTACCAGAGCCACATCCGGCGCGGGGCATCGGACGCGCACTATCTGTGGATGGGGCGCGTGGCCACGGTTGCCGGAGTGGCGCTCGCGGTGGCGGCGGCCTACGTCGCGAGCGCGTTCAACAACATCATGGACCTGCTCCAGCTCGTGTTCGCCTTCGTGAACGCGCCGCTCTTCGCGACGTTCGCGCTGGGCATGTTCTGGCGGCGCACCACCGGACACGGCGCGTTCATCGGCCTGCTCGCCGGCACGCTCGGGGCCGCGGTGCACCACGGTCTCACGCTCCCGGCAGGCGTGCCGCCCGGCATCAAGGGCGGGTACTTCGGGGTGCTCCATACTTACCCGAGCGAGCTGGCGCAAACCTTCTGGACGGCGATCGTCGCATGGGTCACCTGTTTCGTCGTGACGATCGTGGTGAGCCTCGCCACCCGGCCCCGGCCAGCCGACGAGCTCGGGGGACTGGTCTACTCGCTCACCCCTCGGCCCAGCGACGAGGCGCTGCCGCTCGGCGCGCGCCCCTGGGTGCTCGGCGCCGTCGTGCTCGTCCTCACGGCGGCGCTCAACCTGGTCTTCTTCTAATGGGGCACCACGGAGGTATCACCACGGAAGCACGGAAGGCAGAGGTGACACGGACACCGGAACGGATCGGGAAGCGGAGCTCACAACAAGTTTGTTGTTGTCCGGGTCCAGGGAGCCCGTCCGAACCCGAGTCCTTCCGTGTTACCTCCGTGCCTTCCGTGCTTCCGTGGTGATACGGCAGCGGCTGCCTACCAGTTACTCCAGGAGACGACATGACCGCCACCGCAGGACTCGACATCCGGCTCCCCATCGGCGGCCTGTTTGCCGTGCTCGGCCTGTTGCTCGCGGGATACGGGCTGGCTACCGCGGGCGACGCCGAGCATTACGCCCGCTCGCTGGGCGTGAACATCAACCTGTGGTGGGGGCTGGTCATGCTGCTCACCGGGCTGGTGCTCCTCCGGGCCGCCACCCATGCGCGGCGGCGCGCCTCCGCGCGGCCCGCCATGGAAACTCCCGAGGGCCGCGCCACCGAGGCGCGCGAGCATCGCACCGGGCTCGAGGACTGAGCCGCCGCCTCAGAGCGACTTCAGGTACTCAACCAGATCCTGCCGCTGCTCCGGCGTGAGCTGGAGCCCCATGACCGACTCATAGTGGGCGACGACGTCGCTCAGCGTGGCCGCGCTCCCGTCGTGGAAATACGGGGCGTGCTCCCAGAGGGCGCGGAGCGGCGTGGTCCGGTACTTCCGCGTCGCGCTCCGATCGGCGTAGCCGGGGTCGGCGCCTACGGCCGCGGGGTCGTAGAGCCGATCGTCGGTGAACGTGGGTGGCGCGTGGCAGGTGGCGCACCGTGCCGGGCCGTTGAAGACCACCTCGCCGCGGGCGGCGGCCGCCGCATCGAAGCTCCCGGCCGGCGGAGGTGGCGCGGGGAGGCTCACCTGGTAGTCCTTGAGCGCCGGCAGCTTGGGCGTGACGAGATCCGGCGTCTGGTGGATGTCGGCACCGATCCTCGGGTCCACGAAGGTGCCGTGCCCGTGCATCTGGGTGATCGCGACATAGGCGTTCCAGTAGGAGATGTCGCCGTCGCCCGTGGCGGTTGCCAGGCTCACTCCGGCCAGGCCGTAGGCCGGCGGGATCGGGACCGGCGCGTTAATCCCGTCACGGTTGAAGCGCGGATCGTAGCGGCCAGGTCCCCACGAGTTGTAGACCGCCTTCTGCTCGGCCGTGAGCGCGGGCGAGAGCGCAATGATGGCACCCGGGTTCAGCTCGTGATTGGGCCAGCCGTCCAGCCGGTGCCCGATCCCCGGCTGGACCGAGTTGTCCACGCTCGAGTGGCAGAGCGCGCAGGTGATTCCGACCTGCGTGAGAGTGTCCCGGCCGTTCACGGTCTCCACCTTGCCCTGCACCCCCACGACCGCGTTCAGCTTGAGCAGGGCGACGGTGGTGGCCGGGTCGTGGAGATCGGCCGACTCGAGCAGCCCCGGCGGCAGCGCGTCGACGTCAACCTTGAGGCCGACGCCCAGCGCGGTTGCCGGATCCACCGCCTGCTGGATGACCTCGTGCATTCGCAGCGTGTCGGTCCAGAAGGTCTCATCGCCAAAGGTGTCGAAACGGAAAATCTGGCGGCCGTCGAGCGACGGCGGCGCGGGCTCGGACGGTCCGCCGTCTCCGCACCCCGCGAGCAGGCCAAGGGCGGCAAGAGCGGCGGCGACATGGAGTCTCATGGGTCCTCCTGAACGACGCGCGGGTGCGGCGAACCGGCCGGCGCGGTCGGATGGCAGGGAGCGAAGGGTTGCCGGTGGGACGAGCTGGCCAGGCGCATCGGGGTGTCCGTTTGTCGGTGCCATTTAAGCTGCGGCTTCCGAGAAGCGGAACTAAGGTAAGAAATTCATGGACTTTCTGCAATAACTGAGAACAGGTCACCCCCTCACGCGCTGCAAGCCATTACGAATTAGCCTGTTAGATGAAGATCAGCGGGCGGCGAGCTGGGTCGGAGTACCGCGGCCGTTGGGCACGACCTGCGTTCCGGCGGCGGAAAGGATCTCGTAGCGAACCCGATGGGCACGGGCCAGGACGCGTACCGGATACCAATGGCAGTCCGGCGTATTGGTCCCCCGCACGCACCCGTTGTAACGAAGAAGCGCCGCAGTCGGGGTGGTCGTCCGTCGCAGGGTGCGTGCGAGGATCAGGGTCCCATGGCAGATGTTGCTGTCCACGTCGGTCAGGTCGTCCGAGGCACAGAGCTGCGCGCCCGCATGCATCGGCATGACCTGCATCAGCCCCAGCGCGCCGACCGAGCTGGTGGCCTCGGGCGTGAGAGTCGTGTTCTCGGTAACGAGCACGGCCGCGATGAGCGACGCCGGCACGCGCTGCCGCCGGCTCTCACGCACCACTGCCCGGCTGATGCGGTGGACCAATGCGCGGTCGGCGCTGTACCGGCCGAGGTAGTGCTCAAGGCTCCGACGGACGGCGGCCGGCGGGAGCTGGACCTCGGCACGCAGGCTGTCGGCCGGCGTGGCCTGCCACACGTAGAGCGGAATGCTGTCCTGGATCCGGATCGGAATGCTGGTGCGGTCTGCAACCACGGCGGGCGTTGCACCCTCGGAGATGGGGCGCGCCGAGGCCGATACCAGCAGTACGCTCGAGAGGCCGGCGGCCGTCAGCCCGCAGAGTCGCAAGCCCAGCATTCCGGCAGTCGCGATTGCCATGATCTCCCTCCTGTGCAGGCGGTTGCAGCCACGGAACGTCCCGCGCCGAACGGCCCCTTGAGGAGGCAGGAGGTGGGCTAGACCGGCAAACCAGGCCGAAGTACCTCTGGGATCGGCAGATAGCGCCGCGTTGCATAGCCGCAACGGCTTGCGCTGGGTGTGGCGTCGCCACACCAAGGTCGTGCGAGGAGTTGCACGGCCCCGGCAGGAGGCCGCTCGATGATGATCGTGCCGCCGATGCCGGTCAGGATTCCCGGCACACGCCACTCGGCGTTGCAGTACGTTGCCTCGGTCAGGGAGGTGCGTCGCTCGGCGTGAGCGCCACCGCGGATGACCGGTGAACCGGTCGCTGTTCCACGAGATCTACCCCGAATCAGCATCATGTTGACCCGCGTCCCTCGACATTGAAGCCGTGGATGATATCCACCGTGGTCGGGGTGAAGACCACAGCGCGGCCAGCCAGGTGAGGAGTACGACGATGCCGATCCGCGAGGAATGGTCTAGCGGTGGTGCAGCCTGAGGTAGATAATGACCCGGAACCCGGCAACGATCATGAGGAGAATGGTGCAGAGAAACAACGCCCCGGGGTGGAAGGCTCTGCCTCGGGAGTGAACTCGGATGGATCGGAGGGATGGTCGGGCGGGTCGGCGGCCATGGTGTCACCCCTGGCGCTGGGCCATCTGGGCCGGGCGCCGCTCGGATCTTCAGCCCAGAACGGCGACCAGCACGGAGATGACCAGCCGATCCGGATGCACGACGCCGGCCACGACCTGCCCCCACCAGAACGAACAGAGCGATCCAGCCGCTTCCGGCGGTCCCCCTTGCTCAAGGTCGGACCGCCGGTCGCGACGTCAACCGAGCGGCGGTGGGACCCGCCGTCAGAAGGCAGCCAGGCTCGGCTCGGGCACGGCGGTCGGGACGACGCGCGCGGCCTCGTCCACGATGAGCCGGAGGTCGCCGTTGGAGCGCACGAGGACGTTCATGAGGTCGTACGTCCCGGCGCCGGGCACCTCGAGGCCATCGAGGATGACGCTTGCCGGCAGCGCGTGGCCGTCACCCGGGATGGCTTCCTTGCGGATCCGTATCGGACCCATGGTGCAGAAGAAGACCTCGCCCACCGGGCGGGGGCGGAGGCTGAGCCAGTCGCGGCCCATGGCCATGACTCGGACGCCGGGCAAGTCGGCCCGGATCTCCTGCCCGTGGTTGACTTCCGCCTTCTCCATGCGCTCCCTGAGCCGATAGGTCTGGGAGGCGGCAGTGACGCGTGCTTGCATGGTTCACCTCGGTCCCTGAGCTGCGTGAACGACTGAACGCCAACGAAACTACCCTAGGGAACGACGCGGAAACCGTCAAGGAGAGACATCACACACCATGGCCTTCACCCTATACGCCGCCCTCGGCGACTCCATGAGCACCGACCACTACCCCACCTGCGACGTGCGTGGGCTCGATGCGCCGCCGGCCCGGCTCGACCCGCTCGGGGCCGCCGCCCTGCTCCATCGGAACGATGATCTGCGCTGGCCGGAATTCCGGGGGGTGGATCTCGAATCGCACTCGCGCCGCCTCGAATTCCTGAACCTGGCGGAAGACGGAGCCATGATCGACGACGTGGGGACCGAGGAGCTGGCTCGGCTCGGCCGCGACTCGCGCTCGACCGGGATCATCCTTACGCTCACGGCGGGGGGCAACGACCTGCTCGACGCGCTGACGGCGGGCCGGAATCTCGACCAGGCGATCCGGCGCATCGAGCGCCGCTTCACCGACCTGGTGGAGACGATCTGCGAGGAGCAGCCCCGCGCCACCCTGCTGCTCACCACGGTGTACGACCCGACCGACGGCACCGGCAGACTCCCGGGCATGGAGGCTGTCGGGCAGCTGCCGCTCGAGTATCTGGACCGGTTCAACGCGCACGTGCGCGCCACGGCCCTATCGGCGGGCGCCGAGGTGGCGGACGTGTACGCTCACTTCCTCGGGCACGGGGTGGCGGTGCCCGAAGCCGAGCGCTGGTACTGGCACCGCAATCTGATCGAGCCCAACGCCCGGGGGGCGAGCGAGATCCGGCGGGTGTGGTGGGATGTGTTGGAGGCGCTGGAGCGCTGATTCAGCGGTTGTCGCTGAACGCCCCGCCGACCGCCTCGTGCTGCGCGCCCCGCGAGTCGGCCGCCAGCCGGTCGGGCGCGGCGCCGCGCGGCGCCGAACCTCCACGAAACTCGAAGTGCTCCGCGTTGAGCGCCCGGTCGCTCAGCACGAACCCGCCGCTCGGCAGGAGCAGGCGGCACGCCAGCACCCGATCGGCGAGGATGGCGGCCGCCTCCCAGGCTCCAGGCTCCAATCCAGGATAGAGGTGGGCGTACTCCGGCTTCAGGCGGGCTTCGCGCCTCATGGGAGCCTCCGGCGTGCGATCCGTTTTTCGATGCAGGGGGACCGACAATGTACCGATCGGGACCGACGATACAAGCGCTCATTTTTCTTCGGGATCCCCACATGACGTGTGGACCGGTTGTGCATTGCAAGCACGGACGGGACGCATGGATCCCCGATCGTTGTACATCTGTGGACAATGTGGATGGAAAACTTCGGGCCGGCCGGCAGGGGCAGATCCAGCCCATTGACCGATTTCCGGGCCGCTCCTAGCGTGGCAACGTCAACGCTACATCTCCCCGGCCAGGAGCGGGACCATGCGACCGACAATCCATCGAGCGCCGCCGCTGGCGGTGCTGGCGGGCCTGATAGCGCTCACCAGTTGCGACGACTTCACGCAGGAATCCTCCCGAAGCCCCGACAATCATGAGAGCCGCACCGGCGCCTACCTTCGTCCTCCCGACGGAGCCGCTCCGCGCTGGCTCCGAACGAGCCCGGAGATGCGCATCACGCGCCGGCCCATTGCCGGGCGAGGCACCGGTAAACCCTCGCCCCTCACCAACGGCAGCTTCGAGCTGAACGGCGGGGTGGCGACCAACGAGTTCACCGGGTGGACCGCTGTGGACCTGCCCAACAGCAGCGGCAGCTGGCTGGTGCAGACCGGCGAGACCTCACCGCTCAACGGCATTCAGGTCGAACAGCCGACCGACGGCAGCTTCGCGGCCATGACCGATCAGTTCGGGCCCGGCACCCACATCCTCTACCAGGACGTGCTGGTGCCTGCCCACGGTCCCGTCGTGCTCGGTTTCGATCTCTCCTACCAGAACTTCGCAGGCGACTTCGTGACGCCGCCCACGCTCTCGTTCGAGGAGTTTCCCAACCAGCAGCTCCGCGTGGACGTCCTGGATCCGTCCGCTCCGCTGGACGACGTGGGCTCGGGCGTGCTGCTGCGGGTCTTCCGTACCGAGGTCGGCGACGAGCCGTTCACCGACTATCGCACGATCACCGCGTCACTCCAGCGGTTTGCCGGGCGCGTCGTCCGGATCCGGTTCGCCGAGGTGGACGACCTGAGCAACTTCCTGGTCGGGATCGACAGGGTGACGGTGGCCCGGCACGTCACCCCGCTCCGGCAGCACAAGGTCAAGGGCCGCGCGACAGCGGTATCGGTGCCGTTCGCTCCGGAGTCCGGCCCGTTCGCGCACGTGCTCTCGCTGGACGACGACGAGACCACGGGGCCGCTGCCGATCGGTTTCAGCTTCACCTTCTTCGGCCAGCGTTACACCGAGTTCAACCTCTCGTCCAACGGGTTCATCGGGTTCGAGCCGGAGATGTTCACCGGCTGCTGCAACGGCGGAGTGCTCCCGTCGGACGACGGCCTCAACGACATCATCGCCGCGGCCTGGGTGGACCTGCTTCCGCCGGCAGGCGGGCAGATCGCCTGGGAAACGCGCGGCACGAAGCCGAACCGGCGGCTGGTGGCTTCCTGGCGCGACGTGCCGGTGTTCGGGGAAGACGCGCGGGTCTCGACCCAGATCATTCTGTACGAGCGGAAGAACGCCATCGAGATCCACACCCGGCGGCAGGACCTGTTGCAGCTTCACGTCTACACCCAGGGCGTGGAGAACGCAGCCGGGACGGTCGCGGGCTTCATTCCGGGGCGCGTGTCGGAGAACTACGCACTCCGGCAGGACGGGGTTCGGTTCACCACGTCGAAGGCGCCGACAGCAGGCCCGCCACCGCAGCCGTGATGGCGTCGGGATCGGGTCCGAGCGCGTAGGCGATGCGTCCGGTGGGGCCGATCACGTAGACCAGCGCGGGGTGGGTGAGATCTCCGGTCGCCCCGTTGCGGACCCGCGGCACCCGCCACCTGCTGAGCGTGCGCTCGACGTCGTCCACGGCGCCGCTCAGCAGGTGCATCCGGTCGCCCAGCTCCCAGGCGCGCGCGATCGGACCGAGGCGCGACGGGGTATCGCGCCAGGGATCGAGGGTGACGAGGAGGAGCACCGCGCCGTGCTCGCTGCGTGACACCGCGTCGCGCGCGGCCCGGACCGTGAGCGGACAGACCGTTTCGCAGTGGGCGTAGCCGAAGGTCACCACGACGGGCCGCCCGCGGAACTGCTCGAGCGCCACCGAATCGCCGTACTGGTCGAGCAGCCGGAGCTCGGGTGCGGCATCGTTCACCCGGCCGGCGGCGAGCGTCTCGCTGACATCGCCCGCGCTCCGGATCTCGAACGGCTCGCCGCGAACCTGGGCCACCAGGCGCGCGGTGGCGCCGAGCCCGAGGACGAGCGCCAGCGCGGCCCCGGCGAGCACGGCCCGACCGAGCGGGCGGGCGAAGGCGGCCGCCAGCCCCTCACGCAGTGCCCCGCCCCATACCGCGGCAAGCACCGCCACCAGCCCGAGCGGCTCACCGACCAGCAGAATCCAGCCACCCGCGTTCGGCAGGCCCCCGGGCGCCGCGCCGAAGCAGACCTCCCGGGTGCGCTCGAGCCACCCGGGCAGGGCGGCGAGCGGCCACAGCGCGAGCGACCACCACGCCACGGTGATCGCCGCGATCGTGCCCAGGGCGCCGAGCGCGAGCGCGCCCCGCGCCGTCATCCGCTCAGCCGATCTTCCAGACAAACGACAGCACCTTCCAGTTGACGAAGAAGTACAGCACGAACACCGCGAGGAAGATGAAGACGAGCACCAGCGTTCCCGGTGC
>DASUXW010000104.1:0-22301 GCA_036377715.1 Gemmatimonadales bacterium
AAGAGCAGCAGCACCACGACCATGATCAGCATGATTTCCGTGAAGCCGAGGTTTGGCACAGGTCCCCCTAGAAGATCGAGCGCGCGATCAGGTACGCCACCAGGACGCCGATCAGGCTCAACAGGGACACGTGCAGCCCGACCGGCCCCAGGGTGAAGTTTATCACCAGGAGGTCGGCGGAGACAGGGCCGAAGCTGGCGGTCCAGGTGCTGGTGAAGAAGGTGCGGGCGGCGCTCTCGGGGAGCGCCTGCCGGAAGAGGGCGGTGAGCATTCCGCCCACGATGAACCCGGCGACGAGGATGCCGAGGTAGAACCCGGGCCGCCGGGGGCCCGCCATCAGCGCCGGCGGTCCACGACGTAGGTGATGCTGGCCCGGAGCGCGTCGAGCGCCGACGAGGGCGGCAGCAGATCCAGCTCGCCGTCGGCCTGCTGGGCCAATTGAAGCGCCCGGTCCCGCGCGTACTCCAGCCCGCCGGCTTCGGCCACGGTGGCGACCACGGCGGCGATCTGCCCGTCCTCGGGCTCAGGGCTCGCCATGAGCGCGTCCACCTGCCGCCGCCCCGCCGCTCCCATCCGGGGCAGCGCGGCGATGAGCGGCAGGGTCACCTTGTGCTCGCGCAGATCGGAGCCCGTCGGCTTGCCGGTCACGCTCGGATCGCCGGTGTAGTCCAGCAGATCGTCCACGATCTGGAACGCCATCCCCAGCGCGCCGCCGAACCGCCGGATCGCGGCCCGCGCGTCGGGCGCCGCCCGGAGCGCGCCCACCTCGCAGGCCCCCGACAGCAGCGACGCGGTCTTGGACCGGATCAGGAGATCGTAGGCCTCCTCGGAAAACTCGAGCGGGTCGTGCGCCAGGAGCTGGCGCATCTCGCCCACCGTCATCTCGTTGGTGATGCGGCTCAGGACCCGGAGCGGCTCCAGGTCGTCCAGTCGCACCAGCTCGATCACCGCCCGGGAGTACAGGTAGTCGCCCATGATGACCGACACCTGATGGCTGAACAGCGAGTTGATCGTCGGCATCCCGCGGCGCAGCACCGAATGGTCCACCGAATCGTCGTGCACCAGCGTGGCCAGGTGGATCAGCTCGACCACGGCGGCCAGCGCAATGGAGCGCGCGTCACGGCCCCCGGTCGCCTCTTCGGACAGCAGCAGCAGCGTCGGCCGGAACATCTTTCCCTGCATCTGGAAGAGGTGGGAATTCACCTCCGCGATGAGGGGGAAGTCGGCCTCCACGATCCGGCGCAGCTCGAGCGGCACGCGTTCGAGGCGCGCCCGGACCGGCCGCTGGAGATCGGCGAGCGTGACGGGGGCGAGCTGCGAGCTCACGGCCGCCGCCCCGCGGAGAGCCGCTGGGCCCGCTCCCTCAGATCCATGAAGCGGATGTCCACGGCCATGGCCCGCTCGTAGCTCGTGACGGCTTCCGCGTCCCTGCCCTGCGCCTCGACCGCGCGTCCCAGCCAGTAGAGCAGTCCGATCTTGGCCTCGTCGCCCCCGTCGAGGGCGTCCACCGCCCGGCGGAGCACCGCCTCGGCAACGGGGAACTGCCCCTTCTCGAAGAACGCGACCCCCAGCGCTTCGGATGTACGGAGCCGGCCTTCGGGAGCACGCAATGCCTTCTGGAATTCGGCGATGGCCTCGTCGAGCAGCCCCATCTCCTTGAAGGCCACGCCGAGGTCGTAGTGCGCCTCGTAGTCGTCGGTCTCGAGGTTCTCCTCGATGCCGCGCTTGAACTGCTCCAGGATCTCCTGGAATTCGCGCTGTTCGTCGTCGCCCTGCGGCTCGCGCCGGTCGATGCGCATCCGCGTGTCGCGCGGGCCGCCCTCCTCCAGCACCATGGACCCGAAGTCCACGAAGTTGTCGTTGCCGGCGGCCGGCGGCGGTGCCGGTGCCGGAGCGGGCGCGCTGGGCGCGGTCCGGCCCGCAGGGGGCGCCGGCATCGCCGGCGCGGAGGGCGGCCGCACCGCGGCGAGGGCCGCCTCGGCCGCGGCGTTGCCGGGGTCGTGCTCCAGCACCCGCCGGTAGACCGCCAGCGCCTTGTCGCCGGCACCCACCCGCTCGAGCGCCTCGGCGAGCGCGATGTAGGCGTCGAGCAGCGGTGCGCGCTCGCCGGTGCGAAACGCGAGCTCCACGCGCTTCTGGTGGTTGTGGATGGCGTCGGGCTCGAGCGCCACCAGCCGATCGGCGACGGCCGACGCGCCGCTCCAGTCCTCGCCGGCTTCGTAGGCCTCCAGCGCGAGACGCAGCTCCTCCGACGCCCGCGCCAGCTCGCCCGCGAGCAGGAGACGGTCGGCCAGCTCCCGGTGGAGATCGGGGTTCCCCGCGTCGTCCGCGATGCGCGCCTCGAGCGCCGCCAGCTCGTCTTCCGTGGATGCGCCGGCCGGCGCGTCGTCGATCAGCGGCAGGCCGGCCGTCGGCGCGGCGGCCTCGTCGTCGAGCAGGTCGAGCTCCTCGAGCGGCGGGGCGTCGAGATCGAGCTCGGCGCTCTGCTCGTCCAGCTCGAGCCCCGGCAGCTGGCCGATCGTTTCGAGCGGGAGATCGGCCTCGGCGGTCTGCTCCAGCCCGTCGAGCGGCGGGGTCGCGATGAGCGACTCCGGCTCCGCCTCGGCCTCGCCGGCCGGCGGATCGATCAGCAGCTCACCGACCTCGGGCGGAGCGTCGTACGTCGCCTCGGTGGGCTCGAGACCTTCCGCGGGGGCGGGCTGCTCCTCGGCGGCGGGAGCGCCGGGGGCCGGCGCCTGGAAGTCGAGCCCGGTATCGAGGAAGATCAGGTCCCCGCGTCCCGGCGTCCCGCCCGAGCGCGGACCGGCGAAGGGCGGCGCCGGTGCCCCGGGCGCGGCCGATGAGCCGCTCGGCGCCGGCATCCCGCGTGCCTCGATGTCTCCGGCGATCTTGGCGAGTTGCTCGAGCGCCTCTTCCTCGCGCGAGGCGGCGCGGAGCAGGTCCACCAGCATCATCCGGATTTCCTGGCTGCCCGAGAACTGGTCGGCGAACTCCTTGATGGACTGGAACGCCTGGTCGAGCTGCCCCAGCGCATTCATGCGCTCAAGGAACTCGATCAGATTCCGCTTGGCCTCGATGACGACGTTCTTGCGGGCGTGGAGCTGGGCCAGCTTCAGGTAGGTCTGGGTGCGGCCGGGATTGACCCGCAGGATCTTGCCGCAGAGCGCGATGGCGTTATTGAAGAAGCCCTGGTCCGCGTACAAGTCCACCGCCCGCTCATACGAGCGCACGGCCGCCGCGGTGTCATTGATCTTGAGGTAGAGGTCCCCGACGCGATTGTAGAGCGACAGGTCCGGGCTGCTCTCGGCGCCCGACTCGATCTGCTGGATGGCCTTGAGGTAGACCTCGATTGCCTTCCGCCAGTCCTCCTTCTGCTCGAATTTGCGCGCCGAGTCCTTCAGCTTTTCCAGATTCATGCGGCTCGGGCTGAAAGGGGAACGGGGGATAAGGCTGGAAGCCCGCGTAAGATACCGGATGCGCCCACGGCCCGGCAAGCAGGCCGCGAGCGCTATCCGCGCGCGGGGTCGAGCTCGCCGGTCGCCACCGCCAACGTGAGCCGCTCGAGGTCGGGCGCCGGGGGCCGGTCGCGGCCGAGCGGTGCCACGGCCGGGCTCAGGGACCGGATCCGGCGGTACAGCTCCCCCACGCCGCGGCCCGGCGAAAGCGGCTTCAGGAACTCGAGCCCCTGGGCGGCGCAGAGCAGCTCCGCGGCCACGACCCGTTGCGCGTTGCGCAGGATGCGCTGGGCCTTCCACGCCGAGGCCATGCCCATCGGGACGAAGTCCTCCTGATTGGCGTCGGTCGGGATGGAGCCGATGCTCGCGGGCATCGCGATGGCGCGCGACTCGGCCACCAGCGATGCGGCCGTGATCTGGACCATCATGAAGCCGCTGCAGAGGCCGGGGTCGCTGGTGAGAAACGCGGGCAGCCCCTGCGAGAGGTCGGGGTTCACCAGGCGCTCCACCCGCCGTTCCGCGATCGCCTGCAGCGTGGTGAGGGTCATCGCCAGCAGATCGAGCGCCTGCGCCACCGGCTGCCCGTGGAAGTTCCCGCCCGAGAGCACGTCGCCGTTCTCGAACACGAGCGGATTGTCGGTCGAGGCGTTGAGCTCGATCGCGACGGTCTCCTCCGCGAACCGGATCGCATCGCCCACCGCACCGAGCACCTGGGGCGCGCAGCGCAGACTGTAGGCGTCCTGCACCCGCGGATCGCCTTCGCGATGCGACTCGCGGATCTCGCTGTCCTCGAGCAGGCTCCGCAGGAGATCGGCCGCCGCGATCTGCCCCGGGTGCGGGCGCGCCGCGTGGATGCGCGGGTCGAGCGGCACGGGGGTGCCGCGGAGCGCCTCGAGGCTCATCGCCGCCGCGCCCGCGGCGGTGCGCCAGAGCGTCCGGGCATCATGCACCAGGAGCGCGAGCATGGCCGTCTGCGCCTGCGTTCCGTTGATGAACGCGAGCCCTTCCTTGGGCGCGAACGGAAAGGCGGCGAGCCCCGCCTTGGCGAGCGCGCCGGCCGCCGGCGCGGCGCGGGCCGCGGCGCCCTCGAGCACCCGTCCCTCGCCCATGAGCGTGAGCGCGATGTGGCTCAGCGGGGCGAGATCGCCGCTCGCGCCGACGCTCCCCTGTTCCGGGACGTACGGGACGACGCGCGCGTTGAGCATCGCCACCAGCGCGTCCACCAGCTGGGGACGCACGCCGCTGGTCGGGCGGAGCAGCACGTTGGCGCGGAGCAGCATGATGGCGCGGACCACCGCCGGCGGAAGCGGCGCTCCCACGCCGGCGGCGTGGCTGCGGATCAGGTTGACCTGGAGTTGGTCGAGCCGGTCAGGCGGGATGCGGACGTTGGCGAGCTTGCCGAACCCGGTGTTGATCCCGTAGATCGTCTGGCCCGACGCGATGGCGGCCTCGACCGATCGGCGGCTCGCCAGCAGCGTCTCGCGCGCACCGGCCTCCACTTCCACGAGAGTGCCGGGCTCGCGCGCGACCCGGACCACGTCCGCCACGGAGAGGGTGCGGCCGTCGAGCACACAGGCTGGCTGGGGCATGGCCCAAGTAACTCGCCAGCCGCGGCGGTTTCAACCCCCGGAGGTGACGAGCAGCTCCGGGTTGCCGGGGTCGGTCTGGTAGGCCCAGTCGAGAATGAGGAAATCCTGGCCCACGTGCGTCACCCGCACGGCGCCGTAGCGTTTGAACCCGTCGCCCCCGTTCATCTCGAACACGTACCCGAAGCCCGGGCTCGCCTGGATCGCCGTGGTGCGGTAGGTCCGGTCGGCGGCGAAATCGATCGCGGTGAGGTCCTCGACCGGGTTGTTCTCGTCGTAGAGCTCGACGCCGGTCCCGGCGCGCACGGGCGTGAGGAAAAGCTCGCCGTTGATCCGGTCCACCGCGAAGTCGATGTCGGTGCCGCCGCCCGAGCGCACCAGCCCCAGCTCGCCGTCCTGCACGGCGCCGTCGCCGTTGAGATCGTCCCAGAAGCGGAACCCGCTCCCGGCCGACTGCACCTGCAAGGCGACCAGGGCCACGTTCCGCGCGTCAGGGCGCGGCGTATCGGCACGCATCGGCGACCGGTCGCTCTCGGCGCCGCGCGGGTTCATCGCCGTGACCGTGAAGCAGCGGGGCACGCCGTTGGTCAGGGCGCCGACCAGAAACTCGGGGGCCACCGTGGTTCCCTCGAGCTGCCAGCTGGTGCCGCAGCGGTCGTTGTCCAGATCGTACGAGGTGGAGTACACGTTGTAGTTCTGGAAGTTCGCGGGGTCCGACACGAACGGGTTGTCGGACCAGGTAAGGGCCACCGCCGCGTCCAGCGTGATGCTGGAGAGGCTGGTCGGCGCCTCGGGCGCATCGTCCGGCCCGGTCCGGTCGTCGGACGAGCAGGCGGCCGCCGCCAGGATGAGGACTGGAATCCATCGGCCACGCATAGGCTGTCTCCACTGGGGTTGGTCCGGGACGGAGCACGTCGCGTGCCAGCAGCCCCGGCTACCGCTCGATGGTGGTCTGGTCGTAGTCGAATTTCAGGTCCGGCAGGTCGGTCAGGTAGATCGAGAAGTAGAAGGCGAAGTTCCCGTTCGGGTTCTTGACGAAATTGAACCCGGCCCGCCACTCGTGCAGCTCGCGCTCGAGCCGCACCACCTGGGACTCGAACTTCCCGTCGGTGATGTTGTACTGGGATGACCAGGACAGCGACCAGAAGGGGGTCGGCGAGAAGCTGGTGCTGAACCCGAGGCTCTGCCGGCTCGGGATCGGGGCCGTGGTGATGCCGCTCGGCGTCCGGGTGCGGGTGAGCTGATAGTTGAAGTTGGCGCTGAAGCTCCGGCCGCCCCGCTGCAGCGGCGTCTGCGTCGTGCTGAAGAACGACCCCGGCCGGGTGCGCCGGCCCGATTCCGCGATGTACGAGGTCGGCACCTGCTCCGGCCCGCGCGGTCCGGTCGACTTCCCGCCGAGCCCGAAGATCGATCCGATCGAGCGGAAGAAGCCGCCCGAGAGGGCGAAGCTCGCGCTCACGTTCGACAGGAAGGGCGCGAAGTGCGACGTGTCGGACCCGACGGCCCCGCGCCAGAGATCGTGCGTGAGGCTCAGGTTGAAACCGGGAAGGAGGTCGCTCAGGATCGAGTTGGTCACGCTCGGGGTGGTCCACCCCGTGAAGCCCGGCTTCTTGGCCTGCTCGAAATCGTAGCTGACGCCGCTGGTGCTGATGCTGAGCAGCCGGATCTTTCGCGCGTCCGCGCTGCTGGTGTCGGCGCCTTTCGGAGCCACCTTGCCCTCGAACGTCTGCGACAGCGACACGCTCACCCGCTGGGTCGCGTCACTCCGGAGCTGCAGCGGCTGCCCCGGCTGGGCGACTGCCCGCGCGAAGTCCTCGGGGACATCGGCGGCGGGCTGGTAGTTCCACTGGATCACCGGCGAAAAGCTGTGGCGGATCCGGCTGAGCGGGCCGATCCCCGGGAAGAACGCGAACAGCGTGGGCGACGCGGTCGCGCCGAAGCTCAGCCGCTTGCCCTGGCGCACGAACTGTCCGTTCGTGTTGCGGTTCCGGACGGCGAACGGACCCGAGGTGGCGTTCCCCACGCCGACCACCGGCTGGAGCTTCCACGACCCGCGGAACAGCACCGGGAGGTTGATCCCGGTGTCCCAGTCGAGCGATGTCTCGAAATCGCTCTCGAAGAACTGGCGCACGCGCAGGCTGTCGGTCGGATCCGGCGTCGCGGGGTTGTCCTGTACCGACGTGATCGTCTCCGGGGCCTTGGTACGCTGATCGTTGACCTGAATCGAGTTCTGCCAGTTGAACCCGCCGATCCGAAGCGGGGTATCGAAGCTGAGCGCCGTCACCCGCGTGCTGTTGTCTACCGCGAGCGTGTCGAGCAGCCCACCCGGCAGGACCCGGAACAGGGTGTCCGCGGAGGGGTTGGAGGTCGTATTGTTGGTGAAGCTGAGTCCCGGTGACCAGGTCACGTTGGATCCGATCGCGATCGGCACCGGCGAGAGGGTCAGCGCCGGCAGGAGCTGCTGCACGCTCCCGTCCGTGAGACTCTGCCGCCGGTTGCCGCCGATCGTGAGCGTGGCCCACGAGAGTCGCTTCGAGTAATTCAGCGAGCTGGTGATCTGCTGCGTGTTCTGCAGCGGGTCGATCGCGTTCCCGCGGATGATCGCGGTGTTGCTCGCGTAGTTGACGTTGAAGTTGAGGCTGGTCGACAGGTTGAACTGCTGCTGGTGGTCCCACCGGAAGGTGAGCCCCGAGCCGCCGCCGCTCTGCCGCTGCTCGTTGAACCCCACGGTGCCGCTCAGGAACCGGTTGAGCCAACGGTACTGGCCCACGACCCCGTACTGCACGTAGCGGTTGGCGAACCAGTCCAGCCGGCCCGTCAGGTCGACGTAGTCGTTGGGCGCCCAGTAGTAGCCCACGTTGGTGATCTGCCGGTTGTACGTCCGCGTCGGCCGCACCAGATCGTTGAGGCCGAACTGCGGGATCAGGATGCCGGAGTGCCGCCCCGGCCGCACGTCCTGGAAGATGAACGGCAGCCAGAGGATCGGAACGTCGCGGACGTAGAGCACCACCGGCCGCGCCACCAGCACGTTCTGCGACACCCACTTCACCTCGCGCGCGCTGAAGTGGTAGTGCGGTGTGGGCAGGTCGCAGCTCGTGATCTCGCTCGAGCCCGCGTAGAGCCGGCGCGAGCTCGAGTCCTGGGCCACGTTTCCCCGGAGGAACCAGACGGTCGAGCCTTCGGTGAAGTTGGTGAGGGCGTCGCTCACGGTGCCGCGACGCCGGCAGGTGTCGTAGCGGATCCCCTCGCCGACCAGCACCTGCCCACGATCGAAGAGCCGAGGGTTGCCCGCGGCATCGAGTAGGCAGCTCGCCTGGCCGTAGCGGATCGTATCCGCCTCGAGCAGCGCTCCCTGCCGCTCGGTGAGCGCCTCGCCCTCGAGCAGCACCCGCTCGTCCTTGATGAGCACGCTCGCCGAATCGGCCCGGTAGCGCGTGGTCTCGTAGCCCGGACGCGCCTTGAGGGCCTTGAGCACCGAGTCCTCGGGTCCGAAGCTCCGACTCGGCGCGGTGGGAATGCCGAGCCGGCCGGCCTTGGCGCTGTCGAGCGCCTCGCGGGCGCGCGTGGTGTCCTGGAGCGAGTCGGGCCGCTGCTGCGCCTGGAGCGGCGGCCTGCGCTGCTGGGCCGGGACCTGCGCCGCCGCCGGCCGGCTGCCAAGCCCGAGCGCCGCGACGACCAGCGCCGCGACCGCCGCGGCTTTCCGTCGGCGCCGGGCGATGACCACGCTCCCCGCGTAGCCGATCTCGTAGAGCAGCAGCAGCGGGATCGTCATCATGATCATCGAGACGATGTCCGTGCCCGGCGAGAGCAGCGCTCCCGCGATGAACGCCCCCACCACGGCGAAGCGCCGGAACCGCGCCAGCTCGGCCGGCCCGATCACGTCCAGCCAGGCCAGCAGGATGATCCCGAGCGGCAGCTCGAACGAGAGCCCGAGCGCCAGCACCACCTGCAGCACGAAATCGAAGTAGGCGTCGTAGGTGATGAACGGCTGGATGGCCTCGGTCTGGAAGCTGAACAGCACCCGGAGCGCCTGCGGCACCACGAACAGGTAGGCCAGCACCGCCCCCGCCAGAAACAGCACCAGGCCGGCGAAGAGCGCGGGCACCAGCGCGCGCTTCTCGCGCGCATACAGCGCGGGCGCCATGAAGGCCCACACCTGCCAGAGGATGATCGGCGAGGCGAGCACCAGCCCCACGAGGAAGCCGAGCTTGAAGACGATCATCACCGGGTCGGTGGGACTGGTGACGATCAGCTTTCCACCGGCCCCGGTGAGATACGGCGCGATGGGCTGCTTGAGCAGATTGACGAGCTGGAAATGCTGGACCAGCCAGAGCCCCAGCCCGAAGCCTACGACCACCGCGGCGAGCGAGCGGAGGATGCGCCACCGCAGCTCCTCGAGGTGGTCGAGGAACGGCATCTCCCCGGCGGGGCCCGTCATGGCGCGGCGGCGCCCGGGCTTAGCGCCCGAGCGACCTCAGACGGTCGCGAGCCAGCGCGGCCTCGTCGGACTGGGGATACTTCTGCACCACGCGCTGGTAGGCATCCCTGGCCTTGGCCGTATCCCTCCGGCGCTCGGCGAGGAGGCCCAGGTTGTACAGCGCCGACGCCGCCCGGGGCGACGAGGGATACTTGTCCACCACCTGCGTGTAGTACGCCGCCGCCGAGTCCGGGTTCTCGGCCGCGAACGTCTGGCCGACGAAGTACAGCGCGTCGGGCGCACGCGGGGTGTCGGGATAGGTGCGCAGCATCTCGCGCAGGCCCAGGCGCGCGGTCGAGGTGCTCCCGCGGCGGAGCTGGGCGAGCGAGGCCTCGTACATCTGATCGGCCGAGGCGCTGGCGGCGGCGGTCGATTCGGGACGCGCGCTGTCGCCCGGAGACGGGACCGTCGGGGTGCCCGGCGTCGCCTGGATCTCGGCGCCGCGGGCCTCGAGCTGGGTGCGGAGCTCGGTCAGCCGCTGCTGGCTCTGGCCGGTGAGCTCCTGCAGCTGCACGAGCTGCTGCTGGATGTTGTAGAGGTCGGAGGCGAGGTCGCCCTTGAGCTGGCCCACCGCCCGTCGGCTCACCGCGAGCGAGTCCATGATACCCTGCTGCATCTGGATCACCTCGCCGAGCTGCGCCGCGCGGGCGGAATCGCGCCGCATCGTCTCCGCCCGCAGCAGCGCCACCTCGCCCTGCACCATCTGCACGTCGCTCTTCGAGACGCAGGCCCCCAGGCTCGCCGCAAGGACCAGCGCGGCGAGCACGGGCGTCGGGCGTCGGACCGGCGAGCTCACTGCGGGGGAACGAGGTTGTCCCCGCCCGCGGTCACCTGGAACTCATCCCGGCGGTTCTGCGCGTACGCGGCCTCGTCGTGACCCTGGTTGAGCGGCCGTTCCTCGCCGTAGGAGACGACGTCGATCCGCGATCCGTCGATCCCCTTGTTCTCGAGGTAGCGCTTAGCCGCGGCGGCGCGCCGGTTGCCCAGCGCCAGGTTGTACTCGTCGGAGCCCCGCTCGTCGGCGTGGCCGCTGATCTGGACCTTCAGGTTCGGGTTGGCGGCCATGATGGCGGCCTTGCGATCGAGTGTGGCCTGGTCCACGTCGCGGATCGTGGCCTGGTCGTAGTCGAAGTTGATCATCGTCGCCAGGTCGGCGGCCACCGCCCGCGCCCGCTCCTCGGCTTCCGCGGCCGCGCGCGCGATCGAGTCGGCCCGGGCGCGCTCGGCCGAGTCGTCCGTCGGGGCCGGGGCCGGCGCGGGCGCCGGAGTCGGTGCCGGCTGGGGCGCCGGCTCCTCGGGCGCGGACTTGCCGCCGCACCCGACGGCCAGCGCGGCGGTGGCGAGGACCAGCATCAGGGAAGGTGCGCGCATCATCACTCCGAGTTCGAGGTTAGGGGGCGACGGCGGTCCGACTCAGGCGCCGGGACCAGGCGGGCAGCCGCGCGGCGCCGGGCGTGTGCAGCTGGCGTACGCGACCGGTCTCCATATCGATGACCCAGAGCTGGCGTTGGCCGCTCCGGTCGGAGACGAAGGTGATGTGCCGGCCGTCGGGCGCCCAGGTCGGGTCCTCGTTGCGGCCGGACGACGTGAGCTGCCGTACCCGCCGCCCCGCCACGCTGACGAGGAAGAGTTGCGGGCTGCCCGACACCTCACGATGAAAGACGACGTTGGCCCCGTCCGGCGACCATTCGGGCGCGTTGGAACTGCCCGTCGCACCATAGTCGAACGGCGCGAGCAGTTCCTGATCGGTTCCGTCGGCGGCCATCACGTATATCTGGGGCGGCCCCGCCCGGGTGGAGACGAACGCGAGACGGCGGCCATCTGGCGAAAAGGTCGGTGATAAGTTGTCCGCGAAGCGCCCCACGGTCAAGCGTTGCGCGCAGCAGCGGTCGGCGATGTTCGCGAGGTACACGTCGGTGCCGCTCTCGTCGGAGTGCGCGTAGGCCAGGAGTCGGCCGTCGGGCGAGAACGCCGGCGTGATATTGAGTCCGCCCGCGGTGCCCGGCGCCTGCTGGCCGACACCGCCCGCGATCGGCTGAACGAACACGCCGCCCCGGCCGCCCTCGAGCCGGGTGTACGCGAACCGCTGTCCGTCGGGCGACCACGCCGGCGACAGCGCGGTCTGCCCCGCCGGCGTGAGCGGCGTGATCTCCTCGCCGTCGCTGTCCGTCCGGTAGATGCGTCCGCCGGCCACGAAGAGCAGCCGCGTGGCGGCGATTCCCGGCGTGCCGGTGGCCCAGCGCGCCACCTCGTCGGCCACCCGGTGCACCTCGAGCCGGTAGCCCGGATCGGTCGCCGGCGGAAGGCTGAAGGTCTGCTGGTTGCGCACCTGCGAGGCCCCGAGGTCGTGCAGCCGCGCGGTCATCCCGCCGGCCGCCTCGACCAGCTCCACGCCGAACTGCGCGCCCAGCGCCTTGTAGATGCCGTAGTTCACCGGCTCGCCCGGCGCGGCACCGCGCCCGCCACCGCCGGCGCCCCCGCCCGCGTCGGCCAGGGCGATCATCTCGAACCGGTCGCTGTAGTCGAGGTCGCGCCGCACGATGGCCCGCGCCGAATCGAGCCCGGGCCCCGGGAGCACCACGAGCCCGGGTCGCACGCCCGGCTGGTACTCGACGCCGACCCGCACGCCCTGTTCGACCCGGGTGGTGTCCTGGGCCGCCGCGCGCGTGAAGCGCAACGGCGCGAACGGGGCCAGGACGGCGAGAGCGGCGGCGCAGGCAAGCGGTCGGGTCATCGGGAGACGGGCTTGAAGTAGAAGCTCACGGGCAGGACGTCGGCGTCCCAACCGTCGGGGAGCGGACCGAAGGCGTGGCTGTTTCCCGCGGCCTCGACCGCGCCCTGGGCGCTCAGATCGAAGGCGAAGCTGCCCGAGCGGGTGACGAAATGGATGTCGCGCACGCTGCCGTCCCGGAGAATGAGGAAGCTGATCTCGGCGAACTCGTTCTGCCGCGTCGCATCCCGGTCCCAGTTGCGGTAGACCTGGGTCACGATGTTCCGCAGGTACTCCGGGAACGGGAACTGGAGGCCCGGCGTCTTGATGGTCGCGACGTCCGTCCCCGTGCTCGGCGTCTCGCCCGGCGCCGGCTCGACCGGTGCCGAGGTCTTGGGGGGCGGCTCGCGCTCCTCGTCCTTCGGCGGCGCCTTGGGCTCGGGCTCGGGCGCGGGCTTCGGCTTGGGCTTGGGAATCGGCTTGACCGGCGCCGGCTTCTCCTGGGGTGGCGGCGTCGGAACCGCCTCCCGCGCCAGCCGCTGCCGTTGGGTCGGCGCCGGCGCGGCGACCAGGTCGACCGCGTACACCGGAGGGCCGGCCTTGGCGGGCTGTGCCTGGGTGAACGCGAAGGCCACCACCGCGCCGTGCACCAGCACCGTCCCGACCAGTCCCACCGTGGTCCCGGGCGGGCGGCCACGGTCGGAGCGTACGATCACCGCGGTTCTTCCTCCGCGGCCACGAGACCCACGTTCTGAATTCCTGCCCCGCGGATGATCGCCAGCACGCGCACCACCTGCCCGTACGGCACCCGGGTGTCGGCCTGCAGGTACACGCCCTTGGGCTTGCGAGTGGCGGCGAGCGAGCGGAACGTCACGCGGAAGTCGTTGTACGAGACCGGCGTCTGATCCACGAAAATGCGCCCGTCGCGGTTGACGGAGACCACCATCCCCTCCTTCGGGGCGAGCGGCCGCGCCTCGGCGCGCGGCAGCTCGACGTCCACGCCGCCCTGCATCATCGGTGCCGTGATCATGAAAATGATCAGGAGCACCAGCATCACGTCCACCAGCGAGGTAACGTTGACGTCGGCCATGAGCGGGAGCTCGCCCCGCTGGCTGCCCAGTCCACCGCCCAGACTGGCCGACATTTAAAGCAGCCCTTCCCGGGCCATCGTGCCGATTAGCTCGTTGGCGAAGCCTTCGAGCTCACCCGCGAACAGCCGCACGCGGTTCACGTACAGGTTGTAGGCGATGACCGCGGGGATCGCCGCCGCGAGGCCGCCGAACGTCGCCACCAGCGCCTCGGCCACGCCGGGGGCCACCGCGGAGAGGTTGCCCGAGCCCTTGGTGGCGATGCCGGTGAAGGCGTTGATGATGCCGAGCGTGGTGCCGAGGAGGCCTAGCAGCGGGCTCACCGACCCGATGGTGGCGAGCCACGGGATGTAGTGGCCCAGCAGGTCGCGCTCGGCCGCCACTTCCTTGCCGAGGACCATCTTGAGCGCCTCGAGCTGGGTCGGCGTGAGCGAGCTGCGGTCGGCCCCGCGCTCTTCCCGGAGCGCGCCCGGGCGGAGCTCCGAGTAGAACGTGATGGCCTCGCGGAACAGCCGGTTGTAGGGCGACGGCGGCTGCTTCATGACCGCGTGATAGGCGTCCTGCAGCCGGGTGGTGCGCTCCATTTCGGCGAAGAACCGGTCGGCCTGGCGGTTGAGCCGGCGGAACTGCCACCATTTCAGGATGATGATGAACCACGAGACCAGCGAGAAGACAGCGGTGATGGCCAGGACGATCTTCGTTTCGGTGCTCGCGGTCATCACCAGCTCGACCGCGGAGTGCGGCACGGCGCCGCCGGCCTGGAGGATCATCGGGCCTCCTTCCGGAACCAGTCCACCAGCTGGCGGAGACCGTCGTCGAACTTCCACTCGGGCGCCCAGCCCAGCACGGCCCGGGCCTTGCCGATGTCGAGCGCGCTCCGGAGGAGCTCGCCCGGCCTGGGCGGCGCAAACTCGAGCCTGGGCTGGTGCCCCATGACCTGGCCCACCGACTCGGCCAGCTCGAGCACGTTGCGCTGCATCGAGGTGGCGATGTTGAACGCGGGCGCGTCGAGCTCGCCGCCGGCCGGGAGCGTCGCCGTGGTGGCCAGCACGTTGGCGCGGGCCACGTCCTTCACGAACACGTAGTCGCGGGTCTGCAGGCCGTCGCCGAAGACGGTCAGCGGCTTGTGCTCGAGCAGGCGCGAGACGAAGATCGACACCACACCCGCTTCCGATTTGGGGTCCTGCCGCGGCCCGAAGACGTTGGCGTAGCGCATCGCGACGCCCTCGAAGCCGCGCAGCGCGCCGAGCGCGCGCAGGTAGTACTCGCCGGCGAGCTTGCTCACGCCGTAGGGCGAGACCGGGAGCTTCGGCGCCGTCTCGGGGGTGGGAATCACGGACGGATCGCCGTACACGACGCCGCCGCTGCTGGCGAACACCACGCGGCGCACCTTCCCCTCGCCGGCGCCCTCCAGCAGGTTGACCAGCCCCACGACGTTGATGGCGGCATCCTGCGAGGGCGAGTCCACCGAGAACCGGACGTCGATCTGCGCGGCGTGGTGATTGATGGCGTCGAACCCGCCCGTGGCGACGAGCCGCCGCGCCTCGGGCGAGCGAATGTCGGCGCAGACGAACCGCGCGCGCTCCGGAACGTTCTCCTCGTGACCGCGCGAGAGGTCGTCGAGCACGACGACCTCCCATCCCTCGCGCAGGTAGGCCTCCGCAACGTGGGAGCCGATGAATCCGGCACCCCCGGTGACCAGTACCCGACCGCTCATGCGCTCCGTCTCATCATGATTGCTCCGTCCGGGGGGTGCCGAAGGAAAGGAAAAACCGCCCCGCAATATAGATATGTGCCGCGGGGAAGGAACGGGGAAAGCGATACGGCGCCGGGGAGCCCCCCCGGCGCCGCATCATCACCATGCCTCCGGAGGTCAGGACGGAAGCCTGGCGATCTGGCGCGCCTCGGTGCCCGGGGCGATATCGGGTGAGAGAACGTTGAGCACGCGTCCCGTGGCGGTGTGCTCGCGCACGTGGACCACCTGCACCGTGGCCATGACGTCGTTCATGAGCTGCCGTCCGTCGGGCAGCCGCTCCGGATGCCGCCGAATCTCGAACAGGTCGCCCGGCGCGACGCCGTCGCGGCGGCCCTTGTCGAGGAACACGACCATCTGCGGCGCCTTGAGGTCCTGGCGCCCCGCACCGCCGATGAAGGTCGCCTGCACGCCATCGTTGACCGGGACCGCGTGCGCGTCGCCGGACGGCGTGAACTTCTCCGCGGGCAGCACCCGTTGACCCTGGCGCACCGGGCCGTACGTGGCCACGAGCTCCGCGACGAAGCGGCCCTGCACCGTGTCCACCACGCGCGCGAGGCCGGTGGGCACCACCACCTCACCGTAGGAGCGAAGCTCGGGGCCGAGCTGCAGCACCAGGAGCGTGTCGCCGATCTGGTAGGAGCCGCCGCGCGGCGCTTCCACCGCGATCGCCGTGAGCGGGAGCGCGGTGGCCTGCGCGGAGGACGACCGGATCTGCTCCGGGATCACCGGGCCGAGCACCTTGCCGAACGGCAGGCGGTCGTTCTCGGTGAGAAAGCCGGAGGAGTAGAACTCGCTGGGACGAAGCGCGCGGTAGGGCTGCTCGGTGTACGCCTTGAGCGTCTCTTCCATCATCCGCGACCGGCGCGGGCCGAAGAGGCCCTGGTCGTCGGTGCCGGGGTCGGTGGCCGACACCGCGGCGAGCTGCGCGAGCGTCTTCTGGGGCGCCTCGGCCGCAGTGTCGGCACCGGCGGTCGAGTCGGTGCCGGCGGCCGTTGCTACCTGGGCCGGCGGCTCGGGGGTGTCGGTGGTCGGGACCGAGGGCACCGTGTCGGCGCCGGCCAGACGCAGCACCTCGCCGGGGTAGATCCAGTGCGGGTCTTCCACCACGCTGGTATTCATCCGGTAGATGTCAGGCCAGAGGAAGGGATCGCCCCGGTACTGCCGGGCGAGGTCCCAGAGCGTATCGCCGGAGCGCACGGTATGAGTCGCAGGCGCGGCCGCCTGGGCGAGTGCGACCCCGGGTGCGAGTGCGGCAGCGAGCAGGCCCACCCAGGTCCACTGGTACGAACGGCGCATCGGGATCTCCCAACGACGTAGTGTCGGCGATGGAGCTGGAACGGCCAATTCGGAGCGGTTCAGGGGCAGCCGAGGCAAGATCAACGCCATCGGGCGCAGCCCCCGGTGGGGCTGGCTAAGGCGTGCGCCACCATGTGCTTGCGGGCCAGATCGGGAGCCGCCGACGGCGGGGGCGGCTCTGGCGAATGGCGGGTGGTCGGGAGATATCCATGGCCGCGGCGGCTGTTCCGGCCGCCGCGGCCGCCGAGCTCAGAACGGGAGGTCGTCGTCCTCGGCGTCGAGCGCCTCGGGGAAGTCTTCGAAAGACTCCTTGCCCTTCGGGGCCGCCGCGGCCGCACCGACCTTGCCGGGAGGCGAGTAGGCCGCCTCCGCACCGTCGCCCCGGCCGGAGAGCAGGATCAGCTCGCGTGCGACGATCTCGGTGGTGTAGCGGGTCTGGCCCTCACGGTCCTGCCAGGAGCGGTACTCGATGCTGCCCTCCACGTAGACCTTGTCGCCTTTCTTGCAATACTTCTCGGCGATGTCGGCCAGGGTGGAACCCTTGTTGTTCCACAGGACCACGCGGTGCCACTCGGTCTTTTCCTGCTTCTCACCGCTCTGGTTCTTCCACTGCCGGCTGGTGGCCACGGAGAGGGTGGCCACGCGGGACCCGTTCGAGGTGCTGCGGACCTCGGGATCGGCGCCGAGATTCCCGATCAGGATGGCTTTGTTCAGACTCCGGCTCACATGCACCTCCAGGGTTCTGTCGTGGGGCCACGGCTGTGGACCCGGGTAAAATGTAGGCCCCGCAAGTCTTTCCGTCAACCAAACTTACGCCGCTGGCGGCAGAATTACGCGCGCTGCGTCAGCTCGAGCCGGAGGACCAGTGCGTCCTCACGCGGGTTGCGGTAGTACGCGGCGCGCTGCCCCACCGGCCGGAAGCCGTGCCCGGCGTAGAGCGCCTGCGCCGAGATGTTCGATTCGCGTACTTCGAGGAACACCTCGTCCACCTTCCGGCGGCGGAAGGCGGTGAGCCCGGCGCCGAGCAGCGCGCCGCCGATGCCGCGGCGCCGGTACTCGGGTGCCACCGCCAGGTTGAGCACCTCACCGCTGCCTGCCACCTCGCGCCCGATGAGATAGCCCGCGACGCCTCGCCCCGACTCGGCGACCAGACCGAAGCTCCACGGCGCGACCAGCGCCTCGCGGAAGCTGGCCTCGCTCCACGGGTCGCTGAAGGCCCGGCGCTCGATGGCGTAGAGCCCCGAGGCGTCAGCCGCGACTGCGGACCGAATCCGGTAGGGGGCGTCCATGCGAGCTCTCCCAGCGTACCTGCGCCTCGGCGGGGCGCCCGTAGCTGGGCTCCCACGCCTCCACCGCCGCGACGGGCGTTGCGCCGCCCGGCCGATCGGGCAGATCCAGCAGCACGCGGGCGTGGGGTGCGCCCGCCGGCGGGCCGATGATCGCGCGGGCCGCCCAGGCCTCGAGCACCTGCGCCGCGGGCGCGGGCACCTCGCCGACGAGGATGTCGGGCCGGAACGAATCTGCCGTGAGCTCGGCCGGGCGGCAGACGCCCGGCGGCCGCAGCTCCTCGATGCGCGCCCCGTCGAACCGGTAGGCGGCGGCGTACACGTCGCCCCGGAGCGCGTCGGCCAGGGCGAGCACGGTGTGGCCCGGCCGCGCCACGCCGCACGCGCGGATCAGCAGCGACGGCGCCGTCCAGAGCGCGAGCCCCCGCGCGTGCGCCAGCGCCTTCGCCACGGACGCACCCACCCGTAACCCGGTGAAGCTGCCCGGGCCGTCGGCGAGCACCACCGCGCGCACCGCGTCGAGCGACGCGCCCGCCGAGTCGAGCAGCTCCTGCACCAGCGGCAGCAGCGCCGCCGCGTGGCGCCGTGCGCCCGGCAGCTCGCGCGCGACCGCGTCGACCGCCGAGTGCCCCAGCGCGACCGACAGGCGGTCGGTCGCCGTTTCGATGGCCAGCCGCATCAGAGCGCCTCGAGGCCGCGGCGTGCCGGGTCGGCCAGGTGATGCAGCCGGAAGCGGCGCGCCGGCGCCGGGACCCAGGCGCCCGCACGCTCGGGCCATTCGACCAGGATGGCGTCGCCCTCGCCCATCAGCCCCTCCCAGTCGAGATCGGCCGCCTCGTCGGCCGCTCGCAGGCGGTAGCAGTCGAGGTGAAAGACCGGCCCCCGGCGTCCGCGATAGCGGTGGACCAGCGCATACGTCGGGCTGGTCGCGCCGCCGCTCACGCCCAGCCCGCGCGCGATCGCCTGGATGAATGTCGTCTTGCCGGCGCCGAGTTCGCCCTCGAAGGTGAGCAGCGTCCCCGGCGGCAGCGAGCGGCCGAGACGCTCGCCTTCTTCCGCGAGCGCCTCGGCGGTGAGCTCGCGGATCATGCGTGCCGGCGCAGCCTCGGCGCGGGGGCGCGGCGCACGTCGGGAGCGGCCGCGGCGCGAAGCTCGTTGAGCTGGTCGCGCAGCATGGCGGCGAGCTCGAACTCGAGGTTGGCGGCCGCCTCGCGCATCTGCCGCTCGAGCGAAGCGATCATCGCCGCCCGCTTGGCCGGATCGCGCAGGTCCACCTTGTCCTGCACGGCGATCCTGGGCTCCGGCCGCTCGGTGCGCGCGTCGGCCACGTGGGTCGAGAGCCGGACCTCCTCCATGGACTTCACGATGGACCGCGGGGTGATCCCGTGGTCGGCGTTGAAGCGCTGCTGAATCTCGCGCCGGCGGGTCATTTCGTCGAGCGCGCGCTGCATCGAACCGGTGATCCGGTCGGCGTACATGATGGCCGTCCCGTTCACGTGGCGCGCCGCGCGGCCGATGGTCTGGACCAGCGATCGATCGCTGCGGAGGAACCCCTCCTGATCGGCGTCGAGAATGGCGACCAGCGAGACCTCGGGCAGGTCGAGCCCCTCGCGGAGGAGGTTGATCCCGACCAGCACGTCGAACTCGCCCAGCCGGAGCCCGCGCAGGATCTCCATCCGCTCGATCGCGTCGATATCGGAGTGGAGATAGCGCACCCGCACCCCGGCCTGCTGCAGGTAGTCGGTCAGGTCCTCGGCCATCCGCTTGGTCAGCGTGGTGACGAGCACGCGCTCGCCGCGCGCCTCGCGGAGCCGGATCTCGTGCAGCAGGTCGTCCACCTGGCCGCGCACGGGGCGCACGTCCACCTCCGGGTCCACCAGCCCCGTCGGCCGGATGATCTGCTCGACCACCACCCCCTGCGAGAGTTGCAGCTCGAATTCGCCCGGGGTGGCCGAGACGTTGATCATCTGGGGCGCCAGCGACATGAACTCGTCGAACTTGAGCGGCCGGTTGTCGAGCGCGGAGGGGAGCCGGAAGCCGTACTCGACCAGCGTCTCCTTCCGGGCCCGGTCGCCGTTGTACATCCCGCCGATCTGCGGCAGGGTGACGTGCGACTCGTCGGCCACCACGAGAAAGTCGGGCGGGAAGTAGTCGAACAGACACGCCGGCCGCTCGCCCGCCCGGCGGCCGCTCAGGTGCCGAGAGTAGTTCTCGATCCCGGCGCAGGTGCCCACCTCGAGCAGCATCTCGACGTCGAAATTGGTGCGCGACTCGAGCCGCTGGGCCTCGAGCAGCTTGCCCGCGCTCCGGAGCTCGCCCAGCCGCTCGGCCAGCTCGGCCCGGATGAGCGTGACGGCGCGCTCGATCTTGGGCCGCTCGGTCACGAAGTGCTTGGCCGGGTAGATGGCGCACTGCTCGAGCTGCGCGATCGTGTCGCCCGTGAGCGGGTTGATCTTGCTGATCCGCTCGACCTCGTCGCCCCAGAGCTCGATCCGGATGGCCTGCTCGGCGTAGGCGGGGAAGATCTCGATCGAGTCGCCGCGGACCCGAAAGGTGCCCTGCTCGAAGGCGACGTCGTTGCGGCCGTACTGGATGCGGACCAGCTCGCTCAGGATGTGGTCGCGCCCGCGCTGCTCGCCCCGGCGGACGGTCACCATCAGCTTCCGGTACTCGACCGGATCGCCCAGGCCATAGATGGCGCTCACGGTGGCCACGATGACCACGTCGTCGCGCTCCATCAGGCTCGAGGTGGCGCGGAGCCGCAGGCTCTCGATGTCCTGGTTGATCGACGCGTCTTTCTCGATGTACACGTCGGTCGAGGGGACGTACGCCTCGGGCTGGTAGTAGTCGTAGTAGGAGACGAAGTACTCGACCGCGTTCCGCGGCAGGAACTGGCGCAGCTCGCCGTAGAGCTGGGCCGCCAGCGTCTTGTTGTGCGAGAGGACCAGCGTCGGCTTGCCGTAGTGGGCGATGGTGTGGGCGAGGGTCATCGTCTTGCCCGACCCGGTCACGCCCAGGAGGGTCTGGTACGTGTCGCCCCGCCGGAGCCCCGCCGTCAGCTCGGCGATGGCCTTGGGCTGGTCACCGGCGGGGGCGAACGGGGCAACGACTTCGAAGGTGGGCATCCGGGAAATATACCGATATCGGGGTTTCTTCGGGAGATCGTAGGTCCTACCCCAACGCCTCCTCCATCGCCCCGAGCGCAAAATCCACGTCCTCGGCCGTGATGCAGAGCGGGGGTTTGATGCGGAGGACGTTGCCGTAGAGGCCGCCCTTCCCTACCAGCACGCCCAGCTCGCGCAGGCGCTCCCAGATGGCCTGGGTCTCCTCGATAGCGGGCGCTTTCGTCGCGCGGTCCTTCACCAGTTCCACGCCGACCATGAGGCCCATGCCGCGGACGTCGCCGATGACGAGGTGCCGGCGCTGCAGCTCCTCGAGACCCGCCTTGAGCCGGCGACCCAGCACGCGCGCGTTCTCCTGCAGGCCGTCTTCCTCCAGGATGTCGAGCACCGCGAGGCCGGCGGCCATGGCCACCGGATTGCCGCCGAAGGTGTTGAAGTGGATGCGCTGCGTCAGCGCCTCCGCGATCTCCCGACGCGTGGTGACCGCGGCAAGCGGCCAGCCGTTGCCGATTCCCTTGGCCATGGTCACGATGTCGGGCACGACGCCCGAGTGCTCGAAACCCCAGAAGTGGTCCCCCGTACGACCGAAGCCGGTCTGGACCTCGTCGGCGATGCAGACGCCGCCGTGCTCGCGCGCGACGGCGTAGGCCTCGCGCAGATAGTTGGGCGCGCCGTGCGTGGCGCCGCCGACGCCCTGGATCGGCTCCGCGATGAAGGCCGCGATGTGGCCGGGGGTCGAGAACCGGATCAGATCGCGGATGTCCTCGGCGCTCTGCGTTGCGATCGCCTCGGCGGAGCCCGTGAACGGGCTCCGGTAGGGGTCCGGGTTGATCGCGTGGTGCACGCCCAGCGTGGCCTGCTGGGGAAACTTCCACGTGTGGTGCGAGGTGAGCGCCATGCTGGTCGGCGAGCCACCGTGGTAGCCGTTGCGGACGGCGATCACGTCATGGTGCCCCGTGTAGGCCCGCGCCATGAGCAGCGCCAGGTCGTTGGCCTCGCTCCCGCTGTTCACGAAATAGGTGACGTCGAGGCCGGGCGGCAGCCTTTCCGCGAGGCGTTTGGCCAGGAGCGGCTGGTTCGGGTGCAGATAGATCGTGGTGGTGTGCTGCAGCAGATCGATCTGTGCCTTGACGCGCTCGACGAATTTCGGGTGCGAGTGGCCGCACGACACCGTGACGATCCCCGCGAACATGTCGAGGTAGCGCCGGCCGGTCTCGTCGTAGAGATACTGCATGAACCCCTCGACGATCATGAGGGGCTGGCGGTAGTACAGGAAGTTGCCGGGGTGGCCGTACTGCCGTCGCATGGCCAGTACGGTGTCACGGTCGGGCCCCGTGTACGGGCGAGGAACGTGGTCGGTCGCCGGCATGTCGGGCCGGAGCGTCGCGGTGGTGGTCATGCCCTACTTCTGCACCGAGAAGGTCTTCGCCTCTGCCGAGTCGCCGTTGAGGTACAGCGTGACGAGGTAGGTCCCCGGCTGCCACCCCTTCTCCGGCGCGAGATGGAACTCCTTGATCCCCGTGTC
>DASUXW010000105.1:0-2957 GCA_036377715.1 Gemmatimonadales bacterium
GGCAACGTGTACGTCAGTCGGCTCAGCGACTACTACTGGTGGGAAAATCACCGTCCGCTCCCCACCTGGTACGCACTCTGGGAGGTGAACGCATCGCTCATTGGTCCGACGAGTGAACCCGCGCGCTGAGGCGGCGGCCCGAACGGCTGCGTTCGGCGCGGGCCCGGATTGCTGGTGCAGGCAGGTCCCGAGGTATGGCTGTCGTGGGCGGTCAATACTTACACCCAGGGAGAAGCACCTATGAAGAAAGTCGCTCTGTTGTGCATGGGCCTGGCCTTCGGCGCGGTGAACGCGGCCGAAGCCCAGCTCACGATGCAGATGAGCAACGGCTGGGCCTTCACGTTCAGCGGGAACGTGAACGCGTTCTACATCTACCAGCAGGGCAAGACCTGCCCCGGCGGTGGCACCTGCACGACCTCGAGCAAGGACCTGAGCGTCGGCACGGGCCTGCTCCCGGCCTTCGCCGTGTTCGACGCCAAGGGCAAGGAAGAGAACCTGGATCTGGGCGTGCACTTCGGCTTCGCGCCGCAGGTCGAGTTCGGCGGACACAACGCGAGCTACTTCGGCACCGACGCGGCCGGCGCCCAGATCGACATGCGCCAGGTGTACCTGACCGCCGGCGGGACCTGGGGCTCGCTGCTTATGGGTAAGGAGCTGGGCGTCTATCAGCGCGGCAACATCCTCACCGACATGACGCTGCTCGGCGTCGGCGTCGGGGGCGGCGGCCGCGGCACGGCGCTCGGCCGGATCGGGTACGGCTACCTGTACACCGACTTCCGCCCGCAGCTCACCTACACCAGCCCGGCCGGCCGGCCGGCATCGTTCAGCATCGGTCTGTTCGAGGGGATCCGTTCGGGCCCGTACACCACGATCCAGCTCCCCCGGGTCGAGGCCGAGCTGAACTACAACAACAAGTTCGGCGAGAACAACAACTTCAAGCTGTTCGTGAACGGTGCGGTCCAGACGGCCAAGGACGGCGTGGGCGACGGCACTGAGAGCCTCACCTCGACGGGCGGGGGCGCCGGCATCACCATTGACGTCTCCGGCTTCGCCCTCACCGGCTCCGGCTTCTTCGCCAAGGGCATGGGCTTCCTGCTTCAGGGCGACGGGATCGTGGGCGGCGCGAACTTCGACAACGGTGGCGTGGCCGCGGTGCCGGACGCCGATGGCAAGCTCCCGGGCCGCAACTCGTTCGGGTACATCGGGCAGGCCACCTACAGCCCGCCCAACAGCAAGTGGATGATCGGCGGGAGCTTCGGCGAGAACCATCTGAAGCGGACCGACGCCGAGAAGACGGTTGACGGCACCGACGCCGAGATCCTGAAGAACCGGGCCATCGTCGGCCAGATCACCTACAAGTGGAGCAAGTCGCTCCGCTGGGTGGCGGAATACGGCCACATCGACGGCTTCACCGACGGAGCCAAGAGCTCCAAGTCGGACCAGGGCTCGCTGGGCATGATGCTGTTCTTCTAAGCTTCACCCGTTGCAGCGCAGAACGAGCGGCCGCCTCGCAAGAGCGGCCGCTCTTTTTTCGGTTAGATTCCGGGCACCCACATCCTTCCCGGAGATCCCGTACGATGCGCTCGCATGCCATGCTCGGCACGCTCCTCCTCGTGGGCGCCTGCGGCGGCGCCTACTACACGACGCAGACCGCGTCGCCTTCGGCCGCTCCCGCCGACGTCATCGCCTGCGCGCGCTCGCAACTCGGCGGTCTCAAGTATCAGGAAACCTCGTTCGACGAGAACGAGAACCGGGTGACCGCGCGGCGGACCGACGACACCATCCACCGTGCCGATCCGACCTACCGGCGGAACATCGACCGGCTCGAGATCACGGCGGCGCCGGGAGCCGATGGCAAGACCAGCCTGAGCGTGGTGGGGCACAGCTTCGCCGAGTTCGAGACCCACCGCGGCCCCACGGAGCAGGAGGAGCGCGCCTCCGCCAACGTGCGGCAGGCCGCGCAGAGCATCATCGACGCGTGCGGCCGCTCCTGACCTGCGACCGTTGGCTTCGCCTTCCCGACGGGGCTAAGATTCGACCGGCACGCACTCGACCCCTCTTCGCCGGAGACCAGGAGTGGCGGTCCCGCTCGTACAACTGACACGCTCCCCCGCCCCGGGGCCGGCATCGGCCCCGGCGCCGCTCCGCAAGCCGGGCTGGCTCAAGGTGAAGGCGCCCGGCGGACCGAACTACCTTCGAATCAAGACCATGATGCGGGAGCTCGGGCTGCACACCGTGTGCGAGGAGGCCCGCTGCCCCAACGTCGGCGAGTGCTGGGAGCACAAGGCCGCCACCTTCATGATCCTCGGCGACGTGTGCACCCGGAACTGCACCTACTGCGCAGTGGCACACGGAACGCCGGCGGCCTTTGACCCGCTCGAGCCGGTGCGCCTGGCCGAAGCCGTCGAGCGGATGGGGCTGGCCCACGTGGTGATCACCTCGGTGGACCGCGACGACCTGCCCAACGGCGGGGCCGAGGCGTTTGCCGGCTGCATCACCGAGATCCGCGGCCGGCTCCCCGACACCTCGGTCGAGGTGCTCATCCCGGACTTCAAGGGCTCCGAGCACGCGCTCCGGATCGTGATGGACGCCCGTCCCGACATCCTGAACCACAATCTCGAGACCGCCGACCGGCTCTACCGGCTGGCCCGCCCGGGCGGGCGGTACCGTCGCGCGCTGGAGCTGCTGGCCAACGCGCGCCGCATGGTCCCGGACGCCCTCACCAAGAGCGGGATCATTCTGGGGATGGGCGAGGAGTGGGACGAAGTGCTGGTCTGCATGCGCGACCTGCGCCGGAGCGACGTCAACATCCTGACCCTGGGCCAGTATCTGCGCCCGTCCGCCGGACACCTGCCCGTGGCGCGGTACTACACGCCCGACGAGTTCGCCGAGCTGCGGGAGATCGGACTGGAGATGGGATTCACGCACGTGCAGTCGAGCCCGCTCACCCGCTCGTC
>DASUXW010000106.1:0-11971 GCA_036377715.1 Gemmatimonadales bacterium
ATCGGCGTCGGTCATGCCGGAGATCCGGAGGATCGCCTGGTCATGGTGGGTCGCGCGGATGCGCCGGATGAGCTCGGTCCCCGACATCCCGGGCATCCGGGTGTCGGTCACCACCACGGCGATGGCCGGCTCGGTCTGGAATATGGCGAGCGCCTCGCGACCGCTGCCGGCCTCCAGCACGCGGTAGCCGCCGAACTCGAGCCCACGGGCGAGCGGCATGCGCGCAAGCGCATCGTCGTCTACCAGGAGCACTAGCTGCTGAGTCGCGTCGGGGTCCGTAGCCGGTCCCAGCGGCGCCGCCCAGGCGGCCGGTCCCTGCTCGGATGGGGCCGCCTGCCAGGAGGGCAGGGCGCCGAACCGTGGCGGGACCACGGGGATCGAAACCCATTGGGCGACTCTTTCCATGATGCACCAAGGTAGCACTCAGCGAAACACGCCGACATCGGAGATGTCGGCGTGTTTTCCGGGGGAAACAACGGAGGGGATCAGGGAATTCCCTTAGCCGCCGTCACCCAGCCATCTCTCGTCGATGGCAAAGCGGACCAGGGCGGCCCGGCTCTCGAGTCCCAGTCTCGCCATCCCGCTCGCCTTGTGGGTCTCGACCGTCTTGACCCCGATCCGGAGCGTCTCGGCGATTTCCCTGTTGGTATGCCCTCGGGCGACGAGCCGCAGCACCTCGGCCTCGCGCCCGGTGAGGCGCGCGGCACGGTCGGCGTCGATGAGCGTCCCGGGGCGGGAGGGACGATACCCGGGCCCCGCGAGCAGGGTTCCGGCCAGCGCGGGGTCCACGTAGGTCCCGCCGGCGGCCACGGCCCGGATGGCCCGCACCAGCTCCGCCGACGGCGTGCGCTTGAGCACGTAGCCGGCGGCGCCGGACTGGAGCAGGCGCGCCACGTAGCCGCGTTCCTCGTGCATCGTGAGCGCGAGCACCCGCACGGCCGGACAGTCGTGCGCCACCCGCAACGCCGCCTCCGGACCACCGCCCGGCATGGAGAGGTCGAGCAGCAGCACGTCGGGCAGGAGCTCGCACGCGCAGCGGTGAGCGGCCTCCGCGTTGGCGGCCTCGCCCACGACCTCGAATCCGGGCTGGGCGTCGATGAGCGCGCGGAGCCCGTCGCGCACCACCGCGTGGTCGTCGGCGATCACGATCCGGATCGGCTTCATGCCCGCCTGGGGGCTCATTCACCCTCCACCGGGAGGCGCACGTAGATCGCGGTGCCCCGCCCGGGCGTGGACTCGACCGTGAGCGTTCCGCCCAGCAGCGCGGCCCGCTCGCGCATCCCGGCGAGCCCGAGCCGGCCCTCGGCCCGGGCGCGCTGCGCGGTGGCCTCGACCGGGAAGCCCGTGCCGTCGTCTTCCACGACCAGGCGGACCGCCCCGTCGCTGCGCTCGACGACCACGCTCGCCCGTCGGGCGCCGGCGTGCCGGGCCACGTTGGTCAATGCCTCCTGCGCGATGCGGTACAGCGTGGTGCCCGTCTCGGGAGGCACCTCGCGCTCGGTCCAGCCCGTCACCGCCACCTCCGCCGCCACGCCGTAGCGACCGGCCCATTGCTCGACATAGGTCTCCAGCGCGCTGGTGAGCCCAACGTCGTCCAGCTCCGGCGGACGGAGCTCGAGCGCCAGGTAGCCGGCATCGCGCATCATCGAGCGGGCGAGCTCCTCGAGCTGCCCCAGCCGCTGTTCCGCCGCGGGGTACTCGCCGACCAGACGCCGCACTTCGTCGACGCCGAGCGCGAACGCCGTGAGGTGCTGGCCGAGCTGATCGTGGAGCTCCCGGGCGAGCCGCCGGCGCTCGTCCTCCTCGGCGCGGGCGAGCTGCCGGCGCAGCGCCCTGCGCTCCGCCTCGGCGCCGGCCAGCGCCTCGGTCCGCTCATGGACGCGGCGCTCCACCTCCTCCAGCGCCATGCGTTGTTCGTGGATATCGGTCGCGGCCCCGAGCCAGCGCAGGATCGTGCCGCCGGCGCCGCGCAGCGGCTCGGTCCGGAGCAGGAACCAGCGGTACTGCCCATCCGCGGCGCGGAGACGGGCTTCCCACCGGAGCGGGCGCCCTTCGAGGGACGCCTGCTCGTACCCCGCGCGGGACCGCTCGCGATCGTCGGGGTGCACCGCGGCCAACCAGCCGAATCCCGCCGCGTCGGCCGGTGACTCCCCGGTGTAGCGGTACCACCGGTCGTTGAACCAGGTGGCCGAGCCGTCGGGCGCGCTCTCCCAGAGCAGGTCGGGCACGAGGTCGGCGACGGCGCCGAAGCGCGCCTCGCTCTCGCGCTGCGCGGCGAGCGAGCGCTTGAGGTCGGTGACGTCCACCAGCGTCATCACGACGCCCTCGATTCGGTCGTCCATGGTGCGGTACGGCGTGATCCGCACGACGTAGGACCGCCCCGCGTCCTGGCTCTGGACCTCCTTTTCCATCGGCACCAGGGTCTGCAGCACGCGCCGCGCATCGTCCATGAGGGCGGCGTAGCCGAGGCGATGGGTGATGTCGGCCAGCGGCCGTCCGCGGTCGCTGAGGCGCACGTTGAATGTCTCGCTCACCCGCGGGGTGAAGCGGAGGATCCGGAGACTTCGGTCGAGGAACAGCGTGGCGATGTCGCTCGCCTGCAGCAGGTTCTGGAGGTCGTTGGAGAGCTGCGACAGCTCCTCGACCTTGTGCTTGTTCTCCTGGTTGAGGGTCTGCAGCTCCTCGTTGATGGACTCGAGCTCCTCCCGGGAGGTCTCCAGCTCCTCCATCGTGGAGCGCAGCTCCTCGTTGGCCGACTGCAGCTCCTCGTTGGAGGCCCGCATCTCCTCCTGGCTGGTCTCGAACTCTTCCAGCATGGTCTGGAGGCGGCCGCGGGTCAGCTCGAGCTCCGCCTCGAGCTGGCGAAGGTTCCCCTCGTCGTGGGCGGCCGGCGGCGCGCCCTCCACCGCAGGCTCGCCGTTCTCCTGCTCGTCGAAGATCACCAGGGTGAGCCCCTCGAGCTCGGTGTCTTCGGCCCGGCTCACCCGCAGCACCACGTGGCGGGAGTCGCCGTCGACCGGGAACGCGATTGGGCGCGAGCGATAGCGCGCGCCGGCTTCCCGCACGGCGAGCAGCGCCGACCGCAGCTCCACCCGGAACTCCTCGCGCACCAGCCGGAACACGTTCATGGTGGGCTGGCCGCCGGGGTGCTGGAGGAAGCGGCCTGCGTTCTCCGAGAGGTGCACCACGTCGTGATCCTGATTGACCAGGAGGCTGGGGGGTGCGTAGCGCTCCACCATTCGAACGTGCAGGGCTCCGTGCCCGGGGGACTCGTCCGAGTGGCCCGTGCTGCGCGGGGCGGGGCGCGGCGCCGCCGGAGCCGGGGTGATCGGCAAACGGAGTTCACGCCGGCCCACGTCCCGGCGGCGGTAGAGATGGGCCTCCTTGTTCTCCAGCCGAAAGAGCTCGCCGCGGTCGAGCGTCTCCGCCGTGCCGAGCAGCAGGTAGCCGCCGGGATTGAGCGCGTAGTGGAACAGTTCGATCACGTCGCGCTGCACCTCGCTCTGGAGGTAGATGAGCACGTTGCGGCAGACGATGAGATCCAGCTTCGAGAACGGGGGGTCCTGGAGCAGGTTGTGGGTGGCGAAGACCACCGTGTCGCGCAACTCCTTGACCACGCGGTACGCGCTGTCGTCCCGGCGGAAAAAGCGCTCGAGCCGCTCGGGTAACAGGTCGTTCTCGATGGCCGCCGGGTAGAGCCCCTCGCGGGCGATGCGCAGCGACCGCTCGTGCATGTCGGTGGCGAACACCTGGAGTTGCGGGGCGCCGGGGCGGCGGGCGGCCTGCTCCAGCAGGAGCATCGCGACCGAGTAGGCCTCCTCACCGGTGGAGCACCCGACTGACCAGACCCGCACGCGGTCACCCTGGCCCCGGCCTTCGAACAGCTTTGGGATGACGTCCCGTTCCAGGCGCTGGTAGATCGCCGGGTCCCGGAAGAAGCTGGTGACGTTGACGAGCAGATCGTCGAGCAGCACGGTCGCCTCGCGGCCGTCCTCGCGGAGGAGATCGAGGTACCGGGGCAGCTGCTCGACGCCGAGCACCTGCATCCGCCGCGTGATGCGCCGCGCGATGGTGGACCGCTTGTAGCGCAGGAAATCGTGGCCGGTCCGGAGCCGGACCACGGCGAGCACGTGCGGCAGCAGGTCGGCCGGACCCGGCGCCGGGGCGGCCGCATCCGAGGCGCCGCGCTCGGACGGGATCTGTGGCTGGGTGCCGATGAACTCGAGGATGTGCCCGAGCATGTCCCCCACCGGCGCCACGACGTCCACCAGGCCGGTGTTGATCGCACTGCGGGGCATCCCGTCGTACTCGGCCTGGCCGGGGTCCTGTACGATCACCAGCCCGCCGTGCTCGCGGATGTGCCGGACGCCATCGGCACCGTCGGTGCCGGTCCCCGACAGGATGATGCCGACCGAGAGGCCGTCGTTGGTTTCCGCGAGCGTGCGGAAGAAGTGGTCCACCGGCACGCGTCCGCGGCGCTCGGCCTCGAGCGGCGTCAGGCGCAGGTGGCTGTCGATCGCGGAGAGGTTCCGGTTGGGCGGGATGACGTAGACCTGGTTCGGCTCGAGCTTGGTGATCTCGGTGACCTGATGCACCGGGATGGCGGCGTGCGACTGAATCAGCTCGGCGAGGTGGCTTTCCCGGTCGGGCGCCAGGTGCACCACTACCACGAACGAGAGCCCGGTGTCGGGCGGCACCGTGGTGAAGAACTCCTGCAGCGCCCGCAACCCACCGGCCGAAGCGCCGAGGCCGACGACGGCCGTACCCCTGGCGGGCATCGGTCAGACCGGCAGGCTGCGCAGGAGCTCGCGCAGCCGCTCCGCGTGGGTGGCCGTCTCGCGGGCGCGCTCTTCATAGCCCGCCGCGCTGTGGGAGCGGCCGCGCACCCGGTCGTCCCGGGCCATGCTGGCGAGCATCTCCGCGCGTTCCTCCAGGGTCTGCAGCGCGACCCACAGGGTGTCCTCGACCGCGGACCCCTTCTCGCCCAGCAGGTCTTCCGCCGAGTACGCATGGCCGACGCGGCAGCGGTACCGGCGCTGGCCGCTTTCGTCGAGCTCCTGAATCGCGCCCATGCATTCCGGACAGGTGAAGTTGGTCGGTCGGCCCGGAACCTTGAACCAGTCGTCGTTCCTCATGGCTCGCTCGGTCAGTCGGACTTCGGTCTCGAGTGTTTCTGGTATCTCGGGCGGCGGCGGCGCGGGCTCGCGCGCGAGCCGGCCGAGCAGGGGTGCGAGCTCCGCCAGGGTCGGGGTCACCGCCTCGGGGACCCGCTCCAGCGCTCGGCGCGGCATCTCCGGCGAGGGTGCGTCGTCGGGAGCTTGCACGATCGCGACGCCTCCGCAACGCGCCACGGCGTACAGCCCGGCCGCGCCGTCGCTCAGCAGGCCCGTCAGGATCACGCCGATGACCTGGCTCCGGCAGTGGACGGCGGCGGTACGGAAGAGCGGGTCGATCGCGGGCCGCGCGCGATTCTCCCGCGGCCCGAACACCACCCGGATGGTGCCGCCCTTGCCCACCAGCATATGCCGGCCCGGAGGCGCGACGTAGATCCGTCCGCGCTCGAGCGGCATCCGGTCTTCGGCCGTCACGGCCGGGAGGGGGCCCTTCCGATCGAGAATTGCGCTCAGCAAGGCCGGCGATGTCTCGGCGATATGCTGCACCACGAGCACGGCGGCTGGGAGATCGGCCGGGAGCTTGTTCGCAAGGTTCGAGAGGGCCTCGATCCCGCCCATGGAGGCCCCGACGACGATCACGTCACGATTGGGACTACGCTCGGCGTTCACGGTCGCTCCTGGGGCGCGGCGGCCGCCGCTCCGTGCAATATGGGTGCGGGGACGGCGGGGAAACAGATCGGCTTCAACGGGGGCCGGCCCGGAACTGTTCGGGCCGCTCGGGGCTTGCCTGGGCCAGCGCGCGCCGCGCGCCCTCGGCGTCGAGGTCCGTGGCGTAGACCGGCGTCCCGGGCTGCTGCCGCCAGGAGTCGTCCAGCGTCCCCGCGTCCACCGGATCGAACCCCAGCTCGTCCACCAGGCGCATGACGATGCCCCTGGCCCGGGGGTCGTCGCCTGCCACGGGGAGGGCGATGCGTCCGGGCGTACCCTTCGGCCTGCCGCGCTCCAGCAGGTGCTTCGCGTAAATGTTGTTGAACGTCTTGACCACGGGGCGGCGGAGCTGGCGGGATACCCAGCGGCTCTCGGTCGTGCCGCGCTCGATCTCGTCGATCTTCCCGTCGCGCTGCGGGTAGTAGTTGCCGGTGTCCACCACGACGACGTCGTCGGGCACGCCCTCGAACAGGTCGGCCGGAAGCTCGGGCACGCTGCGCTCGGGGATGGTGACGATGACGAGGTCGCCGGCTCGGGCGGCTTCGCGGGCAGTCACCGCCCTGGCGCCGGTCTCGCGCGCGAGGCCGGTGAGCGTTTCGGGCCCGCGCGAGTTGGCGATGGAGACGTCGTGCCCGAGCGCGGTGAGTCGGCGCGCCAGAGTGCCGCCGATGTGGCCCGCGCCGATGATGCCGATGCGCATGAATTCCCCCTAGGCCTGGAACGGCCGGTGGACCGCCGCCTCTGACGGACGGAGGCCGCGGCGCCGATACCAGCGGCGCGCCTCGCGCACGACCCAGATCGCGGTCGCCAGCAGGAGCGGGAGCAGAAAGTAGACGAGCCGGTAGCCCACCAGTCCGATCACGATGGCGGGCGTCGCGAGGGCCGGCTGGAGACCCCAGAGCATGACGGCCTCGAAGACACCCAGCCCGGCGGGCACCTGCGCCACCAGCCCGGCGATCTGGCCGAGCAGGAAGACGGCGAAGAAGACGTGGAACGGCACCCGGTGCGGCAGGAGCACGTAGAGCGCGGCGCCCGAGAGCACCCAGTCGGCCGCCGATACGCCGAGCTGCGCGAGCGCGCGGCCGAGGGTGGGCCGGGGCAGCTCCCAGCGCCAGAGCCGCAGGGCTCCGCCCGGCCGCGCGCTCCACGCGAGGTACACGGCGACCACGAGCAGGCAGGCGAACCCGAGCGGGCGCACCGTGTGCAGCCGGAGCCGGAGGAACCCGGGCATCAGCACGGGCTGGACGGCAAAGGCGAGCCCGGCGGAGGCGAGAAGCCCCACGGCATAGGTGACGGTGTTGAGCGTGACGACACGTGCCGCATCGGCCCGGGCGATGCCCCACTGCGAGTACAGCCGGTACCGGACGGCGGCGCCGGTGACGACGGAGAGCGGGAGCGAATTGGCGAAGGCGTAGCCCAGGAAGGCCGCGTACATGACCCGCCGGAACGGCAGCCGCCTCCCCAGCGCGACCAGCGACAGGGCGTCGTACCCCGCGAGCGCCAGGTAGCCGAGCACGGTGGCGGCGAGGGCCAGCACGAGGCGGAGGGGCGGGAAGCTCCGGAGCTCGGCCACGATCTCCCGGGCCGAGTGGTCGCGCAGCTCGCCGTGGAGCACGATGACGGCGCCGGCCAGCAGGAGCAGGGGCACCGCGGCGCCGACAATGCGGCGCAGAGCGCGCGCGGCGGTAGGGGAGCTCGCGGCCATCGGTCAGGGGTAGCGCGGGGAGGGGGAGGACGCCGTGAGTGGGGTCACGGGCGGACGGGCGGAACGGCGGCGGATTTCGGTGCAGGCCGGTCCCGCCCCCGAGTCACCCTGAACGAAGTGAAGGGGAGATGCCCTGACGCATGGCCCCTTCGCTCCGCTCAGGGTGACTCGGGCTTACTCGCCGTGCCCTGTCCGCCTGTCCGCCTGTCCGCCGGTCCGCCGGTCCGCCGGTCCGCCTGTCTCCCTCTCTCCCCCTGGCTCCGGATCTCGCCGCTTTCCACGACCACGACGGGATAGCCGTCCAGCGTTCCGGGCAAACGAGCGAGCAGGTCGGGCGTCCGGCGCACGATCAGGATCTGCACCACCGGTTGCCTGTCTCGCTCGCCCTCGGCGACGCCGACCACGCCGGGGATCTCGAGGAGCTCGGGTGAGTGGCGCTCGATGACATGGGCAATGGGCATGGGTGGTCCTGCGCTGGCGGTGTCGCCGGCCACGGGCCGCCGGCACGCGATGGCAATGGCGAGGAGGCCCGCGGCGAGAGCCGCGGGCCCGCGAAAACGACGGTACGTGCGGCCCTGCTCCTACTGGATGGTGAGCGTGGTGCCGAGCTTCTGGCCCAACTGGCTCAGCACGGCGCCGATCGGGTTCGCGATGGTCGTGCTGCTCGATCCCGCGAACAGGAGGCCGACCGGGTTCTTCGAGCCGTCGTCGGTCACGATCAGGGACCCCGAGTCGCCCGAGTCGCTGAAGGCGCCGTTGTCACCGGTGATCACGATCTGGCTCACGAACGTCGCGGTGTTGCCCTTGGAGTAGCGGACCTTGATGGTGCCGTTGATGCCGGTCACGCTGCCGTGGGTGAGACTGGTCGTTCGGCCGTACTTCTGCACCTGCATATTCACGGTCGCCGTCTTCGTGGTCGAGCTCGGCGTGCCGTAGCCGTCGCTCGGTGTCGTGTTGCTCACCGTGCTCGTGGTCACCAGCGCGGCCGCGGCGTCCGCCGTGTTGGTGCTGCGGCGGCTGAACTGGAGCGTGACGAACCCCGCCAGGGTCCCGATCTGGTCGGCGGAGGTGGAACGGCACCCGTTGTCCGCCTGTCCCGGCTGGATGATCGGGTCGTTCGGCTGAGCCATGTTCTCGACCGCGTACACGTGGTTGTTGCTGAGCGCGTAGTACTTGTTGTTGCTCCCCTTGAGCCGCGCGCCGAGCGTGCCGGTGGTGCAGAAGGTCCGGTAGTACACCAGGTCGTTCAGGTTGCCCGAGGACACGCCGATGGGCACCGGCCGGGCGAAGCGCTGCGTCGGATCGGCCGCCGCCGGGCTACCGGGCTTGGCCATGGGCAGTCCCGCGCGGATCTCGCCCGTGACCACGGTCTCCACGGTCACGCCGTCGAGCGACTTCCCGATGCCGGCGACGCCGGGCCGCGCCAGGTACACCTTGACCACCGCATTGCCGTCCCTGCCCAGGCCCACGGCGGTCCCCACCACGCCCTGCTTTGCGAGGAGCTGGTCGGTATACCGGGCCTGGGCCGCGAGCGCCGCCCGGAGGTCGGGCCCCTGTGTACCGCCGCGGGCGAGCGCGGCGCGGTCCGGGGGCGCGGTAGGCTCGCTCTGGTCGGAGCAGGCGAAGGAGGCCCCCGCGGCGAGCGCGAGGGTGGCAGCCAGCATGAGCTGACGGAGTCGGGTCGAAGGCATTCGATCCTCCGGATCGATAGGCTGGGGCTGGAACGTGGTTCGGCGCCGCCGGGCTGGGGGTGCGAGAAGCGGCGTACGGATGCTGTCGCGCGGCGCGGGAGGTGTCAAGAGGGCGCCCGTCCGCCTTCAATCCCACCGCACCCGATACCGGCACACCGCGCCGCCGCGCGCGCGGCATTCCTCCTCGTCGATCCGCACCCCCTTCACCCCGCACATCTCCAGGGCCTTCCTGTACCACCCGACGACCGTCAGGCAGTCGGGTGCGCTGAAGGTGTCGGCGTCGTAGGTGGTGAGGACGCCTTCCTTCGGGCCGACCTGGGTGTACTCGCGGCGGCCGCCCTGGTAGTAGAGCAGGTAGAACGACGGCGACTTGGCGAGAAATCCGTGGGCGTCGCCCCTGGTGAGGTAGCCGGAGTGGACGGTGGACAGGTTCTTCTCGGCGGAGGCGGCGCCGAGCCGCTCGAAGAACTCGGGATTGCCGCCGCCGAGTACACGGACGATGGCATCGTCGAGCCTCTTGCCCAGCTCGAACGGATACCAGTTGGAAGTGAACAGCATCCGGAGGGTACGCTGCTCGCCTTCGGGGAGCGCGTCGAGGACGCGCTGAAGCCCTTCCTTGCCGGCGTGGTCCTGCACGTAGGCAAGCCGCGACTTGAGCACGGCGCCCTTGATCTGCTGCACGATCGTTCTCCCGAGGGGTGAGGTCGAACGTAGGATTGGCCCCGGCGCGCGCGCAAGCCGGGCCGCGCGTACTATTGAAGGCGACTCCTTCTCGAGGAGCCTCCTTGGCCACCGAAGCACGGGGCGGGTTCGTCTCCGGCCCGCTCGCGTTGGCGGATGCCGCGCTGCTGACCGACTTCTACGAGCTCACGATGGCGGCCGCCTTCCTCAGGGAAGGCGTGAACGGCACCGCCACCTTCAGCCTGTTCGTGCGGCGGCTCCCGCCGGAGCGGGGGTTCCTGCTCGCGGCCGGAATGGAGGACGTGCTCGAGTACCTCCGCGGCTTCCGCTTCTCGGCCGCTGCCCTGGCGTACCTGCGCTCGCTCGGCCGCTTCGAGGACTCGTTTCTCGACTATCTGGCCGGGCTCCGGTTCACCGGCGGGGTACGCGCGGTGCCGGAGGGGACGATCGTGTTCCCCAACGAGCCGCTGCTCGAGGTCACGGGTCCGCTGATCGAGGCGCAGATCGTGGAGACCGCGGTCATCCACTTCTGCCACCTGCAGACGGTGCAGGCGAGCAAGGCGGTGCGCTCGGTGATCGCGGCCCGCGGCCGCTCGCTCGCCGAGTTCGGCCTGCGCCGCACGCACGGCATGGACGCCGGGCTCAAGGCGGCGCGTGCGGCGTACATGACCGGGTTCGATTCGACGAGCGATGTGCTCGCGGGGCGGACCTGGGGGATTCCGCTGTCGGGGACGATGGCGCACTCGTTCGTCAACGCCTTCCCCACCGAGCTGAACGCGTTCGAGGCGTATGCCCGCGCCTTCCCCGATGGCGCCGTGCTGCTGCTCGACACCTATGACACCGTGGCCGCGGCGCGGCTGGCGGTGCAGGTGGCGCGCGGGCTGCGCGCCCGCGGACACCACCTGGCCGGTGTACGGCTCGACAGCGGTGACCTGGCCGCGCTGAGCCGCGAGGTGCGCCGCGTTCTCGACGAAGGCGGCTGCCGCGACGTACCGATCATCGCGAGCGGCGGGTTGGACGAGCACGACATCCAGGCGTTGCTCGACGGAGGTGCGCCGATCGACTCGTTCGGCATCGGTACCCGGCTCAACGTCTCCGCCGATGCGCCGTCGCTCGATATGGTCTACAAGCTCGTCCGCGTCGACGAGCGCGACGTCCTCAAGCTGAGCACGGGCAAGGAGACCTGGGTCGGCCCCAAGCAGGTCTTTCGCCGGCTCGATGCCCAGAATCGCCTCGCCGAGGATATCCTGGCCCTGCACGGCGAGCCCGCCCCGCCCGTCACCACTCCCTTGCTCGAGCCCGTCATGCACGACGGTGAGCTGCTCCGTCCGCACCCCGCGCTCGCCGAGCTGCGGGAACGTTGCCGCGCTCAGCTCGCGGCCCTTCCCGACGGTCTCCGCCGCCTGACCGATGCGGTGTCCTATCCCGTGACTCCGACTGCGGCGCTCGAGGCACGCCAGCGCGCGGCGCTCGAGCGCGCGTCGGCGCGCGGAGCGTAGCCCGCAGCGGACTTACGACAGAGCGCTTCACCACGGAATCACGGAAGGCACGGAAGCGGCACGGACACCGGAAGCTGTCGGGGAGCGGAGCCCACAACAAACTTGTTGTTGTCCGGGTCCAAGGGACCCGTCCGCTCCCGAATCCTTCCGAGTAACCTCCGTGCCTTCCGTGTTTCCGTGGTGAGCTGTGGTTACTTCAGTCGGTCATCGCGTCCCGGCAGGCCCAATGGAGCGCGGCGACGAAGCCGGCGAGGTGATTGCGGCCGGACGGTGTAGACGCGAGGAAGGGATCCATGACGGTGGAGCGGAGCACCACCAGGCCGGCATGGCCGCCCGCGCGCCACTCCTCGGGGGTGCAGACGCCGAGCTCGGCCAGGATGGGATCCACGGCACCGTCGTACATCGGGCTCCGGAGTCGGGTTCTCGTGATGATGTATTCGGGGCGCTCGGTGCCCGCGAGGCTCATCCGGCGGTAGATCCCTTCATTGAAGTCGTTGACCGCCGCGAGCGTGGTGAGGGAAGGGTGGGCGACCAGCCAGCAGACGATGTTGATGTCGGGGAGCGGGAGCATGA
>DASUXW010000107.1:0-8221 GCA_036377715.1 Gemmatimonadales bacterium
GGTGATCGTGGTGGACGAGCCGATGGTGGGGCTCGACCCGCGGAGCGCGCGGCTGCTCAAGGACCTGCTGCGCGAGTTCGTGGGTCGCGGCGGGACGGTGCTCATGAGCACGCACACCATGGAGATCGCCGAAGCGATGTGCGACCGCATCGCCATCGTGTACCGCGGCAGGGTGGCGGCGCAGGGCACCATGGCGGAGCTGCGGCAGCAAACCTCCTCCGAAGGGATGAGCCTCGAGGACCTGTTCCTCAAGCTCACCGGCGGCCACCAGCGGCTCCGGCTCGACACCGTCCTCGACGCCTGACGCCGTGACCGCGCCCGCTCGCTCACAGCCGGGGCTCTGGACCGTGCTCACGCCGAAGTGGCGTGGCGCGGTCGCCCGGCTGCGGCAGGAGCGGCGGGGCGGCTCGCGCGGACGGCTCATGCTCCTGGCCGCCGTGGGGACCGTGTTCTGGGCGGCGATCTTCGGAGTGGCGTACCGGGTCCTGCGCTACTTCCGCGGCGTGGAGGAGATCGGCCACCTGCTGGCCGGCAAGGTGCTGGGCGTCACCCTGCTCGCCTTCCTGTCCATCCTGCTGCTCTCCAACGTCATCACCGCGCTCTCGACGTTCTTCCTCGCCCGGGACCTCGACCTGCTGGTGGCCGCCCCGATCTCCTGGGTGCGGTTCTACCTCGCCAAGCTGTTCGAGACGGCGGTGCACTCGTCGTGGATGGTGGGGCTGCTGGCGATCCCGATCCTCACGGCCTACGGGGTCGTCTTCTCCGGCGGGCCGTTGTTTCCGTTCGTGGCGGCCGCGGCAATCCTCCCGCTCCTGGTGCTTCCCGCGGTGGCGGGCACCATCGTGACCGTGCTGCTCGTCAACATCTTCCCTGCCCGCCGCACCCGCGAGCTGCTCGGGCTCGTGGGGCTCGGCGCGGTCGGCGTCGCGGTCGTCGTCCTGCGCGTGCTCAGGCCCGAGCAGCTCGCGCGCCCGGAGGGGTTCCGGAATTTCGTCGACTACCTGACGGTCCTCCGGACGCCGACGAGCCCGTGGCTTCCGAGCGAGTGGTCCGCGGCGATGGTCATGAACTGGCTCTCCCGGGTGGCCGATCCGTGGCCGATCGTCAAGCTCTGGGGCGCCGTGACCCTCGCCCTCGTCCTCGGCGCCTGGGTGCACCGCGGTCTGTTTCATCTGGGTTACTCGAAGGCGCAGGAGGGCGCCGAGCGGAAGGTTCGGCGGCCGCTCCGGGGTCCGCTGGACCGGCTGCTCGCCTGGCTCCCGCCCCAGCAGCGCGAGTTCCTGCTCAAGGACCTGCGCCTGTTCTTCCGCGACAACACCCAGTGGAGCCAGCTCATCCTGCTTGCGGTTCTGCTCCTGATCTACGTCATCAATATCAAGTCGCTCCCGATCCACACCGGCGAACGGGTGCCGTTCGCGCTGGTCACCATCGTCTCGTTTCTCAACCTCGGGCTCGCCGGGTTCGTGCTGTCGGCGGTCGCCGCCCGCTTCGTCTTCCCCGCGGTCTCGCTCGAAGGCCGACAGATGTGGCTGCTGCGCTCGAGTCCGCTCGATCCGCGGGCGATGCTCTGGAGCAAGTATTGGATGGGGACCATTCCGCTCCTGGCCCTGGCGGTCACGATCACGGTCCTGACGAACGCGATGCTCGAGGTGAGCCCGTTCATGATGGCCGTGAGCCTCGCGAGCATCGTCCTGTACACGCTGGCGGCGAGCGCGATGGCGCTCACGTTCGGCGTGTTCTACCCGCGCTTCGGCACCGAGAACGCGGCGCAGATCCCCACCAGCTTCGGTGGCGTCGTCTACATGATGGCGAGCCTCAGCGTGCTCGCGGTGGTCATCATGATCGAGGCGGTCCCCGTGACGGCGCAGTTGCGCGCCTGGCACCGGGGCGCCCGGCTCGAGGCCACGCCGGAGCTCCTGGTCTGCGGCCTGCTGGTCAGCGCCATCTGCCTGGCGGCCACCGTCGTGCCGCTTCAGCTCAGCGGCCGCCGGCTCGAGCAGATGGAGTGGTAGCGTGAGCGCGATCGCCGTCGATCTGATCAGCGACACCGTGACCCGGCCCGGTGCGGCCATGCGACGCGCCATGGCCGACGCGGAAGTGGGGGACGAGCAGAACCGCGAAGACCCGACCGTGAACCGGCTGCAGGAGATGGTGGCCGCGCTGCTGGGCAAGGACGCCGCGCTGTTCCTGCCTTCCGGCACCATGTGCAATCAGGTCGCGTTCGCGGTGCACTGCCGCGCGGGCGACGAGATCCTGCTGCACGAGACGGCGCACCCTCTGCTGTACGAGGCGGGCGGCCCCGCGGCGCTGGTGGGCGCGGTGCTGCGCCCGCTCTCCGGGCCTCGCGGCACCTACACCGCGGAGCAGGTGCGGAGCGCGGTGCACCCGCCGGTGCACTACATGCCGCGGACGCGCGCGCTCTCCGTCGAGCAGACGGCCAACATCGTGGGCGGCCTGTGCTGGCCGCTGGCGCTCATCGAGGACGTGTGCGCCGCCGGCCACGCGGCAGGGCTCGCCTGCCACATGGACGGAGCGCGACTGCTCAATGCCGTGGTGGCAACCGGAACCCCGGCCCGGGCCTTCGCCGCGCCGTTCGACAGCGTCTGGCTCGACCTCACCAAGGGACTCGGTGCGCCGGTCGGCGCGGTGCTCGCGGGCTCGCGCGCCTTCATCGAAGCGGCCTGGGTCTTCAAGCAGCGCCTCGGCGGCGCGATGCGGCAGGCCGGAATCGTCGCGGCCGCGGGGATCTACGCGCTGGCGCACAACGTCGAACGCCTCGCGGAGGACCACGAGCGGGCGCGCCGCCTGGCCGAGGGATTGGCCGAGGTGCCGGGCCTCGTCCTCGATGCCGCTGCGGTCGAGACCAACATCGTAGTCTTCGACGTCCGCGGGACCGGGCTGACCGGGGCGGAGTTCGGTCGCCGGGCGCTCGAGCGGTTCGGCGTGCGTTTCAGCGTGCTCGGCCCAACGCTGGTCCGCGCGGTAACCCACCTCGACGTGCCGCCGGACGGCGTGGAGCGGGCGCTCGCCGCGGCGCAGGGAGTGCTCCGGGGCTGAGCGCTCTCGTGGTTTTCGGTTCCCTTCGGCAGGTTCGCGGTCCCATTCCCTCACATCCCTCCTCCTAGGTTGGCCTCGCCGTCGGACCCTGCGCGGCCGTCAGCGCGAGCAGCCCACCTCAGGAGGAGCCATGACTCGCCGATCCAAGCTCACCTTCCTCGTGCTGTTGGCCGGGGTCGCCGCCGGCTGCAGCGAACGGCCCGAATCCGGGCCCACCGCCCCGCCCGACGGGGCCGTCCCCATCGCCAACGCCGCCGCACCTGCCCCGGCGGCGCGTGCCGCGCGCGAGCGCCTGGCCCGGCGCATGGCGGTCGCGCTCGCCGACGCGGGGTTCCGCGCCTACGTGAAGGCACAGCTCGACGCGTCGCCCATCCGGGAGCACAAGCTTCAACTCCAGCGGTTCATCGCCCGGGCCGACCACCGCGCCCTTCAGGCGCTCGCCGCCGCCGGCCGCGAGCCCGAAGCGGTGGTGCAGTCCGATGCGCGCTCGGCGATCCCGCTCGAGTTCTACTTGCCGGTCGCGGCGCACCGGGCCTCCTGGACGGGCGGTGCAGACGTCCTCGTGGCCACGGCCGAGAAGGACCGCGAGGTACCCGTGGCGTTCGACACCCGGGGCCGGCGGCGCCTCTTGAGCCCGGACGCACCGCCCGCTACGCCAGTGCTGGCCGTCGTGCCGGTTGAGACCGACTTCGATGCTCGCGAAGTCGGTCTGGCCATCCGGGATGACGATGGCGGCGGCGGCGGCGGTGGCGGCGGCACGGCGGGCAGCACCACACCGACGGGGCTGTTCATGACCTATGCCCACTTCCGCGACGATTTTGAGGGTTGGTTGAAGGGAAACCCAGAATATGAGATCCACATCCTGGGGCAACTGGGGTCGAGCGACTCGCTCACCAGCTACCAGTGTGTCGGGGAGCACGCGGGCAGCTACTACTCCTTCGACCAGAACGATCGGGATTGGACCGGGAGCGTGCTGTTGTTCTCTTCGGCACAGATCAGCAACTACAAGAAGGCCCACCCCAATCAGAACATGCGAGTGCTGGCCCTCGAGGACGACGACGGGGCCTGCCAGATCAAGCTGGACGGCAATCGGTTCAAGACGTTCCAGAACACCCTGCAGACAGAATACCCCAACCTGACCGGCGGCAAGGACACGACCGCAGGCCTGGGGAAGTACTTCAAGCGCGCCAATGCGCTGCAGAAGATCCTTCGGACGGCGTACTCGTGGATCACCACCCAGGACGACCTGATCGGCAATGCCATCGAAGACGACGTGGTGGGCGAGTTCCATGCTGGCGCCAACTGGATTGTCCGTGGCGAAGACAACGTCACCAACGGCTGGCTCAACTTCGAAATGCGGTGATCCCATGCCCAGCTCATGCCCTGCTTGGCTGCTGCGGTCGGTCGTGCTCCTGGCCCTCGTCGCGTCCCCCCTCCACGCACAGTGGAGCATCGGCATGAGCGTCGGCGCCGCCCGGTTCTCGGGGGGCGCCGAGGAGCCGGCGACCGGGCGTTCCCTCCTGCCCTACCGCCCAACCACCTTCGAGGCGGGCATCTCGCGAATCCGCGGCCGATTCGGCGTGGGTCTCCGCCTCCACTATGCATCGTCCAGTCTCGCCTTCGAAGGCAAGGAGGCGGTCGCCGCGCTCAAAGACATCATGGAGGTCTACGGAATCGCCCCCGAGCTCGCGGTGCGTATCTCCAGCCTGGGTCCGCAGGCCGTCCTGCGCGCCTATGCCGGCCCGGTCTTCGAGATCTGGAAGCTCGACGAGAACACGTCCCACTCGCGGCTCGGTGCGGCCGCCGCGTTGGGACTCGAGGTGCCCTTCGGCGGTCGCTGGAGCGGTGCGGCACGCGTCGGCGGCGCGGTGATGCGTTCGCCGTTCGATGAGGAGGACCTGATCGTGGGATTGGAGCCGCGGACCCTCTGGCGGCGCGAGCTGAGCGCGGGACTCAACTACCGGATGTAAGGCCAGGCGCTCCCGGAGCTAGGCAGCCACGCGAGTTCCACACTGTTCGCAGAACCGGCTCCCAGGCCCCAGGTCGGCACCGCACCCGGCGCAGGCCCCGCCCTGCAGGAGCCGCCGACCGCACGATGAGCAGAACACCGCGTCCCCTTCCGGACGCGGTCCGCAGTCGGGACAGGAGAGGGCATTCGGCGGTGCCGAGGTCGCAGCGGAGCGGAGGGCACGGACCCTGGCAGCGATCATGGCCTCGACATCGCCGACGCCCCCACCCGATCCCGGCGCCGCTCGGGCCGCCTCCTCCGCCGACTCGGCGCGGAGCGCCTCCAGCGCGGCGCTGGTGTAGCGGGCCTTGAGCAGCGCGTAGTCCTCGTCCGACAGCTTGCCGGTCTCGCGGTCGAACTCGATCTCCTTGAGCGCGGCGAGTGCCACGCCCTTGGGCGTCTCTTCCGGATCGAACGGCTCGAACACCGGCGGCTTCGGCCGCGCCGGCGCAATCAACGGCTGGAGCACCAGCCAGACCACCGCCGCGCCCACCAGCGCGGCTGCGATCGCTTCCAGCGCCATCAGTCCTCTACCTGCTCGAGCTCGCGGCGCAGGCGCTCGAGCTCGTCACCGCTCGCCTCCATCGGGAGCGGCGCCGGCCCATCAGTGGCGGCCACCACGCGGCGGCGGCCGATGAGCCACGCCAGCACACCGCCCGCGGCGGTGATCAGAATTCCCGGTACCAGGTACCCCGCCAGGTTGAAGCCCTCGGGCTTCGGCGCCATGAGCGCCTTCTCGCCGTACTTGGCCACGAAGGCGTCGAGTACCTGCTGCGCCGTGAGGCCCTGGCTCCGAAGCGCCAGGACTTCCCGGTGCAATTTGGGGGAGTAGGTGCAGGAAAAGTCCGTGGTCCGGCAGGTGAACACGTCGAGCGTACAGCCGCAGTTGCAGGCCAGCTTGAGCTCGATCGCCTGGATCTGGGCCGCGTCGTCCGCCGGCGTGGTGGGCGCGAGCGGGCGCCCGAGCGCGGTCGGATCTCGCAGGGTACCGACGGCGCCCCGCCCGGCAAGCGAGTCCTGCGCCGGACGCAGCGCGATCAGTCCGACACTCATGCCCAGAAAGCCTCGTCGGCTCAGCAAACGATCGCCCCGCTCCGGTGCCACCCGCCTACTCCTTTCCCGCGTCCACGAGGGCCACGCCATAGCCGGCCTGCGTGCGCCGCGGCCGAGCTACCGCAGGGCCGCCTCCCGGCCACATCGTCACGATCCCGCCGAACGCCAGCACGAACCCGCCGAACCAGACCCACCAGACCAGCGGGTTGACGTTGAACCGGTAGACGGCCTCTTCGGTGCCTCCCACCGCGCCCGCGAATACCAGGTACAGATCCTCACGGAGGCCGCTCCGGATCCCCACCTCGGTCGAGGGCTCGAAGGTGGGCCGCTTGAAGCTGTCCACGTGCTGCCGCTTCTCACTGGTCAGCAGGCCGGCCGGCTTCCCGTCCACCGCGACCTGCACGGTCGCCGCGCTCACGACCCGGTTGAGCGCCTCGTACTGGGAGATTCCGACGTGGGTGAAGGTGTAGGTGTGCCCGAACGGGCTCCGGAGCTCTACCGACTCGCCCGGCTTCAGCGTGGCCTCACGCTCGACCTTGAACGCCATCCCGGCAAAGGCCACGAAGTAAATGAGGACGCCCACGTGGACGATGTAGCCGCCGTAGCGCCGACGGTTCCGCTCGACGAGCCGGAGCAGCGCGAGCGGCACCGACTCACCGTGCATCCGATGCCTGGCCCGTACCCCGCGGTAGAACTCCTGTACCACGGTGCCCGCCACGAACCCGGCCAGAGCGAAGGTCATGAGCGGATACAGATCGCGGATCCCGGCCGCGAGGAGCACGGCCAGCGTCGCGAGCCCCGTCCCCAACGGCCAGACGAACTGCCGCCGCAGGTTGGCCGTCGAGGCCTTGCGCCAGGCGATCAGCGGCCCGATTCCCGTGAGACCCAGCAGCAGGAGTCCCAGTGGGACGTTGACCCGGTTGAAGAACGGCGGTCCGACGGTGATCTTGCTGCCCCGCACCGCCTCGGAAAGGATCGGGAAGAGCGTTCCCCACAATACCGAGAACGCGATGCCGACCAGCAGCAGGTTGTTGAACAGGAACGCCGCCTCGCGGCTCACCATCGACTCGAGCTGCACCTCGGCTTCGAGCAGGGGCCAGCGGGTATACAGCAGCGTGAAGGCGAGCACCCCGGCCACGAGCAGGAATGCCAGGAAGAAGTAGCCCACGTTGGATTGCGTGAAGCTGTGCACGCTGGCGATCACGCCCGACCGGGTGATGAACGTCCCGAAGATGCTGAGCAGGAACGTCCCCACGATGAGGCCCAGGTTCCAGCGCTTGAGCATCCCCCGCTTTTCCTGGATCATCACCGAGTGCAGAAACGCCGTCATGGTGAGCCATGGGAGGAAGCTCGCGTTCTCCACCGGGTCCCACGCCCAATAGCCGCCCCAGCCCAGCTCCACGTAGGCCCACCACATCCCCAGCGTGATCCCGATCGAGAGGAAGAGCCAGCTGACCAGCGTCCACTTGCGGATCGCGTGAATCCAGCCGGTGTCGAGCCGTCTCGAGATGAGCGCTGCCACCGCGAAGGCGAATGGGATCGTGATGCTGATGTACCCCAGGTACAGCATCGGCGGGTGGATCACCATCCCGACGTTCTGGAGCTGCGGATTGAGCCCGCGCCCGTCGGCCGGCGTGAAGCCCAGCCGCTCGAACGGGTTGGAGCCGAACAGCATCACGCTCACGAAGAATGCCACGACCGCCGAAGTGACCCCGGCCACGTAGGGCATGAGGTCGGCGTAGCGCCTCGGGGTGAGGAGCTGGACCACGCTCGCGAACAGCGACAGCACCACGGCCCAGAAGAGAAGCGAGCCCTTCTGCCCCGCCCAGAATGCCGACACGATGTAATAGGGCGGGAGATTGCGACTGGTGTAGGCCGCGACGTACTCGATGTTGAAGTCGTGGGTGATGAGGCCCTTCCACAGGGCGAGCGAAGCGACCACGAGACAGCCGAAGACGGCGTAGACCGACCGCACGACCGAGGTGGCCAGCTCGGGACGGTCCTGCCAGCGGCCCCGGAACGCGATCGCCACGCACCACAGGGCCACGAGGAAGGCGACCCACAGCGCGAACTGCCCCAGCAATGTCATGGCACGAGTCTCAG
>DASUXW010000108.1:0-6991 GCA_036377715.1 Gemmatimonadales bacterium
TCACAAGGTGATGTGGGGCCCCCTCCTCACTCCCTCACCGCGTCGAGGCACCGTGGACACCCAAGAGCTTCAGCAGGTTGCACTCTTCGAGAAGTGCCGGGAATTCACCAAAGCGCGTGAGTTGCAGGCGGTCGGTCTCTATCCGTACTTCAATCCGATCTCGGAGTCCGAAGACACGGTCGTCGTCATCGACGGCCAGAAGCGGATCATGCTGGGATCGAACAACTATCTCGGCCTCACGCATCATCCCAAGGTGCTCGAGGCGGCCAGCCGCGCGCTCAGCCGGTACGGCTCCGGCTGCACCGGCAGCCGCTTCCTCAATGGCACGCTGGACCTCCACGAGCAGCTCGAGGCGGCTCTCGCCGAGTTTCTGGGCAAGGAGGCCTGCCTCGTCTTCTCCACCGGGTACTCGGCCAACCTGGGACTCATCTCCGGGCTGGTCGGCCGGGGCGACGTCGTCTACCTCGACAAGCTCGACCATGCCTCCATCGTGGACGGGGCCAAGCTCTCCTACGGCGAGACCGAGCGCTTCAACCACGGCGATCTGGCGAATCTCGAGCGCCGTCTCGAGCGGAACGGCGCGGGCAAGGGCGCGATGATCGTGGTGGACGGCGTGTATTCGATGGAAGGCAACATTGCCGACGTGCCGGGACTGGTGCGGATCGCGCGGAAGTACAATGCCGCGCTCGCGCTCGACGACGCCCACGCGCTCGGCGTGCTCGGTCCCAACGGCGACGGCACGGCCGCGCACTTCGGCATGACCGACGAGGTGGACATCATCGCCGGCACCTTCTCGAAGTCGCTGGCATCGATCGGCGGGTTCGTGGCGGCCTCCGACAGCGTGGTCCACTATCTCCGCCATCACAGCCGGCCGCTGATCTTCACCGCGTCGCTGCCACCCTCGAACACCGCCGGCGTGCTCGCCGCGCTGCAGGTGCTGCAGGACGAGCCCGAGCGCCGCGAGCGGCTCTGGGCCAATACCCGCCGGCTGCAGGAGGGCTTCCGCCAGCTCGGCTTCGACATCGGCCCGACCAAGACGCCGATTGTTCCCGTGCTGATCGGCCCGCTGGAGAAGACGTTCCTCATGTGGCGCCGGCTGTTCGACGCCGGGGTGTTCACCAACCCGGTGGCGCCGCCGGCGGTCCCGGCGTCGCAGTGCCGGCTGCGCACCAGCCTCATGGCCACTCACACCTTCGAGCAGATCGACTTCGCGCTCGAGCAGTTCGCGCGGATCGGACGGGACCTGGAGGTCATCTGACCGATCCGCCGCGCGTCCGCGCGGTGCGCGGGCGGCAGGACCTCCGGCGCTTCATCGATTTGCCCTATCGACTCCACGCGCGGGACCCGCTCTGGGTCCCGCCGTTGCGTCGGGACGTGCAGTCGCTCCTCTCCCGCGAGAAGAACCCCTTCTTCGAGCACGCCGAGGCCGAATACTTCCTGGCCGAGCGCGACGGCGCCGTCGTCGGACGCGTCGCCGCCATCAGCAACCGGCTGCACAACGAGACCCACGACGACCGGGTCGGCTTTTTCGGCTTCTTCGAGTCGGTCGACGACCAGACGGTGGCCGATGCGCTGCTGGAGGCCGCGGCCGCCTGGTGCCGCAAGCGCGGCCACGACGTGCTGCGGGGCCCCGCCTCGTTCTCGACCAACGACGAATGCGGGCTCCTGGTGGACGGATTCGATACGCCGCCCACACTGATGATGCCGCACAATCCCCGCTATTACGTGTCGCTCCTCGAAGGCGCCGGATTCGCCAAAGCGAAGGACCTCTGGGTGTACCAGGGCGGCAGCATGGCTGGGTACGTGCCGGTGCCCGAGCGCCTGGCCCGCGGCACGGAGCTCATCCGCCGGCGGATGGGCATCACGATCAGGCCGCTCGACATGAGCCGGTTCGAGGCCGAAGTCGAGCGCATCAAGGAGCTCTACAACGCCGCCTGGGAGAAGAACTGGGGCTTCATCCCGATGACCGAGCACGAGATCGATCATCTGGCGGAGCAGTTCAAGCCGGTGGTGATCCCCGAGCTCGTGCCGATCGCGGAGAAGGACGGGAAGATGATCGGGTTCGGCATCGCGCTCCCTGATCTGAACGTCGTGTTCCAGCGGCATCGCTCGGGCCGCCTGTTCCCCATGATCCTGGATCTGCTCTGGTCGCTCAAGACCCGGCGGATCCGCCGCGCACGCATTCTGCTGCTCGGCATCCTCCCCGAATACCGCGGCAGGGGGGTGGACGCGATGTTGTACCACTGGATCTGGACCCGCTCCGGCGAGCGCGGGATCTACTGGGGTGAAGCGGGCTGGATCCTGGAAGACAATCCCGCGATGAACGCGGGCCTCGAGAAGATGACGTTCACCGTCTACAAGACCTACCGCCTGTACGACCGGCCGCTGTGAGGGCGCTGGTCACCGGCGCCACGGGCTTCGTCGGCAGTCACCTCGCCGAGGCCCTCCGCCGCCGGGGCGACGAGGTGACGGTCCTGGCGCGCTCGCTGGCGAAGGCGGCGGAGCTCGGCCCGCTGGGAGTACGGGTCGTCGCGGGGCACCTCCATGACCCGGCGGCGCTCGAGGCCGCGGTGGCCGGCCAGGACGTCGTGTACCATGCGGCCGGCATCGTGGCGGGGCGGAACGAGGCGGAATTCATGGCGGTGAACCGTGACGGAACCCGGAACGTGCTGCGGGCGGCCGAGCGCGCCTCGACCGGCCGCTTCGTGCTGGTCTCCTCGATGGCCGCGGCCGGCCCCGCCGCGAAAGGCCGCCCGCTCCGAGGTGACGAGCCGCCCCGCCCGGTCACCGGGTATGGCCGCAGCAAGCTCGCGGCCGAGGAGGTGGTCACCGCCGGCCGAGTGCCCTGGACCATCGTGCGGCCGCCCATGGTCTACGGTCCACGGGATGTCGAGGTCCTCAAGCTGTTCCGCCTGGCGAAGCTCGGCATTGCACCGCTGCTGGGCGATGGCACTCAGGAGCTCTCCGCCGTGCACGCGGCCGACCTGGCCGATGCGCTCGTGGCCGCCGGCACGGCGACCGGCACGCCGGGGCGCACGTATTACGCCTGCCACCCCGAGATCTTCACCGGGGCTGCCATGGTGCGCGAGATTGGGAGCGTGATGGGGAAGTCACCGCTGCTGGTCCGAGTGCCGGCCCCGATCGGCCGCGAGGTGCTGCGGGTGACGGGCACTGCGGCGCGACTGGCGGGTCGGACCACGATTCTTACCGCCGATAAAGCCAACGAGCTGTTCCAGGCCGCCTGGACCGGCGACCCCGGCCCGCTCACCCGCGACACGGGGTGGCGCGCCGCGCGGGACCTCCGCACCGGACTCGAGGAAACCCACCGATGGTACCGGGCCGCCGGGTGGCTGTAGCGGTCCGCCCTGCCGCGCGGCTGGAGGCGCCGCGGCAGCCGGCCCGGCTCGCGCCCGTCGACCTGCTGCTGCTGGCCTACCTCGCTGTGGTCTCCGTGGTGGCGGTGTACCGCGCGCCGGCGCAGCCGGGCTGCTGGTGGGTGGTGGCCGCCAACGTGCTCGCGGCGGTGCTCGTCGGCCTGCTGGCGCGGGCGCCGGCGAAACCGGCGGTACGCACGCTTCGGGAGCTCTATCCGTTGCTCCTGCTGCCCGTGCTGTACGGCGAGCTGGACCTGCTGAACCGGGCCGGGCCCGCGGCCCACGACGCCCTGGTGCAGCGCTGGGAGCTCGCGCTGTTCGGCAGCCAGGTGAGCCGCGAATGGTGGCGGGCGGCGCCGAGCGTGTTCTGGTCTACCCTGCTGCACGGCGCCTACTTCTCGTACTACTTCATCGTCTCGGTGCCTGCGTTCTGGTTCGTCTCCCGCGGCAACCACGCGGCGGCCCGGCGGTTCGTGCTGGCAGTGATGACCACCTTCGTCGCGTGCTATCTGGTGTTCGTCTTCTTCCCGGTGGCCGGGCCCTACTACGTCTTCCCGCGGCCGGCGGACTGGTTTCTGGACAACCCGGCCGCGCGGCTGGTGTATCGCACCCTGGCCGGCGGCAGCTCGTACGGGGCCGCGTTCCCCAGCTCACACGTGGCCGCCACCGTCGCGGCGCTGATCGCCGCCTGGCAGGGCTCGCGCCGACTGGGGCTCGTGCTGCTGATCCCGACCATCCTGCTCACGGTCGGGGTCGTGTACTGCCAGATGCATTACGCGGTGGACGCGCTGGCGGGAATGGCGGTGGGCTCGGGCGTCGCCCTCGCCGTCGGAATGGCTGAACGACTGAAGGACGGAATGTGACCGCGCACCGCCCGGTGTGCGGTCACGTTCCGTCCTTCGATCGTTCCGACCTTCCGCTCCTTACTGAACGGTGACTTTCCCGTGCATTCCGAGCGCCAGGTGCGGCAGGCAGTAGAACTTGTAGTCGCCCGTGGGCGCGCCCGCAAAGCTGATGGTATAGATGGCATCGGGCTCGGTAAGGAGCGGGCCCTCGAGCGGAGCCATCTGATCGGGCATCGCCCCCTTCAGGACGTCCGCCGCGCCGGACGGAATGCTGTCGGTCCAGAAGGAAACGTTGTGAGGACCGCCGCTCTTGTTATGGAACCGCACGACGTCACCGGCCTTGATGGTCAGATCGGCAGGAACGTACTTGTAGGAGTTCCCCTCAAGCACCATGTTCACGTCGTGGGTCGTGCCGCCGGCCGCGGGTGCCGCCGCGGGGGCGGCTGCCGGCTGCTCGGGCGCGGCCGTCGTGGTCGTAGTCGACTGAGCTTCGGGTTTCTTCTCGCCGCCGCAGGCCGCCAACGCAATGGCCAGCCCCGCCACCATGGAAGTCACGCGCATCGCCGCTCTCTCGCCTCCGAATCCAAAGAAAGATGTTCCTTGTGAACCGTTTCACAAGATTCCTAACTTACTCGGTACACCGGCAAACGGAAGAGGGCGACGGTGTGACCCCGGCCTGCCGTTAGCTTTGGGACATGACGCCGCCTTCCGCCGCTCCGCCGTGCCGACGTCTCGGCGCCCAGTGCCGTAGCCTCCGCGTGACCCTTCGCATCGGCGAGTTCGAGAACGGGCCCACCTCGCTCGATCATGAGGCCACGTGGCTCCTGGGCCACACCGAGCGGATCACCTTCCTCGATCTCTGGGAAGGCGAGGGCGATCTCTACGTCGATGCCATCCTGCACGTGTCCTGCAAGTACCTGCAGCTCGACGGATCGCGGGCGCGGTGCAGCGCTCACGGCTTCGAGGGCCCGGCACCCCGAGGCTCCTCGCCCGAGCCTCGGCCGGTGCAGCTCGGCAACGACCGCTTCGTGGTGGTGGAAAACAGCCGCATGACCGCGCGCCGGCTCCCGTTCCCGCCGCGCTCCCTTCCAGTGCTCGAGAGTGGCTCCTCGGGAACGGAAGCGAACCCCTGCGCCACCGCCCCCTGCCGCACCTCGGACCACGTGCGCAAGGCCGCCTGCTGCCGGGACCTCCAGGTCGAGATCATGTGCACCCGGACCCAGCGGCGGCTCGAATCGCTTGTGCGGTCCCGGCGCTCGCCGTATCTGTGCAAGATCGAGCGCGGCGGGGATTACTCGCTCGACGTCGAGATGATCTCCGCCTGTGCCTACCTCGGCGAGGACGGCGTGGCGTGCAGCCTGCACGGCCGGCACCGGCCCGACGGCCGCACGGCCAAACCGGACCTCTGTTTCGAATGGCCGCCGAAGAATCGGGGTCTGCACCCCGGATGCGTCTTCAGCGGCCGACGCCGCGCGACCACCGCACGCTGACCCAGTGCATGTGCAAGCCCCGGCGCGTCGGCCGTCCTTGAGAGCGACCCGCGCGGTGCACCTCCGGAGGGTGCGGTGACCGACGATCTCGAGCTGCTCTACCAAAGCACCTACACCGCCGTCGTGCGGTTCCTCTACCGAAAAGTGTGGGATGCCGAGCGCGCCGAAGACCTGGCGCAGGAGGTATTCGTGCGCGCGCTCGCCCACCGGCCGGAGAAACCGCGGGCCTGGGTGTTCGCGGTGGCGGCCAATCTGGCGCGCGATGAAGCCCGTGCGGCGATGCGACGGAAGCGCCACCTCACATTGCTCAAGGCCGACCCTGCCGCGCAGCCCCGGGTGACGCCCGCAGCCGACGACACGGTGGAGCACGACGAGCAGATGGCCTCCGTCCAGGAGGCGCTGAACGCCCTGACCCCGCGCGACCGCGAGATCCTTCTGCTCTGGGACGCGGGGCTCAGCTATCCGGAGATCGCGGCGCGGACGGGGCTGGCGGTTGGCGCCGTGGGCACGACGCTGGCACGTGCCCGGCGCCGCCTCGTGGACGCGCACGACCGGCAGCAGACCCGAACGGGCACCGATGCGACACATTCCTGACGACGAACTGCACGCCTACCTCGACCAGGGGTTGAGCCGCTCGCAGTGCGTGGAAATCGAAAGCCACCTCGCCGATTGTCCGTCGTGCCAGGGCGCCCGCGACGGGATCGCGGCGCTGCGGGACCGGACCACCGCGCTACTGGCCCGCCTGGCACCCCGCCCGAGCGTGCCGCCGGCATTCGAGGTGCTGCGGCGCCGGGCGGCCGAGGCGGCCTCACTCCGGCGGCAGCGGCGCCAGCATGTCGCATGGGCGGCGAGCCTCGTGCTCGCCGTTGGGCTCGGGTGGGGTGCGCGCTCGATGGTACGCACCGGCGAGCACGGACAACCGCTGGTCCGGCCGGAGCTCGCTCCCGTGCCGGCGCCGGTTCCCGCCCCCGCCGATGCCGCCGTTCCTCCCGCCATTGCCCGCGCCGACGTTGCTTTCACCGATTCATCCGCTCCTCCGCCCCGAGTCGCGACCCGAACGCGGGAGCCGGCGGCAGCCAGGCCGGAGCCACGCCCGGCCGCGGCGATGCGCATCCGGACGGTAGCAGCCGCCGAGTCCACCCGTGCCGCGCGCCGCGCCGCGGCGCTCTCGGTGCTCAACCCGACGCCGGCGGTGGAGCTCACGCGACTGGACAGCGCCAGCCCCCGGGGCGATATCGAGCTGGACGGGATGTGGCGGACGATGTCGTGGGACGGCGCAAAG
>DASUXW010000109.1:0-3095 GCA_036377715.1 Gemmatimonadales bacterium
TGTATTCGGGGCGCTCGGTGCCCGCGAGGCTCATCCGGCGGTAGATCCCTTCATTGAAGTCGTTGACCGCCGCGAGCGTGGTGAGGGAAGGGTGGGCGACCAGCCAGCAGACGATGTTGATGTCGGGGAGCGGGAGCATGATTGTGCGGAACGGCGACAGGTCCGCCTCCTTCAATGCAGCATGCAGCGCCCGCGCGCCGACGGCCGTTTGCTCGATCAGATACCCATACCCCCGCTCGTCGAGCGGCAGCACCTTGTGGCTCAGCCAGACGGCCGCGGCCGAGGCGCCGGGCTTGGATCCTTCGAGGATGTAACGCCCCAGGAAGCGCTCGGGGTCGCCCTCGCCCGTTTCACCGGGGCTCAGGTAGGGCGGATCGATCGCGACGAGTTGGCGCGCCCGGCCGTCGCGCACCAGGATGGCGCCGGCGGAGTACGGCACGTACCCCAGCTTGTGCGGGTCGATCGCCACCGAGTCGGCCTGCCCCAGCGCCTCGATCGAGCGGACCCACGCCTCGCTCGGCCAGTCAATCCCGGTCGAGCTGCGGACCTCCTCCGCCGTGCGGCGCGTCCCATCGGCCCGCCGAGTCACCGCCGCCGCGTACCCGCCGTAGCACGCGTCCGCGTGAATATGAAAGGTGACGCCGAGCTCGCGCTCAGAGCGCGCGCGCACCTCCAGCACCTGATCCAGCCGGTCCACCGCGCTTTCCTCGGTCGAGCCGCACACGCTCACGCACGCGAGCACCGCCTGCCGCCGCCGGGCCATGCCGCGCACCCGCTCCCACAGCGCCTCGGGGTCCATGCGATAGCGCGTGTCCACGGGAACGTAGACCAGCTGGTTGGAGCCGATGCCGAGCGCGCGGACGATCTTCTCCCACGAGTAGTGCGCGGTCGCGGCGACCAGCACCACGCCGGCCGGGAGCGGATCGCCGTAGTCGAGCGCAAGCCGGCGGCTGTACTCCTGATAGCCGATAGCGGCGAGCGAATGGTTGGCCACCGCGCGGCGGACGTCGTCGCGCGGCGCCGCGCGCCAGAGCTCGTCCCACAGGTCGAGCGTGGCCTGGCCCGGAACGTTGAGCAGCTCCCAGAGCGAGCGCCGCGTCACCGACAGGTCGAGCCCGAGCTCGTCGGCCGCGCCCGCGGCGGCCACGGCCAGATAGCGAACCCCGCGCGCGAGCCAGAGCGCCTCGAAGTTGGCGAGTGTCCCGCCCGAGGTGATGTGCCCCCAGTGCCGAACGGGATCGTAGCCGATCATGCGCGCGAGCTCCGCCGCCACCTCCAGCTCGAGTCGGGCGGTGACCGGCGCGATCTCGCTCGCGATGTTGTTGGGGTTGTACAGCAGGGTCGCGAAGTAGCCGACCTGCGACGCGATCGTCTGCTCGCCGATCATGTGCCCCTTGTACCGCCCGCTGAAGATCGGCACGTCCCGCTTGAGCTCGGCCAGGAGGCTCATCAGCTCCTGCGTCAGCGTCCCCACCGCCTCCTCATACCCCGGCTGCCGCTTGTCGACCTCGCGAATGGCGACCCCGTCCTCCGGGTGATAGTTCCGCCGCCAGAAGACGTGGTCCCGCAGCGACTCCACCACGAGCCGCTCGAGCAGCTCCGCGTTCTCGGCGCGAGGGCCGAGGAACCAGGCTTTGAGGGAGGCGTTGGGGTCAGGGGACATGGAGACGGACGGACGGGCGGACGGACGGACGGACGGGCGGACGGGCGGACAGGCGGACGGGCGGACAGTGACAGCACACCGGTGCGGGGTGCCGTTTCCGTCCGTCTGTCCGCCTGTCCGCCCGTCCGTCCCCTAGAACGTTGCCGTCACCCCACCCAGCACCCGCCGTCCGATCACCGACCCGCCGTAGAGCTGGAACCGCTGCTGGTCGAAGAGATTGGTGGCGGTGGCGTGGATGCGGATGTAGGGGTTGATCCGGTAGCCGGCGCTCAGGTTCACCAGCTCCGACGAGGGGACGTAGCCCTGGAACACGCCGGCGGCCCACTGGTAGCCATCCACCAGGCGCACGTTCACGTTGGCGTCGATGCCCTGCTGGCCCGCGTAGGTGAGCGAGAAGGTGGCCTTCTTGCTCGGCGTGTTGGGCAGGAGCTGGTCGCCCACCTGCTGCGACTTGACCGTGAAGTCGAAGCCCGCCACCGACGCGTCACCGCGGATCTCGGGGGTGAACTGGTACCCCACGCCGAGCTCGAAGCCGCGCTCGGTGACCCGGCCGGCGTTGGTGTAGGAGAGCACGATCGCCCGGCTGCCGTCGGGCAGGGTGGCGAGCGCGTTGGCGCCCTGAATGGTGGTGCCGGCCCGGAGCTGCGAGTAGCCGCCCTGCAGCACGGGGATCGGCGCGCGGAGCTGCGCCGCCTGCTGCGGCGTGATCTGGCCGCCGGCCTCGAGCTGCTGGATGCGCTGGTCGATCGCGGTCAGCTCGGCGGGCACGTCCACCCCGTCCGTGAGCGCGAAGCTCGGATAGGCGGGGTTCACGCCCGGCAGCAGGTCGGTCACGAAATCCTTGAGCTCGTTGATGTAGCCGTCGAGCGTGACGTACGCCTTGTCCGACAGGTTGCCCTTATAGCCCAGCTCCCACCCGGTCACCTTCTCCACCTCGAGGTTCGCGTTGCCCAGCGCGAGGGCCTGAGTCTGCGCCGAGAAGTTCCAGGGCAGGTTGTCGGTGATGGTGAGGCCGGCCAGCGCCTGCGGCGGGAGGCTGGCCCGGAGCGCGGCGTAGTACTGCTCGACCCCGCCCTCGAGCGTGCGCGGGCTCGCGCTCGGCGCGGCCACCGGCACCTGTAGGAAGAATTCCGAGTAGTTGGGCGTCTGGAACGCCCGGTTGACCGAGAACCGGAACGAGTGGTTGTCGTTGGGGCTGAAGACCACCGCGCCCTTGGGCGAGAACTGGGTGTCGAACAGGTCGCCGTCGTCCACCCGCGCGGCGCCGACCAGGCGGACCTGCGGGGTGATGCGGTACTCGACCTGGCCGTAGCCGGAGTACGTGTTGTCGCTCCGGTCGTCGTTGGCCAGGTTCATCAGGGTGCCGCTGGTGTTGACGTTGGTGTTCCGGAACGAGGCGCCGTACACCACCCGCCCGCGGTCCTGCATGAAG
>DASUXW010000110.1:0-4664 GCA_036377715.1 Gemmatimonadales bacterium
ACCTCGGTCGTAAGTCGTCAGTCGTGAGTCATGAGTGGTGAGTCATGGGGCGCCCGGTGCTGGGCCTCACGACTCACGACTCACGACTCACGACTTTCACAAACACCACCTGATCGTCTCCCGGAGCGTAGAAATCCGGGATCCGCGACACCGCCCGATACCCGCGCGCCTCGTAGAAGGCACGGGTGGGGGCGTAGTCCGGCCGGCCGGCGGTCTCCACGACGATGAGTCGGGCGACGCCGGCCAGCCGGCGTTCCATGGCGTGCAGGAGGGTGGTGCCGATGCCGGCGCCGTGCAGCGCGGGATCGACCGCCATCCAGTAGAGATCGAAGGTGCCGAGGGTGCAGGGGGTTGGACCCCAGCAGATCCAGCCGGCCAGGCGCCCATCGAGCTCGGCGCCGAGCGCGGTGTAATCGGGCGAGCCGGCCACCGCGCCGTCGAACACCTCGAGCGCGACGGCGACTTCGTCGTCGCGGAAGAGGCCGACCGCTCGGCTGATCTCCTCGATGCGGCCGCGGTCGGCCGCGGTGAGGTTCCGGAGCGACGCCTGGGTGAGCGTGCCGCTCACGCGGCGGACACCCCGCTGACCAGGGCGGCGGCGGCGCTGTGGCTCTGGGAGCGCATGAGCGCCTCGTCCACGATCTGCATGACGAGGTCTTCGTAGCTCCAGCCGAAGGCGCGGCCCATCCGGGCCAGGCCGGCGTTGCTCGAGAGGTCGGGGCAGGGATTGACCTCGAGGACGTAGGGCTGGCCGTCGCCGTTGACCCGGAGGTCCACCCGGCCATAACCCTCGCCGCCGGCCATGTGCATCCAGGCCTGGCGCGCCACGTCGGCGAGCCGCTTGGCGAGATCGTCCGGGATGTCGGCGGGGCAAACGGGGACGGTGCCCTCATCTTCAGGGCTTCCGGGGATCCACTTGGCGGCGTAGCTCACGATCGGCCAGGTGCCGTCGGGCATGCCGTCGAACCTAATCTCGGCGATGGGGAGCATCCGCCGGCCGACGAAGCCGACGTTGAACTCCCGGCCGGCTACGTACTCCTGGACCAGCACCTCCTCGAACTGCTCCAGCATGAGGGCGACCCGCTTCTTGAGCGCCCGCTTGGAGGTGCACACCGCGCCGTTGTCGATGCCCACGCTCGCGTCCTCGGCCGAAGGCTTCACGATGGCCGGGAGCGGAAAGTCGCCCGAGGTCTTGTTGGCCTGCGCCAGCACGAACGACGGCACCGGCAGGCCGGCCGCCGAGAGGAGCGTGTTGGCGACGTGCTTCCGGTGGCAGATCGTGGTGGGCCAGGTGCGGCAGCCGGTGAAGGCCACACCCGCGAGCTCGAGGGTGCCGACCACCAGATCTTCGTACCGGGCGTGCCCGTTGATGCCTTCGCAGAGATTGAAGACGAGATCGACCCGGCGGACCCGGTTGATCCAGCGGAAGTCGCCGAGGCGGACGGGGAGGAGCTCGACCTCGTGCCCCCGCCGGCGGAGCACGTCGCGCACCTCGTGGACGTTGCCCACCACCGCGGCCACGTCCTGCGGGCTCCACTCGTCGCTGCCGGCATCGTACAGGATCGCCACCTTCATCACGCCACCTCCGCCAGGAGTGAACGGCCGCTGATCCGGCGCCAGGCGATATCGGCAACGGTGCGGATCAGCTCGTCGTAGCTCATCCCGGCGGCCCGTGCGGCCTTCGGGAAGCAGGAATTGTCCCGCGGGTCGGGCAAAATGCCCGGCAGCGGATTCAATTCGACGACCATCGGGCGATTGGCGGCGTCGCAGCGGATGTCGATGCGGCACCAGTCGCGGCAATCCAGCGCGTGGTAGGCCGCCAGCGCGGCGGCGCGAATCTGCTCGGCGAGCGCCTCGTCGATCCTGGCCGGGCACTCGAAGATCTCCAGTGGGTGGCTCGGCGAGTCCCACAGCCACTTGGCCTCGTAGCCGTAGATCGGCGGCGCACCTTTCGGCAGCGTTTCAAAGTCCATGCCGACGATCGGCAGGCAGCGCGCCTCGCTGGCGTTGCCCAGCACCGCGACGGTGAACTCGGGGCCGGGGAGATAGGACTCCACCAGCACCGGCTCGGCGTAGGTGGCGAGCAGCTTCGAGACCTGCCGCACGAGCTGGCTGCGGTTCCTGCAGATGCTCCGCGTGCTCACGCCCTTGCCCGAGCCCTCGAACGCCGGCTTGACGAACAGCGGGAAGGAGAGCTCCGCCTGCCGCGCGTCGTCGACGCTCCGGGCCAGCATGAACGGCGCGGTCGGCACGCCGTGGTAGGCGAGGACCTCCTTGGCGCGCCGCTTGTCGAGCGCGAGGCCGAGCGTGAGCGGGTCGGAGGCGTGGCAGGGAACGCCCAGGAACTCGCAGATCGCCGGAACGTGCCCCTCGCGGTTGGGCCCGTAGAGCCCTTCGGCGATGTTGAATACGAAGTCGGGCCGGATGAGCGCGAGCTTGGCGGGGAAGCTCGCGTCGGCCTCGAGCCGATAGACCCGACCGACCGTGCTCAGCGCCCGCTCCACCGCATCGATGGTGGCGGGCTCGTCCCACTCGGCGTAGAGATCGGGTTGGGAAAGGTCGTCGCGGAGAGCCCGTTGGTTGGGCTCGCTCGGCGAAGGGGAGTCGGTCGTTGCCCCGGCCGCTGTTTCCGCCGGTGCGTCGGGCTTGAGATTGAAGGCGAGTCCGATCCGAACTGCCAAGAGCGCCCCTCTACAAAAAAGGCCGTCCCCAAGAGACGAGCCGCGACGAGTTGGGTGCTTCGACGAAACAAAAGTAAGAAAAAGGGTTCGGCAGCACAATAGTTTTTTGCGGTGAACGGTGAACGGTAAACGGTGAACGGTGGTCGCCGATCGACCCCGTTCACCGTTTACCGTTCACCGTTCACCGCTCAGACCTTATGGAACCCCACCCTCCCCGCCTCGCTTCCGTCGCTCGCTTCGTAGATCTCGAAGTCGCCGAAGAGGGCGGGTGCCTCGCGCTGAAGGATGCGGAGGCAGGCGACGGCCATGCGGCGGATCTCGAGCTCGGCGCCTTCGCCCAGGCGGAGCTCGAGCATGGTGCGCCAGGCACGGACGTTCGCGCTGGCGACGATCTTCACCTCGGTGGCGTTGGGAAGCACGCTGCGCGCGGCCTCGCGCGCCATCTTCCGCCGGTGAACCTTGCTCTCCACCCACTCGTAGCGCGCCATGAGCCGTTCGACCGCGGCGACGTAGGCCGCCTGCGCCGACTCCACCTGACGGGTCCAGTCGGCTTCGAGGTCCGCATCGCCCAGAATGGCGGGCGGCATGACGAAGGCGGCGCGGGACTCGTCCACGTAGCGCTGGGAGAGCTGGGAGTAGCCCCAACCCGCGCGGTGTCTCACCAGCTCGTGGCTGCAGCTCCGGGAGATGCCCTCGATCAGCATCACGTAGGTGGCGTGCTCGAATACCGAGCCGTGACCCTGCTTCAGGATGTTCTGGAGGTACTCGCCCGTGGATCGGCCGGCCGGGTTGTCCTGGCTCATGTAGCAGAGCCGCCCGGCGAACTCGGCGATCCGCTCCCCGTCGCTCGCCTCGCCCTTCCACTGCACGGGCAGGTGGCTCGGCTCGAGGAACTGGGGCCGGGCGATGAGTGTCACGCGGGGGGAGCGGAGGATGAGCATGGGCTGGCCAGTCGTTAGTCGTCGGTCGTCAGTCGTCAGCGGTCGTCAGTGGGGTCCGAAGTCGGCGCGCTACGGATCGGCTGACGACCGACGACTCACGACTGACGACGGTGCATCCGCCACCTCCATCCTGCTCCTCCCGTACCCCGCCCCCTGCTCGATCTGCCGGAGCGCGCCGGCGATGTCGTCGGGAAGGGCCGCGGCGCTCGCGCCCACCTTGAGGCGGCTCACGGGCGGCTCGCCGGACGGAAGGATAACGCCGGGATTGAGGATGGCGAGCGGGTCGAAGGCGCGTTTGACCAGCATGAAGAGCGCCAGGACCTCGTCGCCGTAGATCCGCCGCAGCAGGTTCGCGCGAAGGCGGCCGTCGCCGTGCTCGCCGGACGGCGTCCCACCGAGCCGGACGAGGGCATCGGTCACGTCATCCAGCAGGCCCGCCACCGACGCCTCCCAACCGGCACGGCCGACGTCGGGAAGCAGGTTGACGTGGATGTGGCCGTCGCCGGCGTGGCCGAAGATGACCACGGGAAGCTCCCGTACCTCCGCGGCCTCGCGGATCGCGCGGATGTAGTCGCCCATGCGGCCGACGGGGACGTAGCCGTCCTCGATCACCTGGAGCGAGCGGCGCGATTCGGGCAGCCGCGCCAGGATCGGGCTCGCCGCGTGGCGCAGCGTCCACAGCCGCTCCGCGGCGGCGGGCGTGAGACCCGTGTCCACGCCCGAGGCCCACGGCGCCACGGCGCACGCAGCCTGCTCGACCGCCATGCGAGCCGTACCCTCGTCGTTCCGCTCGATCTCGACCAGCAGCACCGCCTCGACGTCTTTCTCGCCCACCAGCTCGAGAAAGGTGCGGTCGAGCAGCTCGATCGCCGAGGGATCGTGCTCGAGCAGCGCGGCGACTGCGTCGCCCAGGCCGTCGAGGCTGTGGAGGCGCACGCGGAGCCCGGCGCGGGCGGCGGGAATCGGATCGAGCCGCCACTCCGCGGCCGTGACCAGGCCGAGGGTTCCCTCGCCGCCGACGACGAGATCGAGCAGGTCACCC
>DASUXW010000111.1:0-7650 GCA_036377715.1 Gemmatimonadales bacterium
GACGCCTACCGCGCCCTCGACGCCGCCGGCGCGCTGGTGCGGACGGGGTTGACGGGGACGAACGTGATGGATGTGGTTATCGGGCTCGTATAGGACGGAGGGGCCTGTAATCCCCCCCCAGCACCACCGTCACTTCCACCCTCCGGAGCGTATCCGGCGCGACGCTGACTCGGCCCGCACCGAGGGCCTCGGCGACGTCTCTGCCCCGCGCCGGGTCGCCGCGGCGGACGTAGACCCGGGTCGAGTCGGTGGCGGGGCCGGTCGCGAAGTAGACCACGTCCAGCCCCCTGGCTCGGAGCGCGCGGGTGGCCGCGCGGGCCAGTCCCGGCCGCCGGGTCCCGTTCAGGACCTCGACCCGGACGCGCTCGCCCGGCGACGGGATCGGGTACGCGTGACCGGGCACCAGCTCCGGCCGCGGCCGAAGCACGAGCGCCAGGACGCCCAGCAGCGCGAACGCCGCCGCGGCGATCAGCGCGATCCGGACGCTACGGCGAGACTGTTCCAGAGGTCCACCGTCGGCTGGAGCAGCGGCCAGCCCGAGCGTACGGTATAGGCGATCCGGTCGGCCGCGACGGCCGCGAGCACGCCGGCCGGGTCGTCGGGGAATCGCTCCGCGAGTTCGCGGCGCCGTTCCCGGTCGAACGGACGGCCCGGCTCGAGGTAGTCGGCACAGTAGAGGACACGGCCCGGAATCTCCCACCCGGCATGCCCGACGGAGTGGTAGCGCACCGCATCGAGCACGGCGCGGTCGTGCTCGCCCTGGGCCTCGGCGCAGGCGGCGCTGGCGGGACCGTGGCGCAGCTCGGCGGGGACCACGGCATCCGGGGCCCAACGTGCGAGCGTGGCCGGTGGGGCGTCACGGAGCGCGTCGTGCAGCCACGTCGCGCGCAGCCAGCGGCTCCGGTCGGAATCGGGCACGCCCATCCGTCGAGCCCATTCCTCTACCAGCGCGGCCACGCGTTCGATGTGTGCCAGCCGCCCGGGCGTCACCGCCGACCATGCCGGCAGCCGCTGGTCGCGCGTGAGCGTCACCCGAGCCCCTCGCCCAGCACGATGTTGTCGATCAGCCGTGTGCCGCCCACCCGGGCGGCGACGGCCACGATCGTCTCGGCGTCCACGGTCTCCACCGGCCGGAGCCCCCCAGGCTCGACCACCGCCAGGTAATCCGGCACCACCGACGGCTCGCGCTCGAGCACGCGTCGGGCGGCCGCCGCGATCGCAGCGGCGCCGCGCTCGCCGCCGGCGTACGCCGCGTGGGCGGCACGCAGCGCACCGCTCAGCACCAGGGCCCGCCGCCGCTCGTCAGGTGCGAGATACGCGTTGCGGCTGCTCAGCGCGAGCCCGTCCGACTCGCGCACGGTCGGCACCACGGCCACCTGCAGCGGCCAGTCGAGGTCGCGCACCATCTGCCGGATCAACACCGACTGCTGCAGGTCCTTTCGTCCGAACACGGCCACGTCCGGCTGCACCAGATGGAAGAGCTTGGCGACCACGGTGAGCACGCCCGCGAAGTGGCCGGGCCGCACCGCCCCCTCCCACCGCTCGGCCGTGGGTCCGGGCACGACGCGAACCTCCGAGCCGGGCGGGTACATGCTCTCCTGCGCGGGGACGAACAGCGCGTCCACGCCGCGGCTCTCGGCGCGGCGCCGGTCGCGCGCCAGGTCGCGCGGGTACCGGGCCAGGTCCTCGCCAGGGCCGAATTGCAGCGGATTGACGAAGATGCTCATGACCACCCGGTCGGCCAGTCGGCGCGCGGCATCCACCAGCGCGAGATGGCCCTCATGCAGATAGCCCATCGTGGGCACGAGCGCGATGCGATCACCCGCCGCGCGCGCCCCACGCACCCACCCCCGCAGTTCGGCGATGTCGGCGATCTCGATCACGAGCGGCGCGTGGCGGTCACTCGAAGCTGTGCTCCGGGTCGGGGTAGCTCCCGTCGCGCACGTCGGCCGCGTAGCGCCGGGTTGCCTCCCGCACCCCCTGTCCCAGCTCCGCGTAGCGCTTGAGGAACTTCGGGTTGAACCCCTCGTTGAGGCCCAGCATGTCGTGCAGCACCAGCACCTGCCCGTCGCAGCCCGGTCCCGCGCCGATGCCGATCGTTGGAATCGTGAGCGCCGCCGAGATCCGCTGCGCCAGCGTCGCCGGAAGCAGCTCGAGCACGATGGCGCACGCCCCGGCCTCCTCCAGCGCGCGGGCATCGGCCAGCAGGCGGTCGGCCGTCGCCTTCTCCCGGCCCTGCACGCGATAGCCGCCCAGGGCGTGCACCGATTGCGGCGTGAGGCCCAGGTGGCCCATCACCGGGATCCCGCGGTCCACCAGCGCGCGCACCGTCTCCGCCATCGGCTGCCCGCCCTCCAGCTTGACGCCGTGAGCGCCGCTCTCCTGGAGGACGCGGCCGGCGTTCCGGATGGCTTCGGGCACCGAGACCTGATACGTGAGGAACGGCAGGTCCACGAACACGAGTGCGCGCCGGCTGCCGCGGCGGACCGCGCTCCCGTGGTAGATCATCTGATCGAGCGTCGCGCTCAGGGTCGAATCCCGGCCGGCCAGCACCTGGTTCAGCGAATCGCCCACCAGCAGGATATCCACCCCCGCCTCTTCCAGCAGCCGCGCGAACGCCGCATCGTAGCAGGTGAGCACCACGATGCGCCGTCCCCCGGCCTTCATCGCCGTGAGGTCGGGGACCGTGAGGGGGCGCGCGTCAGCGCTCATGGATTCAAGCTCCGCCAGCTCTCGTTGCCAGAAGTCGCGGTTGGGCAGTTCGGGATGGGGAATGATAAGGCCGGGCTCCTCCACGCGCCGCCGGCCGTAGCGGACGATGTCGAGGTCCAGCGTGCGGGCGCCCCAGTGCTCGGTGCGCCGCCGGCCTTGGGCCGTCTCGATGGCCTGGCAGGCCTGGAGCAGCTCACGCGGCGCGAGCGTGGTGTCGAGCAGCACCATCTGATTGAGATAGGGCGGCTGCGCCATCCCGCCGAGCGGCGCCGTCTCCTCCACGCGGGAGGCGGCCACGAGCCGGGTCCCGGGGAGCGCGGCCAGCGCCGTGCGGGCCGCCGCGAGCCGCGCCGCGCGGTCGCCCAGGTTGCTCCCCAGTGCAACGAACGCCTGCTCGGCGGCGCCGGCCGGCATCTCAGGTCTCGGCGACGAAGTGGCGGGCGATGCGCTGGAGGTCGGCCGCGACCTCGCCCAGCTCGCGGATGGCGCGATCGAGCTCGGTCTGTCCGGCAGCCGCCTCGCCCGCGCGGCGGGCCAGTGCCTCGGTCTCGGTCAGGGTGTGGGTGGAGCTCTCGGCCACGCGGCGGATCCGGCCGGTGAGGCCGTCCACCGCCCGGAGCTGCTCGGCCGCGGTCGCCGCGATCGCCCGGGCGTGCTGCCGCGCCTCGCCCGTGGTGCCGACGATCGCCTCGAGCGCGCGCGCAGCGTCGGCGCTCAGCTCCTCGACCCCGCCCACGGCCTCCCGGCCGCGCTGCATCTGGCCCGAGAGGCAGGTCACCTGCTCCGCAATCTCCTCGAGCAGCGTGCGCGCCTCTCCCGCGGCGTGGAGGCTCTGGGCCGCGAGGTCGCGGACTTCGTCGGCGACCACGGCGAACCCGCGGCCCTCCGCGCCGGCCCGCGCCGCCTCGATGGCCGCGTTGAGCGCGATCAGATTGGTGAGGTCCGCGATCTCCCGGATGCTCGCCACGAAGCCCTGGATGCGGTTGGTCATGGCGCCGAGGCGCGCCACCTGGTCCGCGCTCGCGCCGACGAAGTCGTTGAGGTCCACCAGACGATCGATCGCCTGGCCGATCACCGCGCGCTTCTGCGCCGCGACCTCCGCGGCGGTTCCGCTCGCCTGCTCGGCCTGCGCGCCCTGGTCGGCCATCGCGCGGGTGGCGGTGCTCAGAGAATCGGTCGCCACGAGCCCGTCCGCGGCGAATCGCTCCAGCTCGCCGGCGCCTTCCCGCATCCCGTGCGACGCATCGGCCAGCGCCAGCGCCGACGAACCGAGCGACTCCGTGACCCGGGCCAGCGCCGTCACCTGCTGGCCGATCTGCTCCACGGTCCCGAGCAGCGGGCGCCTGAGCTCCGCGATGTGAATCGCGGTCGCGATCTGGTGCCCCAGCGTGTTCAGCGCCGTGAGGTCCTTCGAGCCGTACGCGTGCCGCTTCGGATGGTCCACCTCGACCGTCCCGAGCAGCTCCTCGCCAAACCGGATCGGGTGGATCACGAGGCTTCCGACCCCTGGGAGCGGCACCTTGACCGCCGGATCGGTGCGCACGTCGCGGAGGACCACGTCGCGGCGCCCGTCGAGCGCCGCGGCGCGGAACGGGGCCGCGCCTTCGGGCGGCTCGCCCCGATCGGGCCACCCGAGGGTGCCGCGGTAGGCGAGGGTCGGCGTGCCGCCGGTCAGGCGGTAGATCCGGAAGTCGCCCCAGTCGAGCAGCCGGTAGGCCAGCCGCTCGATCTGCTCGAAGGAGCCCTGGAGGGTGGTATTGCTCGCGATCGCGGTTTCCATCAGGTGGACCTTGTTGAGGTCCTCCGCGCCGATCGCCTCCTCGAGGATGCGCCGCGTGAGCAGTCCCAGCACGCCGAGCGCGAGGCCGACGGCCACCCACCCGACCGGCGCCAGCGTTCGAATCGTCGCCACCACGACCACGGTCCCGGCGACCGTCAGGAGGTAGGAGATGATCTCCCAGCGCAGGATCAGCACCCGCTCGGGGTACTCGAGCTTGTCCCGGATGAGCAGCGTGAAGTAGAACAGCGCCCGGCTGGCGAAGAAGTAGCTGCAGATCAGGATCGCGGCGGCGGGCAGCAGGTCGAGCGAGAGCCCGGGCCGGCCGGTGAAATGCATCACGGCGGCGTAGGGCCCGTACGCCGCCATGAAGGCGAGCACCTCGCGTCCGGCGTTGATGAAGCCCGCGCGGGGCAGTTTCCGCAGCCAGAGGACGTCCGACACGAAGACGCCGGGCCAGAGCGCCAGCACCACGGGCGAAGGCCCGACGCAGGCGACCCCGACCAGCGCGGCGACACCCGACTGCGTCAGATAGGAATACTTGCTGAGCCGCACCGGCCAGGCGCGGAGCAGGAAGACGCCGGCGAAGAGCAGCAGCACTGCCAGCGGGCGGCCCAGCCACCGCGTGTCCACCGCGAGTGCGAGCAGGCCAAGCACCAGCCCGCCCACACCGATCAGACGGGCATAGCCGTCCACCAGGCGCTGCACCGGCTCCGTCATGCGCCGACGGTCCGCGTGTCGAGCGCCTCGCGCAGGGCGAGCAGGAAGGCGCGCGCCGCGTCCACGCCGCCCGTGCCGAGCACGTCCACCAGCGCGCTTCCCACCACCACGCCGTCCGCCGCCGCGGCCACCGCGCGGGCCTGCGCCGGGGTCGAGATGCCGAAGCCGACCGCGATCGGGAGCGCGGTAGCCCGCCGCACCCGGGCGATCGACTCGGCGAGGTCGGCGGCCAGCCCCGCGCTCGCCCCGGTCACCCCCAGCCGGGCGATCAGGTACACGAACCCCTCGGCGCCGGCGAGCGCCGCGGTCAGGCGCTCGGGCCGGGTGGTCGGTGCGACGAGACGGATCAGGTCCAGCGGGCTCGCGCCGATCGCCGCTTCGACTGCGGGATCGCTGCCGGCGGGGAGGTCCGTCAGCAGCACCCCCGCCACGCCCCGCGCCTCGGCGTCGCGCAGGAACCGGTCGAGCCCGTAGCGCAGGATCGGGTTCAGGTAGCTGAACACCACCACCGGCTTCCGCAGGCGCGCACGTCCGATGAGGTCCAGCGTGCCGGCCAGGGTCATGCCCTGGCGAAGCGCCTCGAAGGTGCTGCGCTGGATGGTGGGACCGTCGGCCAGCGGGTCGCTGAACGGCACGCCCACCTCGAGCACGTCGGATACCGCGTCGGCCGCGCGGAGCGCCGCGAGACTGGCTTCGGGTGTGGGGTAGCCGGCGGTGAGATAGGGAATCAGCGCGGTCCTGCCGCCGGCGCGGAGCTCGGCCCAGGCAGCGGCGATGGGGGACTCAGACAAAGTAGTCGCCGACGGTGAGCCCGTAGCGCGACGGGTTGGTGACCTTCACGACGGACCGGCGGTACGTTCCCGCCGCATCCTGCTCGGTCAGGCTCACCAGCGTCCCGGGCGGCGGCACCATGCCGCCGTCGGCATCCACCGCGATGCGGACCAGCGGGCGGTTGAGCTGCTGCCCTTCGGGATTGGGGGCCGCTACGATGCCCACCTCGAAGCTGTCGAGGATGACACAGGTGCCCACCGGGTAGATGCCGATGAGGTTGATCAGCGCCTTCACCAGGATGGTGTCGTAACCCCGCTTGGGGTTCTGCCACATCTCCTGCAGCACCTGGTCCGGCTCGATGGGCACGGTCTGGTAGCTCCGCCGGGTGGTCGCCGCATCGAAGCCGTCGGCCACGGCCACGATGCGCGAAAAGATTCCCAGGGCCCGGTTCCGGATCGTGCGCGGGTAGCCGGTGAGGTCGGACTTCATGTGATGCTCGTGCGCCACCAGGATCGAGCGGTAGGGCAGCTCGTCGCCCGCGCGCATGCCGAACAGGGTCAGCGTTCCCAGCCAGGGGTGGGCCTGCATGATGCGCCACTCCTGCTCGTCGAGGCCGCCGGTCTTGTTGAGGATCTCGACCGGGACCCGCGCCTTGCCCACGTCGTGCAGCAGCGCCGCCATGCCGAGGTCGTAGAGCTGCAGCCGGGTGAAGCCCAGCTTCTTGCCCAACGCGACCGAGAAGATGCAGACGTTCACCGAGTGGGTGAACGTGTATTCGTCGTAGTCGCGAATGGTGGTGAGGCCGACCAGCGAGGTCTCGTTGTTGAGCACCTGGTCCACGATGAGCTGTACCGCCCGCTTGACCCGCTTGACGCTGCCGGCCCGCCCGAGCCGCGCCCCGGTGATGACGTCGCGGGTGACGGCGACGCCCTGCGAGTAGATCCGCTTGGCCTGGGCTCGAGCCTCTTCGGTGTCGGGGTCGTCCTCCTGTTCGAGGGCGCGCTCGGCCTCGAGTCCCTTGACCCCGCCCGCCTGGAGCCGCTGAGACAGCTCCTCGAACCGCTCGTCCGGCTCGCCGCGCTCGGCCAGGCTCAGCAGGAGGCTGAGGAGAATCTGCCATTCGCGCCGGTCGGCGGCCGCGTGCACCCGCAGCGCTCCGATGGCGAAGTCGCGCAGCACGGCGAGGATGTGGCTGAAGGCGGCGTAGTTGTCCAGCTCGAGCCGGAGCCGGGTGGCGTTGACGAAGATGAAATCGCCCGACATCCGGATCTCGAGATCGTTCTCCAGCGCGACCAGCCCGCGGGCCACGGTCTCGAGGTCGTCGAGCGCCTTCTGCACCGTGGCGTTCTCGACCGGATAGAGCTTGAGGCTCCGGAGCGCGGTGTACAGGGCGAGCAGCAGCTGGCGGCCGCCCTGGCGCAGCCGCCCCTCGCTGGCTCCCCCGGCGACGGGCTCGGCCGGAAGCGTCACGAGGCGTCCCTGAGCGCGCGGCTCACGGCGTTCCGCACCACCAGGTCCTTGTCGTCCGCCGCGCGCTGCAGCGCCTCGCGCGCCTCGGCCGTGCGCATCTTCCCCAGGGCGATGGCGGCGCAGGCGCGCGTTTCGGGCGACTGCTTGAGCCGCAGCAGGCCCCGGGCATTGAGCAGCGCGGTCATCGGCTTCACGCCGGT
>DASUXW010000112.1:0-6390 GCA_036377715.1 Gemmatimonadales bacterium
CTGACGGTGGGATCGAGCCCGAAGGCGCCGAAGCCGGCATCCTCGTCACTGCCGTACAGGTGTGCCGGGTTTGCCGCCTGCGACGCGATGGCCCGGAGTCCGTTCGCTTCCACGTCGGGAGACCAGGCCTCGGCCACCGTGCCCGCGCCCTTGGCGGCGGAGAGCACGGGCGAACCGATCACGACGTCGGCATAACCGTACGTGATCGCCCAGCGATCATAGCTTCCGATGGTGGGTGCATAGTAGTCGCCCTGTCGCTTGGGGTCGAGGGCCAATGCGGGAGGACTGTAGTCCATCACCGAGACGCCGAGCCCGTGCGACGCCGTCCAGCCCCGATCGGCGAGCTGCGAGGCCGTAGCGCCCGCCGAGCCGCGGAAGTTGTGACGCAGGCCGAGCGTGTGCCCCACCTCGTGCATGATGAGCGCCTTGAGCGCCTGGCCGATGTATGCCCGCGCCGGCTCCCCCCCGGCGGCGATCTCGCCGCGTGCGGCCATCACCGCGCTCACCAGCGTCCCGCTTCGGCTCAGCTCTTCCCCATAGCGGCAGAGCCGGGTGTCTTCGCCCGAGGCGACGGCGTCCTCCGACAGCATCGCCTCGACCGCGGCGAGCGGCGAGACGTACCGCCCCGACTGTCCACGCCACCGCTGGATCCAGGCCGCGGAGATCAGGACGTCGGCGTTCAGGATCTCGCCGGTACGCGGGTCCACGTTGGTGGGCCCGATGGCGTAGGCCCCGCCGGCATTGGCGGTCCAGCGGATGCTGGAATAGCGGGCGTCGGCGGCGTTCCACGTGGTGTCGTCGGGGGCGTCGAGCACGCGAATGGCGTCCTGGAAGCCGGCCTGCTCGAAGGCACGGTTCCACTCCAGGATCCCGGCCCGCACGTAGGGCCGCCACTCAATCGGCACGGTGCGGTCGATGTAATAGGTGATCGGCCGGACAGGCTCGCTCACGGGTTCGTCGGGGTACCGCTTCTCGAGACGCCAGCGGTTCACGTAGCGGACGAAGAAGCTCTCGGCGGTGTCGCGTGAAAAGTTCTTGATGGCCGACACGAAGTAGCCCACCCGGTCGTCGGCCAGCCGGGGGCGCATGGGGGTGGCCGGCAGCTCGAGCAAGGAGTAGTGGATCCCGATCGGAATCGAGCGGTAGTCGGCGATCGTCTCGATGCCGAGGTTGCGCGGGCTCTGGAACGTCAGCCGGACTTCGGCCTCGAGGTTGGCGGCAAACAGGTGGAGCGACTGGAGGCTGGAGCGGTCCTCGTCGAGGGTCACGGTGCCGCTCAGCTTGCGGCGCGCCATGGCGGTCTGGAACACGGTGCCCACGTCCGCCCAGTCGGACAGCAGGAACGGCGTGAGATCGATGAGAATGGAGCCGTCCCGCTCCCCGGCGATGGGAAAGGCGTACGCCACGGAATGGCCGAAGGAGTAGCTCACCGTCCGGGCCATCGGCGTGCCCGGCGCTGCCCAGATCCGCGGGTTTACGGCCCAGAGCTCGAGCCGGTCGCCCTCGCGGTGGAAGCGGATCAGGTCGGTGCGCAGCGTGCCGCCACCGTCCAATCCCAGCTCGCCGATTCCCTGGGCGATCTGGACGACGAGGAGGTAGTCGCGGTCGAGCTGGCCCGGCGCGAGTGACAGGTAGGCGGTGTCGCTCTTGTAGTAGACGGTAAACAGGCCGGTCCCCACCTCGCTGCCGCGGGTGACGTCGCCGAACGAGCGCTGCGCGGCCACGGGAGCCGCGCCGGCCAACGCCAGCGCCAGGCAGGCTGCGGGGGCGAGCTTCACATCGGGCTCCCAACGAAGGGTCAGTGCCGGGGGGCGGCAGCGCGGAAGGCAAGTTGGGGGCCGCAGCGCGGGCCGGGCGCAAGCGTCGGCGGGCGCTCGGGTTCGGGGCGGTTGCCCGTCTCAAAAAGCCAAGCGTGGGGCAAAAAACCGGAGCCCGGCGTTTGTCGGCTCGGCTCGGCTTGACCCAAGGTGGGGCCGCATCTACTTTTAGCGGTCTGCCCCGGAACGGGGCCGTTCGTGATCTCTAGCGTGATCTTCAGCTCCAGGGTTATGCCGACCATCAATCAGCTCATCCGGCAGGGCCGGAAAGTCGTCGAGGCCAAGGACAAGGCGCCGGCGCTCAAGTCGAATCCTCAGAAGCGCGGCGTGTGCACCCGCGTGTACACCACCACGCCGAAGAAGCCCAACTCGGCGCTGCGCAAGGTGGCCCGCGTGCGGCTCACCAACGGGTTCGAGGTCACGGCCTACATCCCGGGCGAGGGACACAACCTGCAGGAGCACTCGATCGTGCTCATCCGCGGCGGCCGCGTGAAGGACCTGCCGGGCGTTCGCTACCACATCGTCCGGGGTACGCTCGATTCGGCAGGCGTCAACGATCGCCGGCAGAGCCGGTCCAAGTACGGCGCCAAGCGGCCCAAGGCCGCCGGCGGGGCGTCCGCCAAGGGAGGTAAGTAGTGAGCCGGCGCAACAAGGCCATCAAGCGGCCGGTCCCGCCCGACCCGCGCTACGATAGCCAGACGGTCTCCAAGTTCGTCAACAACCTCATGTACGAGGGCGAGAAGAGCGTGGCCGAAGGGATCTTCTACTCGGCCATGGATCTCATCGAGGAGCGCACGGGGCAGCCCGGCGTGTCGGTCTTCAAGCAGGCCGTAAACAATGCCAAGCCCACCCTCGAGGTGAAGAGCCGCCGGGTGGGCGGCGCCTCGCTCCAGGTCCCGGTCGAGGTCCGGCCCGACCGCCGCACCGCGCTCGCCATGCGGTGGCTCATCTCGTTCGCGCGGGCCCGCACCGAGAAGACGATGTCCGAGCGGCTGGCCGCTGAGCTCATCCTCGCCAGCAAGGGCGAGGGGAACACCATCAAGAAGAAGGAAGACACCCACCGGATGGCCGAAGCCAACCGGGCGTTTGCGCACTACCGCTGGTAGGCGGACGGACAGGCGGACGGAAGAGAAAGGGGGGCTCCGGTCGAGGAGCCCCCCTTCGTCTTTCCGCCCGCCCGCCTGTCCGCCCGTCCGCCTACCCATCTCCTCCGGCCCTCGTTGCTCGGGAGCCGAGTCGGCCGACGGACTGCGCGAGCCGGTCGCGAGCGGTGCGGACTGCCTGTGCCGTCTCTTGGCGGCCGGCCCGGTCCAGCGTGACGATCAGGCCGGTGAGGGCGCTGTCCAGCTCGGCGGTGAGAACGTGGTCTCCCAGGGCGGAGAGGCTCCGGCGGATGAGGTCTTCGGCCCGGCGCTGCAGCTCAGGGGAGATGCGGTCGAACAGGAGCGTCAGCGCGCGCACGAGCTCCGCCTCGGTTTGCGCCTGCATGGATTCCGACGCCACCACCGTGAGCGTCTCGAGCGAGTCCATGACCTGCCGCGGGACATCGTCCTCGTAGACCAGGGGGACCGGCTCCGGGCGCGGCGCGTCGGCCGGCCGCTCGGGCGGATCGAGCGACCAGCGCGAGAGCAGGTCGCGCAGGCTTCGGATCACCAGCAGCCCCGGTGACGGGTCGGATTTTGCCGTCGAGATCGAGGTCCACGCGATCACCGCGAGCTGCTCGATGCCGTACCCGGGATCGGTCGCGAGGTCTCGCTGGGGCTCGATCCGGAGGCACTTCACGACCTCCGGAACGAGCGCCGCTCCGGCCGCCGGGTCATCGGTCCGCACCTCCGCGACCCTGTCACCGAACGCGATGTACGCTCCGATCGGGACGAGCAGGACGATCTCGACCTCGGTCGGCGCCGCCCGGACGGCTCCTGCCAGCCGTTCGAGGTGGAGCCCCACGAGATACCCGTCCACCCGCGATGTCACCGCCGTGCCCGCACGGTCGAGCCGCGGCGCCGGGCGGACTCGCGCCAGGAAGTCGAGCTGGCCCTTCCGCGCCAGCAGCACGTGATCGTGGATCGAATCAATCACCACCGCGGGCCGCATCTGGTTGATGGTCGTGTACAGGAGCACGATCATCAGCGTGAGCGCGAGGACGGCCAGCAGCAGCGCCACCGACGCGCCGAACACCGGATTGAACGGCGGATTGACGGTGGCGAGAATGACGAGCGTGTAGAGCGCGAGCCCGACGAAGAAGCCGAAGTAGACCTGGTTGGCCCGCCGACGGAGGAACTGATCGTAGACCTGATGGGTCAGCGCGGCGGCGGCCTGCTGAACCGTGAGTAGCAGGAGCGAGAAGGTGATCGAGGTGATGGTGATGATGCTGCCGGCGACGGTGGCCAGCAGGTCGCTCGTCGCCTGGGGATTACGGAAGAAGCGGTTCCGAAGCCAGGCGTGCAGCGGCTCGACCTGCGCCAGGCGGCTCTGGTCGAGGTAGGACGTTCCGGCCGCCAGCAGCAGGAAGCCCGCGATGATCACGACGGGCAACGTCAGAAACTCGGCGAAGGCGTGAACGACCGCCTCGCCGAGCCTCCGGAGTCCCCTCGTCATCCGGCGGAATCCGGGGTCACCCAGGCTGGTCCCCGGATACGAAAGGGATGGCGATCGTCGCCCCCTGAGCGCCGGTCTCCGCGTTATCGGGGTGGGCGCGGAACTCCACCTGGCGGTCGTACTCGAGCATCGGCGTCGCGATCGAGCGCTCGCTGCCGTCGATGCGGAACGGTGACTCCGGTCGGTACTCCCTGCCATCGGGTGTCACCAGCACGAATTCGTCGTAGCTCAAGTGCAGCGGCTTCCCACTCCGATTCTGGATCGTCACCTGGACGAGGGTCATCGTCCAGTCCAGATCGGCCCGGCGGGCCCCCCACGCCTGCGGGTCAGCCGTGACTCGGACGTCGCTCTCCTGGGCCACGGCCCGGTCGAGCTGCTGCGGGTCGGCCCGCGCCGCCAGCGGCCAGACGAGGGCGGCGGCCGCGATGATGATCATTCCGGGTACAATGATTCCTGCTTTCTGTCGCACGTGCATCCTCGTTTGAGTCCAGAGCTCCTGAGACTGAAGCATAAGCTATTGACATCAAAGGAGTTGTGAGCGGGCTCACGGCGGCGCCGCTCTTCGGGGGAGGCGTGTCACGACGCACCGTCAGCCAGCAGTGGCGCGCGGGCATTCGCGGGGTTGACATCGCGGCGTAAGCCACTACTTTTGCGTGGCTTGGCGCGAAAACGCCACCAGAGACATCGGATTACGTGACGGACCGGCGAACCCGGACGCCACCTCTGATCCTCCGAACGACAACGCGTGGGGACCCGCGGGGCCCCTCATCCAGGGCGAAAGCCCGGATGCGCGCGGAGCGATACCACCGGCTCGGCCGGGACGGTCGCCCCGCTTTTTCGTTGGCAGAGCCCGAAGCAGAGACCGAACATGGCCCGTCAGACATCGCTCGACCGTTATCGCAACATCGGCATCATGGCCCACATCGATGCCGGGAAGACGACTACGACCGAGCGCATCCTCTACTACACCGGCAAGAACTACAAGATCGGTGAGGTGCACGAGGGCGCGGCCACCATGGACTGGATGGAGCAGGAGCAGGAGCGCGGGATCACCATCACCTCCGCCGCCACCACCTGCTTCTGGGTCCGGAACGGCACCCAGTACCGCATCAACATCATCGATACGCCGGGTCACGTGGACTTCACCGTCGAGGTGGAGCGCTCGCTGCGCGTGCTCGATGGCGCGGTCACCCTGCTCGATTCGGTGGCCGGCGTCGAGCCGCAGACCGAGACCGTCTGGCGTCAGGCCGACCGCTACGGCGTCCCCCGGATCATCTTCGCCAACAAGATGGACCGGGTCGGGGCCGACTTCGATCGCTGCCTGAACATGATCCGCGACCGGCTCACCAAGCGGGCGTATCCGATCCAGCTCCCGGTGGGCTCGGGCGAGCTCTTCACCGGGCACATCGACGTGCTGCGCCGGGTCGAGATCGTCTTCGACGAGGAGACCCTCGGTAAGACCTTCACCGAGATGCCGGTCCCGGAGGCCTACCGCGAGCGGGTCGAGGCGGCGCGGCATGAGATCATCGAGGCGGCGGTGGAGCACGACGAGGAGCTGCTCGAGAAGTATCTCGGCGGCGAGGAGCTCACGTTCGAGGAGATCCAGCGCGCCATCCGGAAGGCCACGGTCGCGGGCGCCCTTGTGCCGGTGCTGTGCGGCGCCTCGTTCAAGAACAAGGGCGTGCAGGCGCTGCTCGACGCCGTGATCGACTACCTGCCGAGCCCGGAAGACATCCCGCCGATCCAGGGCCACCTCCCGCTCCACGACGACACCCGCATCGAGCGCTGCCCCTCCGACACGGAGCCGTTCTCGGCGCTGGCGTTCAAGGTGGCCACCGACCCGTACGTCGGCCGGCTCACCTTCTTCCGGGTGTACTCGGGGTCGCTCAAGAGCGGCAGTTACGTCTACAACAGCACCAAGGACAAGCGGGAGCGCATCGGCCGGCTGCTGCAGATGCACGCCAACAAGCGGGAC
>DASUXW010000113.1:0-20999 GCA_036377715.1 Gemmatimonadales bacterium
GAGCGACCCTGCCGTTGAGCGATCGCGGTTCAGCCGCTGGCTCGCCAGCTTCGGCCTCGGCGAGCTGCAGAACCCCCTGCTCACGCGGGATAAAGGCGTGAAGTGAGAAACATCACAGGTAAGTTTGTACGCAAGGCTTAACCTAGCTCACGGACAGACTTGACCACTCATTCGAGGCCCGAGCCAAACACATACATGGGAACTGCCACTTCGGGAATCCGCCGACGACACGTTTCGGGCGCCTATGCGACAGGGCGGTATCGGCCGTCATGGTCTCGCGCGTATTCCCGGGCGGTGGTGCGCATCACGCGCGCGCTTCCCTTCGAAGCGTCCCGCTGGAGTCACCGCTGCGCCAATGCGATCCTCGCGCTGCTGGCGTTGCTGGCGCTGGTGCCGGTGTTCGTGCTGGTGGCGGTGCTGATCAAGCTCAGCTCGCGGGGGCCGGTCTTCTACTGCCAGGAGCGGGTGGGGCTGGACCGCCGCCGGCCCGGGCGCGAGGCCCAGAACCACCGCCGGGGGCGCGACCTGGGCGGGCGGCCGTTCACCATCGTGAAGTTCCGCACCATGCAGGTCGATGCCGAGCAGCACTCGGGGGCGGTCTGGGCCCAGCCGGCCGATCCCCGGGTCACCCCGGTGGGGCGGGTGCTGCGCCAGTACCGGCTGGACGAGCTGCCCCAGCTGTGGAACGTGCTGCGGGGCGAGATGAACATCGTGGGGCCCCGGCCCGAGCGGCCGGCCATCTTCGCCGAGCTGCGGGGCCAGATCGCCGAGTACCCCCTGCGCCAGCGGGCCAAGCCGGGGATCACCGGCCTGGCGCAGATCAACCACCACTACGACCGCTCGCTCGACGACGTGCGCACCAAGGTGCGCTACGACCTCGAGTACATCCGGCGCCAGAGCCTGCGCGAAGACCTGCGCATCATGCTCAAGACCATCCCCGTCATCCTCCTCCGCCGCGGCGGGTGGTGAGGCGGGGACCCCGCGCGCCTTCTCCCCAATCTGGAACGAGCATTGCTGGAAGCGCGGCCGCAAACCGCGTATTTTCCGGCCCGATGAGGACCAGGTGACCATGCCGCACAGGCCCGATCTGTCGGTCGTTGCACCGCTATACCATGAATCGGAAAACGTGGGCCCGCTGGTCGCCTGGATCCTCGAGGCGCTCGAGGGCTACCCGGGGACCTTCGAAGTCATCCTGGTGGACGACGGCAGCCGGGACGACACCTGGGCCCGCATCGCCGAGGCGGCCGCCGGTCACCCGGCGGTGCACGGCCTGCGGCTGGGCCGCAACGTGGGGCAGACCGCCGCGATGATGGCGGGATTCGATCACGCGCGCGGCCGGGTGGTCGTGAGCCTCGACGGCGACCTCCAGAACGATCCGCGCGACATCCCGATGCTGGTCGCCAAGCTCGACGAGGGCTACGACCTGGTGTGCGGCTGGCGGCAGCGGCGGCAGGACAAGCTGATCCTGCGGAAGATCCCGTCCTGGGTGGCCAACCGGCTGATCCGCCGGCTCACGGGCGTGCCGATCACCGACAACGGATGCTCGCTCAAGGCCTATCGGCGCGACCTGCTGGAGCGCATCTCGCTGTACGCGGAGCAGCACCGCTTCATCCCGGCGCTCTCGGCCAGCGTGGGAGCGAGGATCACCGAGCTGCCGGTGCGCCACCATGCGCGGCGCTTCGGCGAGAGCAAGTACGGGATCAGCCGCACGGTGAAAGTGCTGGTGGACCTCGTCACCCTCAAGATGATCACGACGTTCCGGTCGCGCCCCCTGGTCGGGTTCGTCACGGCCGGGCTCCCGATGGTGGTGCTGGCCGCGGTGTTCACCGCGCTGTGGATCTATGCGGCCTCACATTTCGGTCCGCTCAAGTCCGAGGCCCTCGTCTTCCCCGGAGCCGCGCTCCTCTGGCTCGCCGCCGCCTTCTATCTGGCCATGCTGGGCCTGGTGGCGGAGGTGGCGCTGAACAGCGAGCACGAGAGCGCGAACGAGATTCCGACCGCCTGGGAGGTGCGCTGACATGACCGCCGAAGCCCGCCTGTTCGATCCGGCCGTGGAGGGAGCGGCCATCCGGGCGCATGGCGGCCCGCGCCTGATCTCGGTCGTGGTCCCGGTGGTGGAGCGCGCGGACGACCTGCTGGCGCTCTACCGCGCCTTCGCCGGTGAGCTGGACCGCCGGGGCGAAGCGCACGAATTCCTGTTCGTCTTCGACGGCGGCTTCACTCCGCCGGATGAGCTCGTGGCGCTGAGCCACGAAGATCCCTCGGTCCGGCTGTTCACGTTCGCCCGCACGTTCGGCGAGACGGCCGCGCTCCGGCTCGGGATCGAGCGGAGCCGCGGCGAGCTGATCGTGACGCTCCCCGCCTACTTCCAGGTGCGGGCCGAGGGGATAGGACCGTTGCTCGACGCGATCGGCAACGGGGCCGACGTCGCCGTCGCCAGCCGCTCGCCCCGGGTGGACAGTTGGCTCAACCGGCTTCAGTCCCACGCCTTCCATCGGATGCTGGGGAGCGTCACCGACCGCCGGTTCCACGATATCGCCTGCGGCGTGCGCGTGATGCGCCGGCCGGTCGCCGAAACGCTCCCGCTCTACGGCGACCTCCACCGGTTCATCCCGGCCCTCGCGCTGCGCGAGGGGCATCGCGTGGAAGAGGTGCCGGTCCCCCAGCACCCGAACGACGCGCGCACCCGCGTCTACGGGCCCGGGGTGTACCTCCGGCGGCTGCTCGACGTGGCCGCGTTCTTCTTCCTGGCCAAGTTCACCGAGAAGCCGCTGCGGTTCTTCGGGCTGGTCGGCTCGGTCTTCTTCGCGCTGGGCGCCCTCACCGGCGTGGTGCTGCTGGCGGAGCGGTTCGCCGGCAAGGGGATCGCGAATCGTCCGCTCCTGCTGCTCGCCGTGCTGCTCATCGCCCTGGGCGTCCAGCTCATGGGTCTCGGACTCGTGGGCGAGATCATCGTCCATCTGCGCTCGCCGCATCGCCGCGCGTACCGCGTGCGCGAGCGGGTGTGAGTCTGGGGCGCCCGGTGGACGTGCTGCCGCCTCCGGGCCCCCTCTGTTCCCGGACATGCAGCGCGACCTGAGCCGTCTGACCGGCACGACGCACGACGTCATCGTGGTCGGCGGCGGGATTCAAGGTGTGTGGATCGCGTGGGATGCGGCGCTGCGCGGTCTCAGCGTCGCGCTGCTCGAGCGCGACGACTTCGGCGCGGCCACCTCGGCCAACAGTCTCCGAATCGTACACGGCGGGCTCCGCTATCTCGCCCGCGGCGACCTGCCCCGGATGCGGGAGTCGATCCGTGAGCGCGCCGCGTTGCTGCGGGTGGCGCCGAGCCTGGTCGAGCCGTTGCCGGTCCTGATCCCGACGATCGGCGCCGGCGCCCAGGGCCGGATGGCGATGGGCGCGGCCCTCCGGCTGAACGACCTCGGCTCGTTCGACCGCAACCGCGGGCTCCGTCCCGACCGCCGGCTGCCGCGGGGGCGGCTCGTGGCGGCCGACGAATGCCGGCGGCTGTTCCCGCCCTTTCCTCCGTCCGGCGGAGGCGCGCTCTGGTACGACGCGCGCCTCTGCCATCCCGAGCGGCTCACCCTCGCGATCGCCCGCGCGGCCGCCGGCCGCGGCGCCGCGGTGGCGAATTACTGCCGGGTGGAGCGCCTGGTCAGCGACGGAGGCCGGGTGCGCGGTGTCGTCGCGACCGATCTCGAGGGCGGCGCAGAGCTCGAGGTCCGCGGGCGTACGGTCGTAATCGCGGCCGGTCCGTGGACACCGGAGCTGGCCGGCCGCAACGGCGCGTCCGCCTACGCCCTCGCGGTCAACGTAGAGCTGGGGCGCCGGCTGGCGGAGACCGCAGTCGGGGTGCGCGCGCCCACGGGCCCCGGCGACGACCCGATCATCGGCGGCCACCGGTTCATATTTCTGGTTCCCCAGGGGGCCACGACGCTGCTGGGCACCTGGTACGCGCCGGCCCCGGTGCGGGAAGCGCTCGGCGCGACCGTGGAGCGCGGAGCGGCGGCGCTGGTGGCCGAGGTCCGCGCCGCGTGCCGCACCCTGGATATCGGGCCCGGGGACGTCGTGCGGTGCCAGTGGGGCCGGCTCCCCCTCAAGGCCGGGCGGGAGCCGGGGCGGCCCGACGCCCTGGCCGAGCGCCCGGATGTGACCGCCCACCGTGCGGCGGATGAAACGCGCGGTATCTTTTCGGTCGAGGGTGTGAAGTACACCACCGCCCGCGGGGTCGCCGAGGGAGTGGTGGACCGGATCGTGGCAGAGCTCGGCACCCGGGCGGCGCCGTGCCGCACCGGCGTCACCAGGGTGGACGAGGGGCTGGGCGATCTGGCCGCGCCGCTCGAGGCACGAGCGCGCGAAGCGGCACGGAGCGAAATGGCACTGCGCCTGTCGGATATCGTGTTGCGGCGGAGCTGTCTCGCCGCCGCCGCCACCCCGAGCCGGACCGAGGTGGCGGCGGCCGCACGGGCCGCCGCAGGCATACTCGGCTGGACGGACACGCGGGCCGCCCGCGAGATCGAGGAGGTCATGCGTCAGGTGGAGTCGGCGGCGTGAGAATCCTGGTCCTGGCCCCGCACCCATTCTTCCAGGCGAGGGGAACCCCGCTGGCCGTGCGCGGCGTGCTCGAATTCCTGAGCGCGCGCGGCCACGAGGTGGATCTGCTCACGCTCCACGAGGGCGAGGACGTCGAGCTCCCGGGCTGCCGCATCTATCGGATCCCGAAGCCGCCCGGCATCCACAACGTGCGGCCGGGGTTCTCGTTCAAGAAGGTGGTCTGCGACGTCGTGATGTTCCGCGAATGTCTGCGGATGGTGCGCAATACGCGCTACGACCTCATCCACGCGGTCGAGGAGGCCGCGTTCATCGCCGCGGCCGCGCGCGCCGTCTCGGGGACCCCCTACATCTACGACATGGACTCGTCGCTCGCCGAGCAGATGGTCGAGACCTATCCCTTCCTGGAGTTCGCGCTGCCGCTGCTCAGGTATTGCGAGTCGGTGGCGGTGCGCCGGAGCCTCGGGGTGCTCACGGTCTGCGCCGCGCTGGAAGAAGTCGCGCACGCGCACGACCCGGCCATCCCGGTGGGACGGGTGGAGGACAGCACCCTCCTGCCGGCGCGGCACGCCGATGGGGTCAACGGCAACGGCAGCCTGCTCGACACCCTCCACCGGGAGGGGCCGGTCGCGATGTACGTGGGCAACCTCGAGCGCTATCAGGGGATCGACCTGCTGCTCGACGGCTTCCGCCATACGCTGCGCCAGATCCCGGCCGCGAGCCTCGTCATTGTGGGCGGGCGGGAGGAGGACATCACCCGCTACCGCGACATGGCCGACCGGCTGGGTGTGGTCTCCCGCGTGCACTTCCTGGGGCCGCAGCCGGTGAGCATGCTGTCCGACCTGCTCGGCCAGGCCGACGTGCTGGTGTCGCCGCGACTCAAAGGGCTCAACACGCCGATGAAGATCTACTCGTACCTCGATTCGGGCACGGCGGTGCTCGCGACGCGCCTGCGCACCCACACGCAGGTGCTCGACGACCGCATGGCGTTGCTGGTGGACGCCGAGCCCGAATCGCTCGGGACGGGTCTCGCCACCCTGCTCCGCGACGGATCGCTGCGCGAGCGTCTGGCCACGCATGCCAAGGCCTACGTGCAGGAGGAGTTCACGCCTGAAGCGGCCCGGCGGAAGTTGGGCCGGTTCTACGATCAAATGGAGGCCAGGGCCGCCGGGGCGCGCGCGTGAACCGACTCTGGCGCTCACCGACGCTCCGCAGCATGGCCGTGTACGGAGCGTCGGGGGCGGGGTTCGCGGGCGCGAACCTCATCCTGGCGCGCGTGCTGCCGACGGAGCCGTACGCGCTGTTCACGCTGGTCATCGCGCTCGGCAACCTGGGGTCGTCGCTCGCGCCGGCGGGGATCGACGGCATCGTGAACCGGCATCACCTCGAGGCCGGTCCGCGCCTGCTCAGGAGCGTGCTCCGCGCGTCGGTGCTGGTGGGCCTGGCGTTCGGCTTGATCGGGCTCGTAGCCTACGACATGCCGTGGCCGCTCGTGCTGCTGCTGATGATCTCGACGGCCGCGGGCGGCGCGATGATCGTGGCCGCCGCGAAATTCCAGAGCGAGCAGCGATTCGGCACCTCGCTCACGCTGCTCCAGAGCCCCAATCTGGTGCTCATCCTCGCCGCGGCCGTGGTCGCGGTCCTTCACTCCACCAGCGCCTGGCTCCCCATCCTGGTCTCCACCGCCGGCTTCATCGTCGCGGCCGGCTGGGGGTGGAGGGTGCTGTTCGACGAGCTGGGCACCAAGCCGCCTGGGAGCAAGACCTTCGGCTGGGGCGAGGCAGCGGCCTTCGCCGGGCTCAGTGCGTCGGGGCTGCTGCTGATCCAGCTGGAGCGGCTGCTCATCCCCTACGCCCTGCCGCTCGCCGACCTGGCGCTGTACGGCGTGCTGGCGGCGATCGTGGGCTCCCTCTTCCGGGTGCTGCAGATGGGTGTCGGATTCAGCCTGCTCCCTCGGCTGCGGGCGGCCGGCGACGTCGTGGAGCGCCGCCGGCTGGTCGCGCATGAGGGCCGCCTCGCCGGGGTCATCGTGCTCGGCGGCTCGGCGCTCCTCTGGCTCCTGGTTCCGCTCGTGGAGCGATGGCTTCTTGCCGGGAAGTACCATCTGGCCGGCCCCCTGGTGCTGGCCGCCATCGTGAGCGGCGTCGGGAAGATCGCCAACGCCTTCACCAAGTCCATCACTGCCGCGCTGGCCGACCCCCGCGAGCTCTCGCTGGTGAACCTGGCCGGCTGGGTGGCGGTCGGCGCTTCGATCGCCGGCGGCTTCGTGGGCGCGCACTGGGACCTCACCGGCCTCATCTACGGGGTGGCGGTCGGCTGGTTCCTGCGCGCCGGCTTTGCCGGACTCCTCATGGTCCGGCACCTCCGCCTGCCGGTCTCGATCCCGGTCACCGCCCCGTGAGCACGGGCGCCCTCTTCGGCATCCTCGGCGACGCGGGCGCCGAGGAGCTGGCGGCCATGGATGCGCGCCTCCGGCACCGCGGGGGCGCCGGCGCGCTTTGGTCGCCGGCGGCGGGTGTGTACCTCGGGCTCCGGAGCGAGGAAGCCGTGGTGTCGCGTCTCGCCGGGGGACCGCTGGTGTTCGACGGTGCGGTGGACAACCGGAGGGAACTGTCGCAGCTCACCGGCCGGCCCGCCTCGTTCACGCCCGAGCCGGCCGACGACGGACCGCTCCTGCTCGAGCTGCTCCACCTGCTCGGACCCGACGGACTGCACCTCGTCGCGGGGCAGATGGCGGTCGTGTTGTGGGACGCGAAGCGCGGCGCGCTCCTGCTCGCGCGCGACCGGCTCGGCTACGGCCCGCTCCACTTCACCGTGGATCGCGCCGGCCGATTCGTCTTCGCCAGCGAGTACAAGGCGCTGCTCGCGCTCGATACGGTGGATGCCCGCGCCGACCGCGACGCGATCCAGGTCATCCAGAGCACCAAGTGGACCAAGCCGGGTGCGACCTGCCTGGCAGGCGTGTATCCCGTAGCGCCGGGCACCTGGCTCGAAGTGAGCCGCGACCGGATGCACACTGCCCGCTACTGGGACATTCCGGTGCGGGTCGAGCATCACGACGAGGCGCGCCACGCCGCGACGCTGCGGGACCGTTTCCTCGAGACCATGCGGCAGCAGACCGAGCCCTATCGCCGGATCGGCGTCTCGCTCAGCGGGGGACTCGACTCGGCGGTGATGGCGGCCGGCGCGCGCCAGGTGGCCGGCGACCGCGAGGTGCACACCTTCAGCGCCGGTTACGGGTCCGATGACCGCGAGCTGGTGAACGCGGAGCAGGTGGCGCGAGTGCTCGGCACGCAGCACCACCCGCTGGTGCTGAGCCCGCAGGACCTGCCGGGGCTGCTGCCCTGGATGGTGTGGCACCTCGAGGAGCCGATCGGCCGCGAGGACATCGCCTATCTCTATGTGGCCGCGCGCGAGGCGGCGCGCCACGTGGACGTGGTGCTGGCGGGATTCGGGTTCGACGGGATGTTCGCGGGACTGCCGCGCCACCGGCTGGTGGACCTCGGCCTCAAGGTTCCGCCGGCCCGCGGCGCGCTCGAGGAGTTCTACGACTACACCTTCCGCAGCGTGGAGCCGCACTCGCTGCCGGGCCGCGCGCTGCGCCAGGCGTACTTCCGCGGGAAGAGCTGGCCGGCACCCCGGGTGCTCGAGGCGCGACCCATGCCGCCGTTCGCGGGCTTCCCGCGCGACCGCGACCAGCCGCTGTCGAATTTCCTCCGGCGCGGGTTTCTGGTGTCGCCCTACCAGTCCGCGGTGGAGCACCTGTACAGCGCGGTCGGAGTTCGCATGAACGCCCACCACACCGACCCGGCGTTCCTGGCGGCGGCGTTCTCGATTCCCGACCATCTCAAGATCCACGGGCGCACCCAGAAGTACATCCTGCGGAAGGCCTGCGCGGGGCTCCTGCCCGGGCGCATCCTGGCATTCGGCAAGAGCTTCAACCGGCTGCGGCACGACGCGGAGATGAGCGCGGTGCTGGACGGGATGGCGGAGGAGCTGCTGCCGCGCGAGGCGGTGGTCGCGCGCGGGCTGTTCGAGCCGGGCTACGTGGCCGATCTTCGGCGGCGGCCGCGGGGGGTGCCGTATACCCAGGAGCGCGCCTATCGGCTCTGGTCACTGCTGCTCACCGAACTGTGGGCCCGGGCCTACCTCGATCGGCGGGGGGAGCCGCCCTCGGTGGAGCTGCCGCCGGTTCGCTTCGCCGCCGGCGGGAGCGCGGCGTCGGCCTGAGCAACGAGCCATCCTGAACGGAGTGAAGGGGCCATACGTCAGAGTGTGGCCCCTTCGCTTCGCTCAGCTCAGATAGCCCATCCGCCGGTACCACTCCCCGGTGCGCCGGAGACCCACGTCGAGCGGTACGCGAGGATGGTATCCCAGCTCGCGCCGGGCACGGCCGATGTCGAAGGCGCGGTTCTGCCGGTACCAGTCCACCCGTCGAGGGAAGATCGGCGGCGTGATTCCGAACGGCCGGCAGAGCTTCTCGACCACATGGCCCGCGAGGACGACGGGCAGCACCGGGTAGTGAGGGATGCGCACCGGCACCTCGAGCGCGCGGGCCACCTCCTTCACGATCACCTCGATCGGATAGTACTGCTCGTCGGCGATGAGGTATTCGCGCCCGTTGCCCGCGCCCGGCGGCATACAGAGCAGGAACGCGTCCACCAGGTTGTCGACGTAGAGCGGATGGTAGAGGGTGCGGCCGTCGCCGAACATGGGGAAGCTGCCCTTGGCCACCCGCTTGAAGATCATGAAGAACCGCTCGGGGTCGCCCGGGCCGTAGATCGCGGCGGGCCGGAGGATCACGGTCTCCATCGACGCGGGGGCCAGCACCTTCACGAGTGGCTCGGCCTCGTACTTGGTGCGCTGGTAGTAGTCGGCGGGCTGAATGGGCGCGTCCTCGTCGGCGGGCGGATGTTCCACGTTGCCGTGCACCCCGCAGGTACTGCAGTAGACGAACTTGCGCACGCCTTCCCTGATCGCGGATTCGAGGACGATCTTCGTGCCGCCGACGTTCACTTCGTCGTAGAACGCGTTGGGCACGTTGAGCTCGCGGAAGGCGGCGGCCAGGTGGAACACGAGTTCCACTCTTCGCATGCTGCGGTCCACGGCGGCGCGGTCGGTCACGGAGCCGATGACCACTTCGGCGCCCATCGCGCGCAGGGCGTCGCACTGGAGCCCTTCCTTGTAATCGAGCGCTACGACGTCGTGCCCTTCCTCACGAAGCCGCCGCACCAGGGCCGTGCCGGTAAATCCCGTGCCTCCCGTGACCAGAATCCGCATCCAGGTCCTCCTCCGCGATCAGTGAGACCAGCCGACGGGCCAGCATGCGGCTGCCGATGCCGCCGCCGACCGCGACGGCGACCACGTAGCGCCCCCGCCGGCGCCATGCGACCTCCGCGACGACCCGGCGCGCGCGGCAGGCGCGGGCGCGCCCTCGCGCGATCGTGCCCGACAGGCGGAGCCGAAGCCCGTGCGGGGACCCGCCGACGCCGGCCGCCTTGAACGCCGCCTCCCGGCAGCTCCACACCACCACGAATGCACGGAGCGGCTCGGGTTGCCGGCCACACCAGCTACGCTCGGCGGCCCCGAGCCAGCGCGCGGGCAATACCCGGGCGCGCGCTCCGAAGCGGGCGAGCGCGTCGAGCTCCTCGAGATCGAGGCCGACCGTGTCAGCCACCGGCCCGGTGCCGGGCCACGGTCTCCACGATCCGGTCGTAGGAGGTGAGCCGGCGGATGTCCTCGTTGGAGAGGAAGACGCCGAACTCCGATTCGAGCTGTGAGACCAGCATGAGCTGGTTGAGCGAGGTCCAGGACGGGGCGTCCGCCTGTTCGAACCCGGGTCCGATCCCGTCGGCGGGAATGTCCAGCACCTGGGCGAGCAGTTCCCGGACCCGGGTCTCCACCTGAGCGTCCGCGCTCACCGGGCATCTCCGGCCGCGGACGTCTGCGCGTCGACGATCCACTCCGGCCACTCGGGCACGCCTGGCTCGAGCGAGAGCCGCCACGGCCCACCGTCCACCTGCTCGAACCCGTGCCGGTCGAGGAAATCCCGCGCGACCTGGTTGCGGCCCGAGTCGATGAACTCGGCGGTGATCCCGGCGGCGCCGGCGGCCTGCGCGTCGGCCGCGATCCGGGCCAGCAGCGCCGACTCCACCGACTTGCCAATGACCCGGCAGCTCATGAGGAACGAATCCACGTGCCACGCCGCCTCACCCGGCGTCACGATGGCGACGCCGGTCAGGCCGAAGTCGCCGAACCGGTCGGCCACGCGCATCGTGTAGACGCGCCACTCGCCCCGATCCACTCGGCGGCGGATCGTGGGCTCGTCGTGGCGGCGCGTCGTGAGATTGAACTGGTTGGTCTTGGCAAGCAGCTGCAACACCCGCCCGGTACTCCCTTCGTTCATCGGCTCGACCGCCACGCGCAGGTCGAGGCCGCGGAGGAAGTCGGTCATGGACCCGACCGTCGTCCGGTAGGCCTCGCGATCGCGGGTCTCGCGGTACTGCCGGGTGCGCCGCTGGTCCTCCGCCGTCTGCTGGAGCACCAGCGGAGAAGGGAGCGACCCGACCCAGTCGGCGAACAGGGAAGGATCGGGCGGCAGCTCGGGCACCCGGAGCTCGGGAATCTGCTCCCGCACCCAGGCCCGCTCGTGCGGGCTGTCGTCGATGAACAGCATGTGATCGAGCCCGATGTTGAGCTCGCCGGCCAGCGCACGAATGCTGGTGGCCTTGTCGTCCCAGTTGATTCGGCACGCGGCGAGATGCTCCTCGCGGATCAGCATGTGGGGGTGCTCCCGCAACACCTGCCGCACCTCGTCCTCGTTGTTCTTGCTCGCGAGGGCGAGGAGGATACCCTGGCGCTGCAGGTCGAGCAACTCCCGCTGGAAGTCCACGAACTCGCGCCCCGGCCAGTCCGGCCCGAGCGCGATCCCGTCCGGCCCCTCCTCGCCGAGCACGCCGCCCCAGAGGGTGTTGTCCAGATCGAGCACGATGCACTTGGTGGCGCTGCCGATGCTCGCCAGCGCGAAGCCCGCGTAGCGCCTGGCCACCGCGGCCATCAGTGCGTCCGACCAGGTCACGTGACCCCGGTAGTGGGTGCGCCAGTTGAACGCCTGGGTGCGGCCGACCTGGGCCACCACGTCGGCCAGCGGAAACAGGAATGTGCTGTCGCGCTGCGCCAGCCGGAGCCGCAGGTGTTTGTTGGCGTGGGCGACGGTGTGCGCGAACGTCCCCTTGTTCCGGAACGCATTCACCCCTTCCGTGCTCCGGCGGGGGAGCACGAAGTCGTTCACGACCACCAGGCCGGTGCCCGCACGCTCGAAGGTGTCGAGGCCCGCGAACAGCGGCGTGAGCAGCCCGCCGACGACCGGCTCGCTCGCGAGCGGGGGGTTCGCGGCCCAGCGCTGGTTCCAGAGCACGTCGGCGTCGATGACGACGAAGGTGACCTGGGGCCGGAAGCGGTAAAGCCCCGAGTCCTCGTCGAGCAGCTCGGCCAGGTACTGCCCGTAGGGCGCGCAGTACACGTCGGCCCAGATCCCCGCGCGGGCGCACTCCACGCGAAGCACCGGGACGAACGGGTCGAGGGTGAACGAGCCGAGCAGGGCGATCCGGGCCCGCCGGGAGGCCGGCACGTCGTCCGGGCGGACCCGATCGAGGCGGCTCGCCGCCGCCCGGTAGGCCGCCCAGCCTGCGCCCGGGGTCACCGTGTCGGCAATGTCGGTCAATGAAGCGATCATGCCTATCGTCGGGTGAAGATGACCTTCGCAGGATTGCCCTGCAGGATGCTGCGCGGCGGGATCCGGCCGCTCACGACCGATCCGGCCGAGACAAGGCAGTCCTCGCCGATCTCGGTGCCGTCGAGCACGACCGAGTTGGCGCCGATCCACACGCGGTCTCCGATGCGGACGCCCTTGCTCTCGGTCCCCTGCTCCTGCAGCGGCACCCCGAGACGGTCGAAGCGGTAGTTGCTGGTGAGAATGGTGCAGTTGGGGCTCACCAGGACGTCGTTCCCCATCACCAAACCTCCGCCCCCGGCGCCGATGAAGCACCCGGTGCCGATCTGCACCCGCCGCCCCATCACGAACCGGCCGCTGATCTTGACCTTGGTGAAAGCGGAGATGACACACCCCGCCCCCCAATCAGTGGAGGGGGCAATGTCCACCTCGGCGCGGCCGCTCACCAGGGCCCGATGCTTGCGGAAATAGTAGAGCCGCACGGCTGCCGAGGGCGTAAGCGCCCGGCGCACCAGTTTCCACCGCTCCGTCGGCAAAGGCGGCGCGTCCTCTCCGTCTGAAGTTCGCTACGAATGTGGCAATATAAACCGCGCGAGGGGCCCGCCAACGGCAATGGACGCGCTCCACGGTGCGGACTAGGTTTCCACCGGCCGACCCTCATGGTGAGTCGTATTGATGGCATCCCAATCCCAGTGCAAGGCGTTGCGGCCGAACGCCGTGCGTGAAAGCGCGGACCTGGACTCGTCGTCCGAGGCCTACGCCCGGCGGTTCAGCGGGCCGGTGGGCCGGTGGTTCCTTCACGTGCAGACCGGCGCCACGCTGGCCGCACTGGCGGGCCTGGGCGAGGGCGCCCGGGTGCTGGACGTGGGCGGCGGGCACGCACAAGTCGCGCCCCCGCTGATCGACGCCGGCTTTCACGTCACGGTGGTCGGGAGCGCGCCGGCCTGCCGCCAGCGGCTGGGCCCCTGGCTCGAGTCGGGCAGATGCGAGTTCCGCGTGGCCGACCTGCACCACCTGCCGTTCGAGGACGGGTCGTTCGACGCGGTGGTCTGCTACCGCCTGCTGGCGCACAGCGTCAACTGGACCCGGCTGATCGGCGAGCTGTGCCGTGTGGCCGGCCGGCGGGTGCTGCTGGATTATCCGTCGCGCCGGAGCGTGAACGTGGTCTCGCGGCGGCTGTTCGATCTGAAGCGTTCGGTCGAGGGAGTCATGACCCGGCGCTTCTCCCTCTACGGACGGCAGGAGATCGCGGACGCGTTCGCGGCCGCCGGGTTCCAGGTCGCGAGCGAGCACGCCCAATTCCTCTTCCCGATGGCCCTCTACCGGCTGGCCGGCTCGGCCAGGTTCGCGCGCGCCGCGGAGTGGCCGGCACGGACGCTCGGCCTGACCCGGGTGCTCGGCTCGCCGGTCATCGTCCGCGCCGACCGACGGCTGCCCGCCTGAAGCAGGCGGGCCGCTCCCGACGATGGGCCGCGGGCCTGGCGCTCGCGGGGTTCGTCGTGATCGCCGTCGCCACGCTCACGCCGGGCTCCGACCGGCGGGGTGTGGCGCTCACGACGCCGCTCTCGTGCCTCCTGTGCGGCGATCAGGGCGGCGCCGACATCGTCGCCAACCTCATCCTCTTCCTCCCGTTCGCGATCGGGCTGCGACTCGCGGGCGCCTCGTGGCTGCGCACCGTCGCGCTGGCGGCCGCCGTGTCGTTCACCGTGGAGCTGCTGCAGCTTACGGTAGTACCCGGAAGGGACGCGAGCCTCAGCGACCTCCTCTCGAACAGCACGAGCGCCGCGATCGGCGCCGGGCTGGCACCGCACCTGGCGGAGCTCGCCGCGCCGGTTCGGGCGAAGGCACGGCTGCTGCTCGCCGGCGGGGCCATACTCTGGCTTGGCGCGCTTGGTCTCTCCGCGTGGCTGCTCGAGCCGGCCGTCCCGCGCGGACCGATCCGCAGCCGGTGGGCCGGCGTAGTCGTCACCGGCGACGAATTCGGCGGGCGGGTGCTCGACGTCCACCTCCAGGATATGCCTATGCCCTCCCGGGGCCGCGTCACCGATCCGGCCGCCGTGAAGGACCGGCTGCTCCGGGGGGATTTCCTGCTGCGGGCGGAGCTGGTCACCGGCGAGCCGCGGCCGGGGCGCTCCTGGATCTACTCGGTCCAAGCGGGGCCACGCAGTGTCTTGAGCCTGTACCAGGCGGGCCGGGCCGCGGGCGTAACGGTACCCATCCGCGGGCTCCGCTTCGGCCTCCGCGAAGTCGGGATGAGCGTGGGCCATGCGCTCCCCGCCGATACCGGCGTCCGGGTGCGCCTGACAGCCGCCGAGCGGGCCGGTGTGGTCAGGCTCGACTCTGAGTTCGGCGATACCCGGCGGGCGGCCGAGCTGACCATCTCTCCCGCGCTCGGCTGGATGCTGATCGACCCGTTCGATCCGCCGACGATCGCCGGAATCCGCTGGCTCACGGCCCTGCTCCTGGGATCGAGCCTCGTCCCTCTCGGTCTTTGGGCCCGGCGCGCGGGGCGGACCGCACCCGCGCTCGGGGTTCTCGGGGCCATCATGGCCGCCGGCCTGGTCGCCGTGCCGGCCCTGGCCGGGCTCCCCCGGGTCCACTGGTCGGAATGGCTGGCGGCAGTGGTCGGGGCGGGCGTCGGGTGGGCCCTCGGCCCGGCCGCGGCTTATCTTGAGAGGCGATGCGCCTCGCCTTCCGACAGCGAATCCTTCTAATCCTCATCTGTCTCGGCGCGGTTCCCACCGCCGTCGCGATCCTTGGCTGGGCGCTCACCGTCCGCTCGAGCACCCCGGCGCGCGCGGCGCTGCGGGCGATGTCGGACGTCGGCGCCTCGGGACGCGCGCTGATCGAGACCCTCGACACCACGCGCCTGACCCCCGCGGAGCGGCGGGCGCTCGACCATCATGCCGATCGGCTCAACAGCGCGCTGGTCCGGTTCCAGCGGGTGGAGACCTTCGGGCGGTACTACTACGCGGGGCTGGGTCTGGTCATGCTGCTGGTGGGGGCGGCGTTCGTCTATGCGTCGATGCGGCTGGGCGGACACCTCTCGCGCCAGTTGAGCCGGCCCATCGACGAGCTGATCGGCTGGACGGGGCACATCCGGCGGCGCGAGCCGCTGCCCCCCGACCGCCCCCGGCGCGGCGCGCCGGAGTTCGAGGCCCTGCGCACCGCGCTCCGCGAGATGGCCGATGCGCTCGAGCAGGCGCGCGCGCGCGAGATCGAGGCCGAGCGCCTGCGCGCCTTCCGCGAGACCGCGCGCCGGGTGGCGCACGAGATGCGGAACCCGCTGACGCCGATTCGACTGGCCGTGGCACAGCTCGCCCGCACCGCCCCGGCGCCGCAGCGGGACGCCATCGACGTCCTCACCGCCGAGTCCGACCGGCTGGAGCAGCTCGCCCGCGAGTTCACCGAGTTCGGCCGCCTCCCCGAGGGACCGGCGGCCCCGGTGGACCTGAACGAGCTGCTCACGACGCTCGCCCGGAGCAGCGTCCCCCCGGGCATGACCGTGCGACTCGCGCTCGAGCCCGACCTTCCGCCGGTGCTCGGCCACTACGACCCCCTGCACCGCGCGTTCAGCAACATCGTGCGCAACGCCGTCGAGGCGTGCGGCGCCGCGGGCGAGGTCGAGCTGGCGGCGGCGCGGGACGACGGCGGCGTGCGCATCGTCATCCGGGACCACGGCCCCGGCGTGGCGCCGGAGGTGAGCGGGACACTGTTCGACCCCTACGTCACCGCGAAGACCGGCGGCACCGGCCTGGGGCTGGCGCTGGCGAAGCAGACGATCGAGATGCACCAGGGCACCATCGCCCTCGAGCCGACACCGGGGGGCGGCGCCACGTTCGTCGTGCGGATGCGAGGCCGATGACCGCGCGGGCGCAGGTGCTGCTGGTGGACGACGAGGTCAACATCCGCCGGATGCTGGGCGCCCTGCTGCGCGAGGAGGGATTCACCGTGGCGGAGGCGCCCAACGGGAACGCGGCGCTGCTCCAGCTCGACGAGGTGGACCCGGACGTCGTGTTGCTCGATCTCCTCATGCCGCCGGGGCCCGACGGGCTCGAGACCCTGTCGCGCATCCGCGAGCGGGGGCGCGGCACGCCGGTCATCATGATGAGCGGCAAGGCGCAGCTCACGGACGCCGTGCGCGCGGTCAAGCTCGGCGCGTTCCAGTTCCTCGAAAAGCCGCTCACCCCCGAGTCGGTTCTGGTGACGGTGCGCGCCGCGCTCGAGCTCGACCGCGCCCGGGCGGAGAACCGCGCCCTGCACGCCGAGCTCGGCCGCCGGTCGGCGCTGGTGGGCGAGAGCCCCGCGATGCGCGAGGTCCGCGGGCTGATCGAGCGGGTCGGTCCGACCGAAGCGCGGGTGCTCATCACCGGCGAGAGCGGCACCGGGAAGGAGCTGGCCGCCGCGGCGGTTCACGCGGCGAGCCGGCGCGCCGGGCGGCCGTTCGTCACCGTCAACTGTGCCGCCATCCCGCGCGACCTGGTGGAATCGGAGATGTTCGGCCATGAGCGCGGCGCCTTCACCGGCGCCACCGAGCGCCGGCTCGGCCGGTTCGAGCTGGCGCACACCGGCACGCTCTTCCTGGACGAGATCGGCGACCTGAGCGCCGACGCCCAGGCCAAGCTGCTCCGCACGCTCGAGAGCGGCGAGCTGCAGCGGCTCGGCGCGGAGCACGCGCAGCGGGTAGACGTACGCATCATCGCGGCCACCAATCGCCGGCTGGAGGACGCCGTGGCCGACGGCGAGTTCCGCGAGGATCTGTTCTTCCGGCTCAACGTCTTTCCGCTGCGGCTGCCGGCGCTGCGCGAGCGGCTCGAGGACATCCCGGCCCTCGTGCGGCATCTGGCCGAGCGGGTGCGGCCACGTCAGGCGCCGGTGTTCACCCCCGAGGCGCTGGAGGCGCTGGCCCGGTACGCCTGGCCGGGCAACGTGCGCGAGCTGGCGAACCTGGTCGAGCGGCTCGGGATCCTGTGCGGCCGCGCCGTGGACGCGCCCGCCGTGCGGCAGGTGCTGCGCGGCGGGCCGTCGCCTCCGGGGCCGGTGCTGTCGGGCCGCCCGCTGAGCGACGCGCTCGACGAATACGAGCGCATGCTCATCGGCCGGGCCCTCGAGCAGGCGCAGGGCAGCGTCGCCGAGGCCGCGCGTCTGCTCCAGACCGACCGGGCCAATCTCTACCGCCGGATGCGGCGGCTGGGGCTCGACCGAGCCTAGCGCCCCGCCGCGTCCCTTCTCCGAGACCCGAATGCGACACCTGCTCGGCGGCCTGCTCGTCCTGCTCGTGCTCCCCGCGCATCTCCGGGCGCAGGACAGCGTCATCGTCATCGACCCCGATCTTGGCCCGGGCGACTCCGCCGTGGTGCGCGGCGGCCCCAGCCAGGCGGTGGTCTCCGAGCTGATCGCGTTCTACAACGACTCCTCCACCACCCGCCTGCAGGGCGACGTGCGGATCCCCGCCGAGACCGAGTTCGACGGGCGGCTTGCGGTGTTCCGCGGCGCGCTCCGGATCGCCGGGCGGGTGCGGGGCGACGTGACGGTGATCAACGCCACGCTCTACCTCCTTCCGGGGGCGGACGTCGAAGGCGACATCCTGGTGGTGGGCGGCCGGCTGATCCGGAGTCCGGGGGTGCGCCATGTGGGCGGGGAGCGGGTGATCTGGGACGCCGCACCGGTTCTGCGCACCGCGAGCGGCGACCTCGTGCTCCGCGAGCGGCGGCGCAACCTGCCCGAGCTCGCGGCCGCCCGCACGACCTTCCGCACCGGCCGGGTGCGCACGACGCTGCTCCTCGCGACCGGCGGGACCTACAATCGGATCGAAGGCCTGCCGGTCGTTTTCGGGCCGACGTTCGAGCTGCGACCCACCCGAAGCTCGAGTGCGCGGCTGGATCTGCGCGGGATCCTGCGCACCGCCGGTGAGGGCTCGCGCCTGAGCAGCGACTTCGGATACGGCGCCAAGGCGGAGTTCCGCGTGCCCGTCGGCGGCGTCGCGGGCCGGCTGTACAGCGAGGTCGCGCCGTTCCAGGACCAGCCGCTCTCCGGGGCGGAGAACGGCTGGTCTGCGTTCCTGCTCCAGCGCGACTATCGCGACTACTTCGAGCGGCGCGGGGGCGGCGGTGCGGCCTGGGTACAGCCCGCGCGGCCGCTCAGGATCGAGCTCTCGCTTCGGCGCGATCGGGAGAGCTCCCTCCGTGCCGTCGATCCGTGGACGCTGTTCCGCAACAGCGACCGCTGGCGCCGAAACCCGCTCAGCGATGACGGCCACTATTTCACCACCGGTCTTCAGGTGGACCTCGACACCCGGAACGATCGCGTCCTCCCCAGCACGGGCTGGCTGCTCCGCGCCCGCTACGAGCACTCGACCAGCGACGACGTGGCTCCGGTGACTCTGCCGGAGACGATACGGCCGCCCATCCCCACCGGGGGCGGCTATGCGTTCGACCGGCTCACGCTCGATCTCCGTCGCTACTCGCGGCTCACGCCCGGGCTGCGCGTCAACGCGCGGCTCCGGGCCGACGGGTGGCTCGCGGGAGACCGGCTTCCGATCCAGCGAAGGGTCTCCCTCGGCGGGCCCGACCTGCTGCCGGGCTACCCCTTCCGTGCCGTGACCTGTGCGCCGCGGGGTTTCGGAGAGGACTCCGATATCGCCTTGTGCGATCGCTCCGTCACGGCCCAGGTGGAGGTGCGCACCAGGCTGGGGCTCAACCTGGGCTACCGGATGCACGGCGGCGAGGCGCCCGGACGGTTCATCGGGATCGAGGAGGCCGACCTCGTCTTCCTGGCCGACGCGGGCGACGCCTGGCTCGCGGGCGACGGCCCCGGCCAGGTCCGCACCGACCGGATCCCATCCCTCGACGAGTGGAAGGCCGACGTGGGCGTGGGCCTGGATGCCGGCGAGATCGCGGCCTACCTGGCGAAGGGCCTGACCGGCGGCGAGCCGGTGCGGTTCCTCGTGAGACTGCAGCGCCGGTTCTAGTGCGGGCGCCGCGTCGGTTGGCCTACACTGCGCTTGCGGCGGCATGCCTCCTGGCGCCGGCGGCACGGCCGGCCCATGCGCAGGATGCGCGACCGGTCAGGCTCACGATCCGTCTCACGCCCGACTCGACGGGCTCCGGCGCCCGGGCGCCGGTCGTCCGCTCGGAAAACCTCCTCGGGGATGGACGCTGGCTCTCCGCCCTCCGCTCGGGGCTGCCGGTGCGCCTGCACTACGTGGTCGGGATCTGGCGGTCGCGCGGGGGGTGGTTCGACGCGTTCGAGCGGCAGGCCGAGTGGGACGTGGTGATCCGCCACGAGCCGCTGCTCGACCAGTTCACCGTGCTCACGCTGGTCGGCGAGCGGGTGCTGGAGCGGCGGTACGCCACGCTGGACGCGCTCAGCGCGGCGCTCTCGTTCGCCTATCAGGTGAGCATCCGCCCGGCAGAGCCCGGCCGGTACTACTACACCGCGACCCTGGGCATCTCGACCTTGTCGGATTCCGACCTGGACGAGCTGCAGCGCTTTCTCGAGGGCGATCTGGGCGACGTGGCCCAGGGCAGGAAGGACGTGGGCGACGCGCTCGGCCGCGGCGCCACCCGATTCCTGCTTAGGCTGGCGGGGCTCCCGACGCTGCGCCTGGAGGTCCGGAGCACGACGTTCGAGGTGGAGTGAGGACGGGCGGACGGGCGGACGGGCGGACGGGCGGACGGGCCGTAGAGTGGCCGGTGAAGGGCCTCGGGTCAAGCACGAGTCGCACACACCCCCGAGTCACCCTGAGCGAAGCGAAGAGGGCATGACCTGAGATGCGCAGCGCAGCTCGGATGCGCAGCCCCTACCGATCTAAATCGTTCCCCCCAGGGCCCGCAGCGCGTCCTCGCCGTAAAACAGGCGGATGTACTTCGCCTGCGCCGCCGACAGCCGGCGCACCGCCCACGAGAGGTGCACGAAGTGGGGCTCGCGCGGCGGCACCATCGGGTGCATGCCGCACTCTTCCGGCAGGTGGTTGCCCTTCCGCGTATTGCAGGAGCTGCAGGCCGTCACCACGTTGGTCCACTCGTTGTCGCCCCCGCGGGAGAGCGGAATCAGGTGGTCCCGCGTGAGACACTCCCGGTGCCGCAGGTCTCCCTGCCCCCGATGGCAGTACTGGCAGCGGTAGCTGTCGCGGGCGAAGAGGAATGTGTTGGTGACCTGGCGACGGAAGCGGCGGGGGACATGCACGAACTTGACCAGCCGGATGATGGCTGGTTTCGGTAGTGTGAGGCGTTCGCTTCGGACGAAGTCGGCGTCCGCTTCGACGATCTCGGCCTTGCCTTCGATGACCAGTCGCAGCGCCCGGCGCACGGGCACCATGGTCAACGGCTCGAACGAGGCGTTCAACGCCAAACACCGCACGGGACTTCTCCGCAGCGCGACAGATGGGAGGATGCACGAATCCCGCCTGCACGCCCCGGCGCGGGGCGGGCCCGACGGGAGGCCGCGGCGAACGTCCGGAACCAGCCGGCTGTCACGCCGCGCAATTCAAGCGTAACGTACCCTGGTACGCGCGGCAAGGGAGGTCGCGTGGGTCTGCTGGGATCGCTCGCTCACCTGGTAGCGGAGAGCCGGCGCCGCGAGCGGGAGCAGTGGACCGGCTCCGACGACCGGCCCGAGCCGCCTCGAAAACGCGTTACATCGGCGCCGTCTTCGCGGGCCTCGGCCTGGCGCCGGGCGATCTCATCCAGGCGATCGTGCCGCTGGAGGGCGGCCC
>DASUXW010000114.1:0-12761 GCA_036377715.1 Gemmatimonadales bacterium
CCCATTGCCGGACCGGCTCGCGGTGGAACAGGCGTTCGGTGTCGCGGTCGCGGACGCTGCGGATCACCTTCGATAATAACGCAACGCGTTACTACAGGCAACCCGGGTGCGGGTGGCGGCCGCCTAACTAGTATGTGGACCGACTTCTCCCCCGTCCACCCCGCTCGAACACCTCGACTCGCAATCTATCCCGCGCTCCCTGCGTCGCCGCCCAGGCTCAATGCGTCCACCGGGCTCCGCACTGCGCGGCCGCCCCGGTTCAGCACGTGGGTGTAGATCATGGTAGTGGAAACATCCCGGTGTCCCAGCAACTCCTGGACCGTCCGGATGTCGTAGCCCGCTTCGAGCAGGTGGGTCGCAAAGGAGTGGCGCAAGGTGTGGCAACTGGCCCGCTTGCCGATCCCGCTTGCGCGCACGGCCGCGGTCATCGCCCGCTGCACCACGGATTCGTGCAAATGATGGCGGCGCGTGTGGCCGCTGGCCGGATCGCGATAGGTCCGAGCCGCCGGGAAGACCCACTGCCAGTGCCAGGAGGTCGCGGCATTGGGGAACTTCACCGCCAAGCCGTTCGGCAGCTCCACCCGCCCGCGGCCAGCCGCCAGGTCACGCTCGTGCAGGATCCGCACGCGACGCATGTGCTCGCGGAGCGGCGCGCGGAGCGCGTCGGGCAGCACCGTCACCCGGTCCTTGCCGCCCTTGCCGCGCCGGATCAGGATCTCCCCTCGTTCGAGGTCGAGATCCTTCACCCGCAATGCGACACACTCGGCGAGCCGGAGCCCACCGCCGTACAGCAGCAGGCCGACCAGGCGGGCGACACCATCCAGATGCGACAGGACCTTCTCGACCTCGGTCCGGGTGAGCACCACCGGAAGGGTGGTGGGCACGCGGCCCCGCGGCAGCTTGCCCATCTGCTCCAGCGGGCGCCCGACGACATTGCGATACAGAAAGAGCAGCGCACTCAGGGCCTGCTGCTGAGTGGCCGCCGAGAGCTTGCGATCCACCGCCAAATGGCTCAGGAACTGCCGCACCTCCACGGCACCCAGCTCGGCGGGGTGCCGGCGGCCGCAGAACCGGATGAACCGCTTGGTCCAGTAGACATAGGCCTCTTCGGTGCGCCGGCTCAGGTGCTGCATGCGCAGATTGGACTGCAGGGATTGCAGCAGGGGCGAATTGTACTGCATTGGGGCCCGCCCGATCGCGACCTCGCAAGATCGCGCGGGCGCGTCGGCCTCGCCGTACCGTTCAGCCGCGGGCCGGCGCGGCTCAGCGCGGGAGCGACGCCCGTGGAGTACTCGTGCCGGACTCCCGCTCGACCGCGGCCTGGATCGTCGCGTACGCCGCCTGTGAGGCCGGAATGAACGGGACCTGGTCGCCGAAGTCGGTGGTCCGGTGGAATTCGATCACGGCAACCGGTTGGTTGTTGACCCGGGCCGACCCGTCCACCCCGACCCGCGCGACGTCGCTGAGCGGCACGGTGATTTCCCGCAGATAGTTGGAGATCCGGAGCTGGTTGCCCTCGAGCACGACCCGCTTGAGCCCGCCGCCCACTCGGCTGATCACCATCGCCCCGACGATCAGGCAGCCCAGACACAGCCACTGCACCCAGCCGGGAGGCGGGCCGCCGCCGCTGCTCCGGAGCGAGGCCGGGGCGGCGAACAGCAGGCCGGTGGCCACGCTCCACATCCCGCCCCAGAGCACGGGAAAGACGACCTTCATGACGAATGTCATGCCGCTGGAGATCTGGGTGCCCATCGGTCTCCCTCGCAGGCCGGTCGTTGCGGAACGCGAAAGCTCCCGGAGTCCGGCGTGGCGGTCGGCGCGCCGAACCCGCCGCTACCCTGCCTCGGCGCGCCCGTTCCCGGCAGGCGGAATTCCACAGCAAGAACCGGGGCGCGCGACTCGCCCGCACGCGCTAGTCTGCCGGCACCACAATTCGACGGAGGAAGCGTGCGGCCCTATCGCATTCACGGCATCCCTGACGCCATCGCGGCCGGCGTGCGCACGTCCATGCGCTCGCCCCAGTACGGCCACCCCGCCCACGCCGAGCTCGCCGGCGGCTACGGCCCCTGCCGCCTCTGCCTGCGCACCTTCGAGGTCGGCGCCGAGGAACGGCTGCTCTTCACCTATCAGCCGTTCACCGACCCCGGGGCGCTGCCGGCGCCGGGGCCGGTCTTCATCCACCGAGAGGCCTGCGAGCGCTACGACGACACGTCGCTCCCGGCGTCGCTCCGGCCTCTCCCGCTCGTAGTGGAAGGCTACGGTGACGCCGGCGTGCTGCGAGTCCGGCAGCACGTCGGCGGAAGTCCGTTCGAGTCGGTGCTCGAGAATGTGCTCGCGCACCGCGACGTGAGCTACGCGCACCTCCGCAACGCGGAGGCGGGGTGCTTCATCGCACGGATCGATCGGGCGGGTTGACTCGGCCGGGAGCCCTCGCGCCGGGCGGCCCGGGCGGCGTTGGCCGACGAGGACACGATCGGGTTCGCGGTGGAGAGTCCCAGCGACGCGTGCGGGAGCGGCACGTGAGCGTGCCGGGGCCTTATCGCCCCGCCTTCGGCACTTCGTAATGGAGCTGCACGAACGCATCACCCCACGGCATTGCCGAGAGGAGCCGGAGCGGCGGCGTTGCGATCCGCCGGGGCAGGAGAGGCGCTCCGCCGCCGAGCGTGACCGACGTGATCTGCACGAACAGCTCGTCCAGCAGTCCCTGGTCGTGGAACCGTCCCACCAGCTCGCCGCCACCCACCAGCCAGATGTTCTTGCCGCCGGCCGCCGCCGTCATCTCGTGATGCACCGGCCCGACGTCGCCGCGGACGAAGCGGAGGTCCGCCCCCTCGATCACTGGCAGGCTGCGCGACGAGAAGACCCACGTAGGCTGGGTGTACGGCCATGTCTTGGGCTCGGCCGACTCCGGGTGGACGTGATTGGCGAGGATCCACTCGTACGTCGTCGAGCCCATCGCCAGCGCGCCGACGTCGCGAATGAAGTTGGGGTAGTCGCTCTGGGAGGGATTGCCGAACTGGAGCAGCCAGTCGAGCGAATTGGCCGGATCGGCGATGAAGCCGTCGAGGCTCGAGGCGGTGTAGTACTGGGTCCGGGTCATGGGCTCCGAGCGTGAGCGGGACGTGTGATCATCGCCGGCCCGGACGCTGCGCACTGCTCACGCCCGGCCAGCGCAACGGTCGACCGAGCCATGCGGCCCTCAGAAAGAGCGTGCCGTACAGAACCGCCGCTGGGCCGAGCACCACGAGCGGCCAGGTAGGTCGGCGGACGCCGATCGCCAATCCCACCGCACCCGCCGCGCACCACACCAGGCCGAGCAGCACGGCAAGACCCCGATCCACCCGACCGAACCGCCGGAGCATGGTCCCTTAGGTCCGGATCAGCTTCTTGTACCGGATCCGGTGCGGCTGGCCCGCCTCCACGCCCTTCCGCCGCTTGAGGTCGGCGGCGTACTCGGCGTAGTTGCCCTCGAACCAGACCACCTCGCTGTTCCCCTCGAACGCCAGGATGTGGGTCGCGATCCGGTCGAGGAACCAGCGGTCGTGGCTGATCACCACCGCGCAGCCCGCGAAGCCGAGCAGCGCCTCCTCCAGCGCGCGGAGGGTGTCCACGTCGAGGTCGTTGGTCGGCTCGTCGAGCAGCAGGAGGTTGCCGCCGCTCTTGAGCAGCTTCGACAGGTGCAGCCGATTCCGCTCGCCGCCCGAGAGGGTGCCCACCTTCTTCTGCTGGTCGGCGCCGCGGAAGTTGAAGCCGGCGGCGTAGGCCCGCGCGTTCACCGTGCGGCGGCCGAACTGGAGCTGGTCCTGGCCGCCGCTGATCTCCTGGTACACCGTCTTGTCGGCGTCGAGCGCCTCGCGGCTCTGGTCCACGTAGGCGATGCGCACGGTGGAGCCAACGGTGAGCGTCCCCGAGTCGGGCTGCTCCTGCCCGGTGATCATCCGGAACAGGGTCGTCTTGCCCGCGCCGTTGGGGCCGATCACGCCCACGATCCCGCCGCGGGGCAGGGAGAAGTTGAGGTTGTCGAACAGCAGCCGGTCGCCGAAGCCCTTGGCTAGGTCGCTCGCGATCACGACCTCGTCGCCCAGGCGGTCGGGGACGGGAATCAGGATCTCCGCCGTCCCCTCGGTCTGACGCTCGGCCTCCTCGCGCAGCTCCTCGTAGCGCGTCAGGCGCGCCTTGCTCTTGGCCTGCCGCGCGCGCGGCGCCATGCGGACCCACTCGAGCTCACGCTGCAGCGTCTTCTGCCGCGCGCTCGCCTGCTTCTCCTCCTGCGCCAGGCGCCGCTGCTTCTGCTCCAGCCAGGAGGAGTAGTTCCCCTCCCAGGGAATCCCGGCGCCCTGGTACAGCTCGAGTATCCAGCCCGCCACGTTGTCCAGGAAGTAGCGGTCGTGGGTGACGGCGACGACGGTCCCCTTGAACTCCGCCAGATACCGCTCGAGCCACCACACGCTCTCGGCGTCGAGATGGTTGGTGGGCTCGTCGAGGAGCAGCATGTCGGGCTCCTCGAGCAGCAGGCGGCAGAGGGCGACCCGGCGCCGCTCGCCGCCCGAGATCTTCGTGACGTCGGCGTCGCCCGGCGGGAGGCGGAGCGCGTCCATCGCCAGATCCACCTTGTGGTCCAGCTCCCAGAGTCCGAGCGCGTCGATCCGCTCCTGGAGATTCCCCTGCTTCTCGAGCAGGCGGTTCATCTCCTCGTCGTCCATCGGCTCCGCGAACCTGGCGCTGATCTCGTTGAACTGATCGAGCATCGCCTGCTGCTCGCGCACCCCGTCCATGACGTTTCCACGGACGTCCTTGTCAGGGTCGAGCTCCGGCTCCTGCGGGAGGAAGCCGATACGCGTGCCGGCCAGCGGACGCGCATCGCCGAGGAAATCCTTGTCGACCCCCGCCATGATGCGGAGCAGCGACGACTTCCCGGCGCCATTCGCGCCGAGCACGCCGATCTTGGCGCCCGGGAAGAAGGAAAGATTGATCCCCTTGAGGATCTCGCGAGACGGGGGCACGACCTTCCGCAGGTCGCGCATCGTAAAGATGTATTCGCCGGCCATAGGGGGCGAAAGATAACGAAGGACGGACGGACAGGCGGACGGACGGACGGACAGCGACAGCACACCGCCCGGTGTGCCGTATCCGTCCGTCCGTCCGTCCGTCCGTCCGTCCGCCCGCCCGTCCGCAACAGAAAGGGCGCCCCAGCGGGAGCGCCCTCCATCCTGCTCCGGCAGCGCCGGACGTTCAGCTGACGTGCTTGTTCACCAGCTTGGTCATGTCGAACATCGACACCTGCGACCGGCCGCCGAACACCGGCCGGAGCTTGTCGTCGGCGTTGATGGCACGACGGTTCTTCGAGTCCTGCAGGCCGTTCCGCTTGATGTACGCCCAGAGCTTCTTGGTGAGCTCGGTGCGCGGCATCGGTGAGCTGCCCACCACCGCGGAGAGCGCGTTGTCCGGCTGCACCGGACGCATGAACGCGGCGCTCGGCGTCCGCTTCTTGCCCGAGGACTTCTTCCGGGCGGCCTTCTTCGTGCTCTTCTTGCGGGTGCTGCTCTTGCGGCTGGCGGACTTCCGGGCGGTGCTCTTCCGAGCGGGCTTCTTGGCGGTCTTCTTCCGTGCGGCAGTCTTCTTCCTGGTGGCCATCGCGTGTCTCCCCGTGAATGTGGGACCTGCGTGCCTCGGGACCTGCAGAAACTACCGTGACAAACAGTACAACACCGCCGCGGATTTACAATAGGGAAATCGCGATTTTCCCTCGGAAACCGGCGATTTTGGGCGATTTTCCCCTCGGAGCGGCCGTTTTCAGGCTGATTTTCCCTCGGGAAACCGGCACGCCGGCGTCGCGTAGCGAGCCCCGCGACCCGCGATGAACGCTGCCCATTCCGCCCGCGATATCTTCCGGAATGCCCTTGGGACGCCCTCGGCTTCCCGCCTTCCACCCTGCCTTCGGTGCTCGACCATGCGCCTCTCCGCTCGATCCTCCGTCACATTACCGGCCGCCGCGCTCGCTTGCCTCGCCGCCGCGAACCTCGTTTTCCCACGGAAAGCCGTCATCCCGGGTCCGCAGGAGCGCTCTCCTGGGGCCGCAGACGCCGGCTCCGCACCCGGCCGCGCTTCCGCCTGCGCTCCCGACAACGGAGGGCTCACCCTCCCCGAGGGATTCTGCGCCTCGCTCATCGCCGCCGACGTCGGACCTGTCCGGCACCTCGCCGTGAGCCCCGTGGGGGACCTCTACGCGTCGGTGAGCGGACGCATGCTCAGCGACGGCGTGATCGCCTTCCGCGACACGGACGGCGACGGGCTTCCCGACGAGCGCGCCAGCTTCGGTCCGAGCGGCGCCAACGACGTCGCGGTGCACGACGGATACCTCTACGCCGCCTACCAGGACCACGTGATCCGCTGGAAGCTCGCGCAGGGCAAGCTGGAGCCGGATGGGCGACCGGAGACGATCGTCAGAGACCTTCCCGACAACGGAAACCACAAGGCCAAGACGCTGGTGTTTCCCGGCGGGAGCGCGATGCTGGTGAAGATCGGCTCCGCCACCAACAGCTGTCAGGAGCGCGACCGCACCGCGCGCTCGCCGGGCAAGGACCCCTGCGCGGAGCTCGAGCGGCACGCGGGACTCTGGCGGTTCGACGCCGGGCGGGCGGGACAGACCTTCGCCGATGGACGCCGCTGGGCGACCGGGATGCGGAACGCTGAGGCGCTCACGGTCCAGCCCGGCACGAACCAGGTCTGGGCCGCGATCCACGGGCGCGATCAGCTGGGCGACAACTGGGGCTTCAGCGACGAGGCCAACGCGAACAACCCGGCGGAGGAGCTGGTGCAGGTGAACGAGGGCGACGACTTCGGGTGGCCGTACTGCTACTACAGCAACACCGACGAACAGAAGGTTCTCGCGCCCGAGTACGGCGGCGACGGGAAGAAGGTGGGACGCTGCGACAAGGCGAAGGACCCGGCGATCGCGTTCCCGGGGCACTGGGCGCCGATGTCGCTGCAGTTCTACACCGGGGAGCAGTTCGGGCCGGCGTACCAGGGCGGGCTGTTCATCGCCTTCCATGGGAGCTGGAACAGGGCGCCGCTGCCGCAGGAGGGGTTCCGAGTGGTGTTCGCGCCGTTCGAGCACGGAAATCCGACGGGAAAGTACGAGACGTTCGCGACGATGAAAGGGCAGGCGTTCCGGCCCGTGGGACTGGCGGTCGGGAAGCACGGGGCGCTGTTCGTCTCGGCGGACGACAACGGGGCGATCTGGAGGATCGTGCGGCGGTGATCGAGGTCCACGCCTCACCGCCCGCCTGCGCCCGCACATCGCCACGGGGCGACGAGACCCAGGGGTTAGGGCTGTGAAGCGAGCACGCGCTCGATCGCTCCAAGGTCGGCGTCGATCTCGATCGGCCGGTTCGCGCCGGCTGGTGGTGGGTCGGTCTCCTGGTGGTACTTGATCAGGATTCCCGGATCCTTGAGGATGTGCCCGGTAAGCACCGCAACCACGTGCTGCTCGGGCTCGATCAATTCTCGGCGCACCAGTTCTCGCACGCCCACCACGCTCGCGGCGCTCGCGGGCTCGCAGCCGACGCCGCAGGCGTCCACCGCGGCCTTGGCCTCGAGGATGTCCTCGTCGGAGACGGCGAGCACGACCCCCTCGGTCTCGCGGATGGCGTGGACCGCGCGGTCGAACGAGGCGGGGTTGCCGATCTTAATGGCCGTCGCGACGGTCTCGGCGCGGACCTTGTAGCGCTGCGCGAAGTCCTCGGCGAAGCTGCGAGCAAAGGGGGCGGCGCCGACGGCCTGCACCGCCGCCAGGCGCGGAATGCGGGAGATCAGCCCCCAGCGATGCGCCTCGAGCAGCGCCTTGCCGAACGCCGCGGTGTTGCCGAGGTTGCCGGCCGGCAGCACGATCCAGTCGGGCGGCTCCCAGTCGAGCTGCTGCAGCATCTCCAGCACGATGGTCTTCTGCCCCTCGAGCCGGAACGGGTTGACCGAGTTGAGCAGGTAGACGCCCAGCGTCCGGCTGGCCTCCTCCACCAGCCTCAGGCAGTCGTCGAAGTCGCCGCGCACGAGCAGGGTGCGCGCGCCGTAGGCGAGGGTCTGCGCCAGCTTTCCCAGCGCCACCTGGCCGGCGGGCACCAGCACCAGCGCGGGCATCCCCGCCTGCGACGCGTACGCCGCGAGCGACGCGGAGGTGTTGCCCGTGGAGGCGCACGACACCGCCGTAGCCTTGATCCGGCGCGCCTGGGTGACGCCCACCGTCATCCCGCGGTCCTTGAACGAGCCGGTGGGGTTGTACCCCTCGTGCTTGAGCAGCAGATGGTGCATGCCGGTCCAGCGGTCGAGCGCCTCGCGGTGGAGCAGCGGCGTGTTGCCCTCGGGATGCGAGACGACGTCTCCCGCCGACGGGAGCACCAGCTCCCGGAACCGCCACACCCCCGACGCCAGCGCGCCGGGACGCTGCCCCCGCCGCTCGTCGAACCGCGCGATCAGGTCCGCGCGGGAGAGCCTGGGCCCGCGGTGGCGCACCTCGAGCAGCCCGCCGCACGACGCACAGCGCGGGTGCGGATCGAGCTCGGCGGACTCGTTGCCGCACGCAAGGCACACCTGCCACGTGGGCGGCCGGTCGGTGTGAAACATCACGGCGCTCCGTCCGAATCCAGGAGCCGCGCGCCGGCGCGATCCACGCCCGCCACGCGCGCCTCGCTCCGGAACCCCGCCGCGGCATAGGCCGCCACCATCGCGGCGGCGACGCGCTCGCCGGCCGCATGCCCGCGCGTCAGCGCGAACGCCGTTGGTCCGCTCCCCGAGATCGAGCTGCCCAGTGCGCCCGCCCCGAGTGCCGCCGCCTTGGCCTCGGCGAAGCCGGGCAGCAGCCGCGCCCGCGCAGGCTCGGCGATGCGGTCGTCGATCGCGCGGCCCAGCAGCTCGTAGTCGCCCGCGGCGAGCGCGGCGACCAGCGTGCCCACCTGCGCCGCCTGGTGCAGCGCCACGTCGCGCGGGAGCTCGCGCGGGAGCACCGCGCGGCCGTCGGCCGTGCGCAGCTCCTGCTCCGGCCGGACCAGCACCACGGTGAGCTCCTCGGGGACGGGCAGCGCAATCAGCTCCGGTGGATGCATGCAGCGGATCAGTACGATCCCGCCGAGCAGCGAGGCGGCGATGTTGTCCAGGTGGCGCCCGGCGACGGTCTCCTCCGCCGCGAGGCACGCGTCGAGCAGCCCGGCCTGATCGAGCGGCGCGCCGAGCAGCGCGTTGGCGGCGACCGCGCCGGCGACCGCCGAGGCCGCGCTGCCGCCCTGGCCGCCCGAGAGCGGGAGCCCCTTCCGCACGCGCAGCGCGACCCCGCGCCCGGACGGGAGGCGCTCTCCAGCGGCCTCGAGCACCGCCCGCGCGGCGAGCGCGGCCGTATGGCGCGCCGGATCGCACGGGAGGCTGGGGTGGCCCGGGTCCCGTACCTGGATCCCCGCCTCGCGAGTCCACTCCGCCGTCACCACGTCACCCGCTCCCGCCACCGCGAGGCCGAGGATGTCGAGCCCGGGACCGACGTTTCCCACGCCGCCGGGCGCGAACGCGGTCACCGCACCCGTCGCCCTCATGCGCCCGCCAGCCGCAGGATGTCGTTGAGCACGCCCGCCGCGGTCACCTCGGCGCCGGCGCCCGGGCCGGTGATCACCAGCGGGTTCGCCTTGTAGCGCGAGGTGGTGAAGACGAGCTGGTTGTCCGAGCCCTTGATCGCCGCGAGCGGACTCGACATGGGCACGGTGCGGAGCCCCACCGCCACCCTGGCTGGCGTCACCGTCGCGACGTAGCGCAGTACCATGCCGTCTCTCGCCGCGGCGTCGGCTCGACGGCGCCAGGCGGCGTCGAGCTCCTCGAGGCGCTCGAGAAACTCCGCGAGCGGGATCGAGCGCGCCCACTTGGGCACCAGCGATTCCACCGCCGCCCGCGAGAGCTCGCCCGGGTAGCCCAGCAGCCGCGCGAGGATGAGCGCCTTCCGGCCCACATCCATGCCGGAGAGGTCCTCGCGCGGGTCGGGCTCGGTGTAGCCCAGCGCCATGGCGCGACGCACCGCCTTCGAGAACGGGGTCCCGTCGCCCACCTCGCTCAGCACGAAGCCGAGCGTTCCGGAGAGCAGCCCCTCGATCCGTTCCACCCGGTCGCCGCTCTCGGTGAGCTTGTGGAAGGTGTCGATGATGGGAAGCCCGGCCCCGACCGTGGCCTCGTGCAGGATACGGCGGCCCCGGGCACGCGCCGTCTGCCATAGCGCCTCGCTCGAGCCGCGGCGGCCGGCCAGCGGGAGCTTGTTGGCGAGGACCAGGTCCATCCCATGGGTGAGCGCGGCCTCGAGCGCGGCGCCGGTGTCGTCGGCGGTGAGGTCCACCAGTACCGGCCGCGTGAGCGCGTAGCCGGCGATGTGGCGCACGGCCTCCTCGGCGGTGGCCGCCTGGCCGCCGGGTGCGTCGGCCAGGCGGCGCCCCTTCTTCTTTTCCGCCGCCAGCGCGGCGAGCCGACGCGCCCCCAGCCCCTGGGGGTCGAACACGAACCCCGAACGGTCCACCACCGCCGCGATGCGCATATCGAGCGCCGGACGCCGTACCCGGCCCGCCAGCGTCGCCAGCGTGCGGCCGATCTGGCCGAAGCCCAGCAGCACGATCTCCATCCGCTCGGGCTGGATGACCCCTCCGCCCGCGATGCGCGAGAGCTGGAAGGCCGCGTGGATCCGCCGCTGCGCGTCGGCGGCCTGCCGCGCCTCGACCACCACGGAGATGTTGAGCTCCGAGCTCCCCTGCGCGATCGCGACCACGTTGATCTTCCCCGCCGCGAGCGCGGAGAACACGCCCGCGGCGACCCCCGGCGTTCCCGCCATCCCGAGCCCCACCACGGCGACCGTGGCCATCCCAGGCGCCACGTCGACGCCGTCGATCTCGCCCCGCGCGATCTCGCCCGCGAACTCGCGCTCGAGGCTCTCCTTCGCGTCCCGGGCGAGCGTCTCGGGGACGCTGAAGCAGATGGAGTGCTCGGACGAGGCCTGCGAGATGAGCGAGACCGAGATCCTCCGCGCCTGGAGCGCGGCGAAGGTGCGCGCGGCGATGCCCGGGACGCCGAGCATCCCGTTGCCGGTCACGGTGAGCAGCGCCTGCTCGCCGGCCGCGCTCAGCGCCTTGACCGGGAAGCGCGCGCGTGCCACCCGTTCCGACACCTCGGTCCCGGACGCGTCGGGGTCGCCGAAGGGCCGCACGTAGACCGGGATCCGCCGCCCCGCGACGGGGATGAGCGCCCGCGGGTGCAGCACCCGCGCCCCGTAGTAGGCCAGCTCGGCGGCCTCTCGCGCGTGGAGCTGCGGGATGACGCGCGCGTCGGGCACGACGCGCGGATCGGCCGTGAGCAGCCCGGGCACGTCCTTCCAGAGCGAGACCCGCGACGCGCCGAGCGCCCGCGCGAGCAGCGTCGCGGTGAGGTCGCTGCCGCCCCGGCCGAGTGTCGCCACCTCGCCGTCGGGCGCGGCGCCGATGAACCCGGGCACGACCGGGACGATGCCCCGCGCCAGCAGCGGGAGCAGCGTGCGTTGGACGCTCCGATCGGTCCGGGCAAAGTCGGGCGCCGCCTGCCCGAAGGCGCCGTCGGTGTGGACGAGGTCGAGGGCATCCACGTAGCTTGCCCTGGTTCCCTCCGCCTCCAGCGCCGCGGTCACCAGCCGGGCGCTCAGCCGCTCGCCCCGGGACACGAGATAGTCCGTCGTGCGGGGCGTGAGCTCGCGCAGGAGGCGGAGCCCTTCGGCCAGGGCTTCGAGCTCGGCGAAGACGTCGCCCACGCAGGCCAGGAGATCGGCCCGGGCGCGGCCCGCCGGCAGGAGCGCGCGGGCCACCTCGGCGTGGCGCGAGCGAAGCCCGTCCACCAGCGAGGCGACGGTGCGCGACTCGCCGGCTCCGGCCTGCCGGGCCACGCCGAGCAGCGCATCGGTGGTGCCCGCCATCGCCGAGACCACCACGACGGTGGGCTCGTGCCGGTGGCGGCGGATGATGGCGACGGCGTGGCGGACGGCGGCGGAATCGGCCAGCGACGCACCGCCGAATTTGTGCACGTGAGGCGCGCGGCGGGATCGTGGCATAAGCGGTTGAGGATACCCACAATGTTCACCCTGCTCAAGCTGATCCAGTCCATCATCAAGACGCTGCACTCCGAGGGCACGCCGGGGCAGGTGGCGGCCGGTGTTGCGCTCGGCTCGGTGCTCGGGCTGAGCCCGCTCATCAATGTGCACAATCTGATCGTCTTCGCGGCGATCGTGCTGCTCAACGTTTCGTTCGGCGGCGGGATGCTGGGCTGGGCGCTGTTCGTGCCGGTGGGCTTTCTGCTCGATCCGCTGTTCGACCGGATCGGGTCGTCGCTGCTCCTGGCGCCGGGCCTCCGGCCGTTGTGGACCTCGTGGTACAACACGCCACTCCTCCCCTATACCAACTTCAACAACACCGTGGTGCTCGGGAGCGTGGTGGCGTGGCTGGTGCTGGCGGTGCCGATCTTCTTCGCCGCGCGCTGGGGCGTGGCCCGCTATCGCGCCACGGTCGGCGAGCGGGTGCAACAGTCCAGGTTCTACAAGGCGGTGACCGCGTCCAAGGCGTACAACATCTACCGCCTCTTCCGGCCGAGCTGACCATGCAGATCAGGATCTTCCGGTGGAAGGCGATCGGGCCGCTGCTCCTGCTGTTCGTGGTGATCGCCATCCTGCTCTACCTCTTCGCCGAGCCGCTGGCGCGGGACACGACCGAAGAGGTGGGCACCGAGTT
>DASUXW010000115.1:0-4083 GCA_036377715.1 Gemmatimonadales bacterium
AGCGTGGCCGAAGGCGCCAACACCTCGCGCGCGGGCGCCGCGCTGGGCGAGCGGCTGGGCGTGGAGCTGCCGATCACGGCGAAGGTGTGCGAAGTGCTGTTCACCGGAAAGCCGGCACGCGACGCCGTGCCCGAGCTCATGGAACGCGAACTCAAGTCGGAGCACTGGAGATGACCACCACCCGCCCGGTCCAGGAGTTCTACTCCATCGGCGAGGTCTGCGCGCTCACCGACCTCAAGCCGCACGTGCTGCGCTACTGGGAAAGCCAGTTCCGCTTTCTCAGTCCGGCCAAGAACCGGTCGGGCAACCGGGTCTACAAGAGCCGGGAGGTGGAGCTGATCATGCTGGTGAAGCACCTCCTGTACACCGAGAAGTACACCATCGAAGGCGCCCGCGCGCGGATCGATCAGTACCGCCGCACCGGCGAGCTCCGCGGCGCCGCGCGGCAGGCGTTCGGCGCCGAGCTCGCGGTGGAGATCCGCGCCGCGGTCGAGGACGTGCTGGCGATTCTCGAGGGACGGGCTCAGCTTTCGCCCCCATGAACATTCTGGTCACCAATGACGACGGCATCCTCGCGCCCGGCGTCGCCCTGCTCGCGGATGTGTGTGGTCAGGTGGGGACCGTCACGGTGGTGGCGCCGGACCGGGAGCAGAGCGGTACGTCGCACTCGCTCACGCTGCACCGGCCGCTCCGGCCGGCACGCCGGCCCGACGGCGCGTGGCAGGTGGACGGGACGCCCACCGACTGCGTGATGCTCGCGGTCCAGGCGCTGATGCCCGAGCCGCCCGAATTCGTGTTCTCCGGTGTGAACCACGGGCCCAACATGGGCGAGGACGTGTTCTATTCCGGGACCGTGGCCGCGGCGATGGAGGCGGTGACGCTCGGGGTGCCGGGGATCGGCATTTCGTTCACCGGCAGCCAGCCCGAGATGCTCGCCACCTATGCCACGCTGCTGGTGCAGCTCGTCCGGCAGATCACGCGCGTCGAGACCTTTCCGGCGCAGATGCTGCTCAACATCAATCTACCCGCGGTGCCCGCGTCGGAGGTGCAGGGCATCCGGGTCACCAAGCTCGGGAGCCGGTTCTTCTCGGAATCGCTCACCCGGATGAAGGATCCGTGGGGGCGGGAGATCTTCTGGATCGGCGGCGGGACGATTACCTGGACCGGCACGGAGAATTCCGATCACCTGGCCGTGGCCGAAGGCTACATTTCGGTGACCCCGCTCCACATGGACCTCACCAACTACTCGCTGCTCGAGACGGTCAAGGGATGGTCGCTGGAGGGATAGGGGAGGGGGACGGCTTCGGCGGGTACCGGAGCCGCCTGGTGGAGACGCTGCAGCGCAAAGGCATCCGCGACCTGGCGGTGCTGCGCGCGGTCGGCACGGTGCCGCGCCACCTGTTCGTTCCCGAGAGCGTGCGCCACCGGGCCTACGAGGACGAGGCCCTGCCGATCGGCGGCGGCCAGACCATCTCTCAGCCCTGGGTGCAGGCGCGCTATCTCGAGCTGGCGGCGCTGCGCGGCCGCGAGCGGGTGCTGGAGGTGGGCGGTGGGTCGGGATACCAGACCGCGCTGCTGGCGCTGCTCGCCGACAGCGTGTTCGCGGTGGAGCGCCTCCCCGCGCTGGCGCACCAGGCCCGGAGCGCGCTCGAGGCCGCCGGCATCCGGAACGTCACCGTCCTCGTGGGCGACGGCACGCTGGGCTGGCGTCCGTTCGCGCCCTATGATGCGATCCTGGTGGCCGCCGCGTCCCCCGAGGTGCCGCTGCCGCTGATCGATCAGCTCGCGCCCGGCGGCCGGCTCATCATCCCGGTCGGCGACCGCAGCGCCCAGACGCTCACGCTGGTGCAGCGGACGCCCGACGGGATACGCACCAGCACGGTGGCCGACGTCCGTTTCGTCCCGCTGCTCGGCGAGTTCGGATTCCGCTGAGCCGCCACACCTGTCCGGAGCACGCGCATGGAGCTTCTGAAGCAGCTGGTCGACGTCTTCCTCCACCTGGACACGCACCTGAGCCAGGTGATCGCGGAGTACGGGACGTGGACCTACCTGATCCTGTTCGCCATCATTTTCTGCGAGACGGGACTGGTGGTGACGCCGTTCCTTCCCGGCGACTCGCTGCTGTTCGCCGCGGGGACCTTCGCGGCGCTGGGGGCACTCGACGTGCGGCTCCTGATTCCGCTGCTCATCGCGGCGGCGATCATCGGCGACACGATCAACTACTGGATCGGGGCGTACATCGGTCCGCGCGCGTTCGAGGGCAATCTGCGGTTCCTCAAGAAGGAGCATCTGGACCGCACCCGCGCCTTCTACGAGCGGCACGGCGGCAAGACGATCATCCTGGCGCGCTTCGTTCCGATCGTCCGGACGTTCGCGCCGTTCGTGGCCGGGGTGGGGACGATGAGCTACGGTCGGTTCATCACCTACAACGTGGTGGGCGCGGTGCTCTGGGTGGGACTGCTCGTCCTGGCCGGGTTCTTCTTCGGCAACATTCCGGTGGTGCGGGAGAACTTCACCATGGTGATCCTGGCGATCATCGCGATCTCGGTCATGCCGATGGTGATCGAGGCGCTCCGTACCCGGCGGCGGCCGGCATGATCTGCCGATTCGTCGTGGCCGGCGTGGTGCAGGGCGTGGGCTACCGCTGGTTCGCGGCCCGGCACGCGCGGGCGCTCGGGCTCTCCGGGTTCGCGCGGAACCTGGCCGACGGCCGGGTCGAGGTCGTGGCCGCCGGCGAGGACGCCGAGGCGATCTCGCGGCTCGAGGACCTGCTTCGAGCGGGGCCGGCGCACGCGCGGGTCGAGGGAGTCGAGCGCGAAGACCGCGTCGCGGGGGCCGCGGAAGTGCCGGCCCGGAGCTTCGACATCCGATGACCCTGACGAGCGCGCTGGCCCGGCACGTCCTCGAAACGCTGCGTGCGGTCCCGAACTACCCCAAGCCGGGGATCATCTACCAGGACATCACGCCGGTGCTCCGGGACGGTCCGCTCCTCCGGGCGGTCGTGGAGGCGATGGCCGAGCCGTTCCTCGACGCGGAGATCAGCCACGTCCTGGGCATCGAGGCGCGGGGGTTCATCCTCGGCGGCGCGGTGGCCATTCGGCTCGGCGCGGGCTTCGTCCCCGCGCGCAAGCCGGGGAAGCTGCCCTGGGAGCGGGCCAGGGAGACCTACGATCTCGAGTACGGCCAGGACGCCCTCGAATGCCACCGGGACGGCCTGCCCGCACCGGCGCGTGTCCTCGTGGTGGACGACGTGCTGGCTACCGGCGGCACGGCGGTCGCCGCCGCCCGCCTGGCGCGCGGCCTCGGCGCCGAGGTGGTGGGGTGGAGCTTCCTGCTCGAGATCGGCGGTCTGGGGGGGCTGGAGAAGCTCACCGGGGCGAGGGCGCATGTGGTGGCGAAACGGTGAGTGAGCCGTTAGTCTGAAGGTTCCAAAGGCTGAAAGGTCGGAAGTGACAGCACACCGCCGGGTGTGCCGTTTCCTTCCGACCTTCCGACCTTCAGGCTTTCCGCCCCCGTAGCTCAGATGGATAGAGCAGCAGTTTCCTAAACTGTTGGCCGCGTGTTCGAGTCACGCCGGGGGCACTCTTCCTCGCCACAGCCGCTGGCGGCAACCCGTCGCCCTGCTTATGGTTCGGGGTTGTCCGCCGGCGGCCCTCGGCCGCCGCCGGGCTCATCCCGACTTCATCAGTTGGACGGACATGGCAACGACCGTGGAACAACGCACGACGCGCGAACGGACCAGTGTGCAGCCGCTCCCCGCGGCCCCGTGGTACCAGGAGCAGAAACGGCTCCTCATCGGCGGGCTCATCGCGGTAGTGGTGGCGGGCCTGGTGGCGTGGCTGCTCATCAGCAGCGCGCACCGGAAGGAACAGTTCGCGGCGCGCAGCCTCAATCAGGCCCGTGCGGCGGCGGAGGCGGGAAACCTCCCGCTGGCCTCGAGTGAGCTGCAGAAGCTCATCACCACCTACGGCGGGACCGACGCGGCCAAGGAGGCCGTGATCACTCTCAACCAGGTGCGCCTGGTGAACGGGCAAAGCGAGCTCGCCGCGGTGAACCTCCGGGAATTTCTCGCGAAGGACCCCA
>DASUXW010000116.1:0-8386 GCA_036377715.1 Gemmatimonadales bacterium
AACCGACGAGGAGCCGCTGCCGGGCGGCGAGACGGCCGACCTCGCCCAGTTCCGGGAGCGCGGGCTCGAGCTGGGCGTCACACCTGAAAGCGTCGAGCACCTGCTCCGGCAGTACGGCACCGAGGCCGCGGGGATCTACAATCTGGGGATGGGCGAGCGACGCCTGCTGCGGCGGCTGGCGCCGCCCCATCCCGCGATCGAGGCCGAAGTCGTGCACGCGGTTCGGCGGGAGCTGGCGCAGACGGTGGAGGACGTGCTGGTCCGCCGTACGCACGTGTACTACGAAGCGCCGGACCGCGGAGTGCAGGCGGCCCGGCGGGCCGCCGAGCTGATGGCGCGGGAGCGCGGCTGGGACGAGGCGCGGGTCGAGGAGGAAACGGCGAAGTATCTCGCGTTCGCCGCGTCCTGAGCTCGACCGGGTCGTTATCTTTCGCTGGCCCGGGGAGCCGGGCTCCCCGGTGACGCCCACTCGCAGAGGATGGTGGATTCGGTGGACACGAACGTGTTCGAGACGGCCAACGCGGGGTTCGCGCAGGCGATGTACGAGGAATTCCTCCGTGATCCGGCGGCCGTCGGCCCCGACTGGCGCCGGCTGTTCGAGAGCGGCATCGTCGGCGAGCGGCCGGACGGAAACGGGGCGGCACCACCGCCGCAGCGCGCCCCCGGAGCGGCTGCGCCGGTCGCGGCTGCCGCCACCGATGGCCTCCCGGCAGGGGCCGCGCCGATCAAGGGCCCCGCGGCCCGGCTGGTCGCGAACATGAACGAGAGCCTCACCGTGCCCACCGCCACCACGATGCGGGTGGTGTCGGTCGGGGTGCTCGACGATCGCCGGCGCGCGCTCAACCAGGCGCTCCGAACGGCGGACCGGTCCGAGAAGATCTCCTACACTCACCTCATCGCCTTCGCGCTGGTGCAGGCCGCGAAGCAGTACCCCGTCATGGGACACACGCTCGCGATGCGGGACGGGACGCCCTACCGCGTCGTGCCCGAAGGCATCGCGCTCGGCCTGGCGGTGGATGTGGAGCGAAAGGACGGCAGCCGCGGCCTCGTCGTGCCCGTGATCAAGCGCGCCGACACCATGGACTTCGCGACGTTCCACGCGGCCTACGAAGGCCTGGTCGACAAGGCGCGGGCCAACCGCCTCATGCCCGACGATTTCGCCGGCGCGACCATGTCGCTCACCAACCCCGGCGGACTGGGCACGTCGGCCTCGGTGCCGCGGCTCATGGCCGGCCAGGGGAGCATCATCGCCGTCGGCTCGATCGGCTACCCGGCCGAATTCGCTCTGGTGCCCGACGAGCGGCTCAGGGAGCTCGGGATCGGCAAGGTCACGACGCTGACCAGCACCTACGACCATCGGGTCATCCAGGGGGCGGAGTCCGGGAGCTTCCTGGCCACGCTCGACCAGCTCCTCCAGGGCGAGCACGGGTTCTACGAACTCGTCGCGGAGAGCCTCGGCCTGGGCGAGGCGGAGTACCGGCTGGCCAGGTCCGTGCCGGCCCCGCAGCCGGACCGGGAGGTCGGGGGCCCCGTCGCCCCGGAGATGCTGTACCACGTCGCCGCGGCGATGGCCCTGGTCAAGGCGTTCCGGATGCACGGCCATCTGGCCGCCCACCTGGACCCGCTGGGCCGGCCGCCGATCGGCGATCCCGCACTCAACCCCGTCCCGCTCGGCCTCACGCCGGAGGTCATGGCGGCGATCCCATCCAAGGTGCTCCGGATCGCGGTGCCGGGGCGGACGCTGGCCGAATCGCTGCCCTACCTGCAGGCCACCTACTGCGGCACGATCGCGTACGAGATCGAGCACATCTCGACCCACGAGGAGCGCGTCTGGCTGCGGGAGAAGATCGAGAGCGGCGCCTACCGCCAGCCGCTCACGCCCGAGGAGCAGCGCCGTCTGCTCGAGCGCCTCACGCAGGTGGAAACGCTCGAACGGTTCCTGCACAAGGCCTATCTCGGCCAGAAGCGGTTCTCGATCGAGGGCGTCGACATGCTGGTGCCGATGCTCGACCTCACGATCGAGCTCGCCGCCGAGAGCGGGGCGCGCGATGTGGTCCTCGGCATGGCGCATCGCGGCCGGCTCAACGTCCTCGCCCACACGGTGGGGCGCCCCTACGAGACCATCTTCGCCGAGTTCGAGGGCGGCCGGCAGGTGGAGGGCGGGCAGCTGACGCCCGAGGGCGGCACCGGAGACGTGAAGTACCACCACGGTGCCGAAGGGGCCTACCGCACGGCCCGCAACACGGCCATCACCGTGACCCTCTCGCCCAATCCGAGCCACCTCGAGTTCGTGGGTCCGGTCGTGGACGGCCGCGCGCGCGCCAGGCAGACCCAGCGTCGGGGGCAGGAGGCGCACCACGATCCGACCGCGGCACTCCCGGTCATCATCCACGGCGACGCGGCGTTTGCCGGCCAGGGCGTCGTGGCCGAGACGCTCAACCTCGGTTCGCTGAAGGGCTATCGCACCGGCGGCACGCTGCACGTCATCACCAACAACCAGGTCGGCTTCACGACCGACATGGAGGATGCGCGCTCGACCCGCTATGCCTCCGACCTGGCCAAGGGGTTCGACATCCCCATCATCCACGTCAACGGCGACGACGCCGAGGCCTGCCTGAGCGCGGTGCGTCTGTCGATGGCGTACCGCGACCGGTTCCACCAGGACATGCTGATCGATCTGGTCGGCTACCGGCGTCACGGTCACAACGAGGGCGACGAGCCGGCCTACACCCAGCCGCTGATGTACGAGCGAATCAAGGAGCTCCCCACCGCGCGCGAGCTGTACGCCCGCGCCCTGGTCGAGGCCGGGGTGATCACGCAGGACGAGGCCGACCGGCAGGCGGAGGAGGCGTACCAGCGGCTGGTGGACATCCAGCAGGGATTCAAGGCCAGCATGAGCCGGAGCGCCCATGGCGAGTCGGCGCACAAGCTGGCTGGCGCGGGGCAGGAAGTGGACACGGCACTCTCTCCCGAGTTCCTCACGGCACTCAACGAACAGCTGCTGAGCTGGCCGGAGGGATTCACCGTGAATTCCAAGCTCCGGAAGCAGCTCGAGCGCCGGCGCGCCGCGCTTGGCTCGGAGGGCGGGATCGACTGGGCCCACGCGGAGCAGCTGGCGATCGCCTCGCTCCTGACCGAGGGGATTCCGGTGCGGCTCACGGGGCAGGACACCGAGCGTGGCACCTTCAGCCAGCGCCACCTGGTGCTGCACGACGTAGCCACCGGCGAGCAACTGGCCCCGATCCAGCGGCTGCCGGGCGCGCTCGCGCCGCTCGAGCTGCACAACAGCCCGCTCAGCGAGCTGGCGACGCTGGGGTTCGAATACGGCTACAGCGCGGCGGCCTCGGAGGCGCTCGTGCTGTGGGAGGCGCAGTTCGGCGACTTCATCAACGCCGCGCAGGTGATCGTGGACCAGTTCCTGTCGGCCGGGCTCTCGAAGTGGGGACTCACCACGCGGCTGACGCTGCTCCTGCCGCACGGCTACGAAGGTCAGGGGCCGGAGCACTCGAGCGCACGGCTCGAGCGCTTTCTCCAGCTCGCCGCGGAGGGCAACATCCGCGTCGCGAACCCGACCACGCCCGCGCAGTACTTCCACCTCCTGCGGCGCCAGGCGCGTCGTACCCGCCAGCGGCCGCTCGTCGTGATGACGCCCAAGAGCCTGCTGCGCCTGCCGCAGGCGGCGTCGCGTCTGGAGGATCTATCGGAGGGGCGTTGGCAGCCGGTGATCGACGACGCGGGGACGGCCGGACGGGAGGACCGCGTCACCCGCGTCGTGCTCTGCTCCGGCAAGCTGTATTACGATCTGATCGCCGAGGCCGACAAGCTGGACGAAAGGCGGCCGGCGATCGTGCGCATCGAGCAGCTCTATTCCTTCCCCTGGGTCGAGGTCCGCGCGGTCCTGGCCCGCTATCCGCGGATGGAGGAGCTGGTCTGGGTTCAGGAGGAGCCGCGCAACATGGGCGCGTGGAGCTACATGGCTCCCAAGCTTCAGGAGCTCGCCCCGGAGGGCGTGGCGGCGGGGTTCGTGGGCCGGCCCGAGCGGGCCAGCCCGGCGGAGGGCTACCCCGCGGCCCATGCGGCGGAGCAGTCGCGCATCGTGCAGGATGCGCTCGCGGCGGGGCGGATGCAGCCAATCCTCCCCACCCTGGCGGCCGCGGGCGAGGCCAAGGGCTGAGCGTTCGGCTCAGGCGATCGCGTCGAGCACCCGGAGCGTTCCGTCGGTCACCGTGCCGAAGGTGAGGTGGCCCGCAAGGCCGCGGGCATGGGTCTGCCAGGGGAACGCGCCGGGGCCTTTCGTGAGCCCGAGCGCGGGAACCAGCCCCTCGTCCACCGCGGCCCAGAACATCGTCCCGAAGCCCAGACCGGCGGCGCGGCCGACGGTCGCGAACCGGCGGCGGAGCACCGCGTAGACCGCACCGGCACCCACGCCTAGCGCCCAGTGGAGGGCCGAGCCGGCCCGCTGCCGCTCCTCGTCGCCCAGATCGGCGCCCACCGAATGCGCCGCCTTCTCGGCGGCCACACCGTAGGCGGTCTTGCCCCCGTGAGCGCGATCCTCGCGGCGCCGCGCGGCCGGGTCCTCGTGCTCGTACATGGCGCTGGTCACCTTCCCCATGACCCAGGTGGCGACCGCTCCCGCAATCGCTCCCTTGACGAGATCGCCCCCGATCCCGCGCTCACCCTGCCTCCGCATGGTGTCCCCCTTGGCGTGTGGTCGTGCACCGCAGGACCGCACGATGGGGTTGGACCCACGGTGCTGTCTGTGACCTGCGGCCGGACACACGAAGGGGCGGCCGTTCCGGGCCGCCCCTCGCAGTTTCCCAAGCCGCGTCCGCGGCTCAGTCCCGCGGCAGCATCGGCCGCTCCGACGCCTGCCGCGCCAGCTCCTTCAGCGGCTCCGAGAGGTGCTCCCCGTAGTGCAGAAGATAGACCCCCCGCGAGCGCTTCTGCATCAGAAACGCGACCAGCGGGGTGTCGGCCTTGGCCGCGTTGCACTCCCTGCACGCCAGGACGAGATTGTCCGGGCGATCATAGGCGGTCTGTCCCCGCCGAGGGCGCACATGGTCCAGGGTGATGGTCTCAGGGGAGGCTTCGGCCCCGCAATAGGCGCACACCGGACCGTGAAGGTCGAGGAGCCAATCGCGGTGAGACTGCATGGAGCGGCCGGGTGAGCGGCGAAAGCTGGGGGTGGAAACTGCGCTGCGATGACGTGATCTGCGTGCCACAAAAATCCAGAATGAGGGTGAACATGAGGGCCTGCGAGGCAGACCCGGTGTCTGTAACCGGGAAATGTAGCAAGGGCCACGCCAGATTGACAGGCCGGCTGCGCCGGGGGCCTGTGGTGCTGCTGGTGTCCGGGCTGCTGGCCGGGTGCGCGGCCCACCCCCGTCCCACGCAGGCCGGGGCCCGGGAAGCCATTGAGACCGCGGTGCGCCACTACGTCGCGGCCTCGAATGCCGGCGACGCCCAGGCACTCGCGGATCTGTACGCGGAAGACGCCGTGCTGCTCCCGCCCGACCACGAGCCGGTCCGCGGCCGGGACGCCATCGCGGCGTACTGGAGTCACGGGACCGACGAGGGCCTGGAGGTCGCCACCTTGTCGGTGGAGGTGGACGGCGGACTGGGCTATCTCGTGGGACGCTACCGGCTTCCGGCCACCGATGAGGAGCCCGCCGACTCCGGCAAGTACGTGATGTGCCTCAAGCGCCAGCGCGACGGCTCGTGGAAGCTCACCGCCGACATCTGGAACCAGAGTGGCGACGACGAGGCCGAGGACGACGACACCAACCCCGCGCCGTCCATCATCTGAGGGGGGTCAGGGGGCCGCGAACGGGGTCTGGATGTCCGGTGCCCGAGCCCGGTAGCGCGACTCGAGCAGCAGTCCCCACCGCTGGTCGTATGGGTGCACTTCCAGGGTGGATCGGCCGTCGCGCACCACCGGACGACCCTCGTTGGCCCACCGGAAGATCCCGCCGCTCAGGTTCACGACGTTGGTGTACCCCTGCGTTCCCAGCCAGTGCGCCAGCCGGGCGCCGCGGTACCCGGTCGAGCCGTACACCACGATCGGCGCATTCATCGCGAGCCCGCGCAGCGGGCGCAGGCTCGGGCGCCGTGCGTCCATGGGCACGGCATCGGGGAGGTGGCTCACCTGGAATTCGATCGGCGTGCGCGCGTCCACGAGGAGGGGTGGCGTGCGGCCCGCGTCCTCGCGCCAGCGCGACAGTGCGGCGGCGTCGATCCACTGGACGTTGGGGAACTTTCGAACGGTGAGACGGCGGACGGCCTCGAAGGCCACCCCTCTCCCGGCGACCAGCACCACCACGGCCCCTATCAGGATGGGGACCACGACGATCACGAGGAAGGCGCCGAGCAGCGACCGGCCGCCGGACGACCGGCGAGCGCGCGCCCACCGCCCGCCGACCTCGTCCTCGTCGCCGTTGGCCGTCATCAGGGCTTCTCGATGTCGGCGCGAAGCCGGAGCAGGGAGTCTTCGGTGGCCACAAGCGCACCGCGGACGTCGTTCAGCTCCTGCTGGGTGCTCTGCACGAAGCGGCGGTAGGGGGCGATCGCCTCGTTGATCCGCTCGGCGGACTGGGAAATCTCGAGGTGCACCTGCCGCGTGAGCCCCTCGCGCAGCCGGGTGCGCAGCTCGGCGATGCGCGCCGAGAAGTCGCGTTGGGCCTGCCGCCGTTTCCTGGGGATCACGTAGAACCCGCCCACCGCCAACGCCGCGGCGAGGAGCAGCCCGGTCACGTCGGCCACCGCGCCCGTGAGGAGCGTGACCACCAGCGTGCCGAGGCCGAGCGCGCCCGCCTGCGCGAGCGCGGTCGTGGCGAAGGTCCCCTGCACGTCGTTGGCGATCGCCTGCGCCTCAGCCTCGCGATCGTAGGTCCCTACCGTCTCCCGTGCCACTCGCCCGATGGACTCGAGCAGCGCCTGGCGGTTGTAGGTGAAGCTCCCGCCCACCTCGCCCACCATCCCCTCGCGGTGGCGCTCGATCCGCCGGCGGTCGATGAAGCCGCTTACGTCCTGCCAGGCCTTGAGGTTCCGGTCCACGATCCAGTCGATGATCCGGTTGGTCTCGGCCTCGAGCTGGGCCGGCGTGTCGCCGATGACCTCGCGCTCGAACGCGCGTCGGACGCCCTCGCTGTCGAGGAGGGTCCGGATGCGGCCGATGCGGAGGGTCTCCTCGAAGAACCGGAGGCCGCGGCGCTCCATGTCCGAGAGGAGCACGTCCAGCCGGCTGAGCCGCGGCTCGACGTCGCGCAGCATCTCCTCGTGGAACACCGCGAGCTGCCGGTCGATGCTCTGGATGGTCTCGATGTCCTGGGCCAGCAGCTGGAGCCGTGTGAAGGCCACTTCCTTGTACCTGGCGGCCAGCCGGAGCCCCACGTTGAGCGGGTTGAGCAGCTTGAGGCGGATCCGCTCCTGCTGATCGAGGGTGCGGACCAGGTACTCCTCGACTTCGGCGAACCCGCTGGCCTTCCATCTCTCGTCCGAGCCCGCGGCGCGGCCCGCGAGCGCGTCGCGCGAGGAAACGGCGAAGATCCGGGGGGGCTCGTTCAGCAGCGCCCCGGCGTTGTCGCGCACGAAGTCGAGCACCTGCTGCCGCTCCTCGGGCCGGGTCAGGATGTCGATCTTGTTCACCACGAACACGATCTTCTTGCCCCACTCGCGGATCTGCTCGAGGAAGGTGCGCTCGCTCTCGGTGAACGGCCGGTCGGCGCTGGTGACGAACAGGACCAGGTCGGAGCGGGGGAGGAAGTCGCGGGTCAGCTCCTCGTGCCGCCGGATGATGGCGTTGGTGCCGGGCGTGTCGACGATCGTGATCTCGCGGAGCAGGTCGGCGGGATAGGTGCGGTCGAGGAGATACGCTTCGAGGAGCTGTTCGGACGCCTCGGAACCGTAGCGCAGGCGGTTGATGCGATCGGTCGTGGGGGTCACGCCTTCGGGCAGCACGCGCTCGCCGAGCAGGGCGTTGATGAAGCTCGACTTGCCGGAATTGAACTCGCCGGCGACGACCAGGAGGAAGAGCCCCTCGAGCTGGTCGCGGGCCTCGCGGAAGCGGCGGAGATCGTCGGGGTCCACATCGGCGCCGAACCGCTCGAGCGCCTTCGCGAGGCGGTCGAGCAGCTCGTGCTCGCGCGCACGCAGCTCCTGCTCCCGGTCGGAGAGGATGCCGCGGCGTCCCAGCAGTCGGCCGATCACGTCCGGATCATAACCCGGGCACGCGGCCCGGTCGAGAATTGGCGGGGGAGCGGCCGTCCGACCGGACCGCGAAGCCCGCGGCCCCCAGCCGGAATCCGTAGCTTCGGAGCACCGCGGCGTGCGGCTCGGCCCCCGCACCGCCGATCACCGCGAACGCGCCCGGCGGCAGCTTGCCGGGCAG
>DASUXW010000117.1:0-10385 GCA_036377715.1 Gemmatimonadales bacterium
GTTCATCGACGCGGGGCTCGCGTTCGGCGCGGGGTTCATGCTCGCGGTCACGGTCCTGGGCGTCCTGCCCGAGGTGCTGGCCGACGCGCCCGGCGCGGCGCTGTACGTCCTGGCGGGCTATCTCGCGGTGCATCTGGCCCAACACGTGCTCACGCCCCACTTTCACTTCGGGGAGGAGACCCACCGGGTGAGCGCCTCCGCCGGGATCTCCGCGATGCTGGGGCTCATCCTCCACACCTTCTTCGACGGGGTGGCGATCGCGAGCGGATTTCTGGTCTCCGGCGAGCTGGGCGTGCTGCTCTTCCTGGCGGTGCTGCTGCACAAGCTGCCCGAGGGGGTGACGATCGCGAGCGTGATGGTGGCCGGAGGACAGGGCCGCTCGCGGGCGCTAGGCGCCGCGGCGGTGCTGGGCCTGGCGACGGTGCTGGGCGTGGCGCTGACCGAGCAGGTGGTACCGCTCGCCCGGCATGGTCTGGCGCTGTCGGGCGGGGTCACGCTGTACGTGGCGGCATCCAATCTCGTCCCTCACTTCCAGGCGCGGCGCGACTGGGTCACGATCCTGGCCTTCTTCGGGGGCGCCGTGAGCTTCTTCGTAGCCGAACGGCTGCTCGAGGTCCTGCTCCGGTGAGCGCGCGCAAGCGGACCCCAGTGCGGGACGGCGGCGAAGGGTCGCTCTTCGCGCCCAGCGCGCGGGCGGCGCAGCCGCTGGCCGCCCGCATGCGGCCGGCTGCCCTGGACGAGTTCGTGGGACAGGAGCACTTGCTCGCGCCCGGGAAGCCGCTGCGCGAAGCGATCGAACGCGGCGTGCCGGGCTCGATGATCTTCTGGGGACCTCCCGGGAGCGGGAAGACGACGCTGGCGCACCTCATCGCGAGCGCCTCCCAGCGGGTGTTCGTCCCGTTCAGCGCCGTCACCGAAGGCGTCCCGCGCATCCGCGAGATCGTCACCGCCGCCCGCGAGCGCCTCGATGCCGGCGGCGCGCAGACCATCCTGTTCGTGGACGAGATCCACCGGCTCAACAAGGCCCAGCAGGACAGCCTGCTTCCGCCGTCCGAAGACGGGACCATCACGCTCATCGGCGCCACCACCGAAAACCCGAGCTTCGAGATCAACGGCGCGCTACTCTCGCGCACCCGTGTATTCGTGCTGCAGCCGCTCTCCGCGGAGGACCTCGACGGGGTCCTCCGCCGGGCGCTCGCGGATGACGATCGCGGGCTCGGCGCGCTCCGGCTGCTGGCCGACGACGACGCGCTCCGGGCCATGGCGGCCGAGGCCGATGGCGACGCCCGCCGGGCGCTCACCGTGCTCGAGGCCGCCGCGGCGCACGTGGGCGAGGGCGGGCACATGACGGTCGAAGTCGCGCGCGAGGCGATGCAGAAGCGGTTCGCGCGCTACGACAAGAGCGGGGAGGAGCACTACAACCTGCTTTCGGCCTATCACAAGTCGCTCCGCGGGAGCGACCCGCAGGGCGCGCTCTACTGGATGGCACGGATGCTGGACGGCGGCGAGGACCCGATGACGCTCTTCCGCCGGGCGATCGCGATGGCCGCCGAGGACATCGGCCTGGCCGACCCCAACGCGCTGCTCATCGCCGTGGCCGCGCGCGACGCGTTCCACATGCTGGGCGCGCCGGAGGGCTACCTGCCGCTTGCCGAGATGACGATCTATCTCGCGACCGCTCCCAAATCCAACAGCGCGAAGGTGGCGCTCGACGCGGCGCTGGGCGCCGCCCGCGACACGCCGGCCGCGCCGGTGCCGCTCCACATCCGGAACGCGCCGACCGGTCTCATGAAGGAGCTCGGATACGGCAAGGGCTACCGGTATGCCCACGACTCGCCCGACGCGTACACCCCGCAGGAGTACCTGCCCGATGAGCTTCGGGGGGCGGCGTTCTACCGGCCGGGGGCGTTCGGGCACGAGAAGCGGGTGGCGGAGCGGATGGAATGGTGGGAGCGGCGGAAGGGCGGAAGGGGGGAAGGGCGGAAGGAGGGAGAGGACGGAGACGACGGAGAGGACGGAGAGGGGCGCCCCGGGGACCGGCGGGGGTGAACGGGCGGTTGGTGGCAGGGGGGGCGAGTATATTCCCAGGGTGACGGAACTGAGACGGCAGATGGTCCGGGCGGGGTGCGGCCTCGCGGGCGCCGCGCTGCTCGCCGGGTGCGCGAGGCTGCCGGATCTGTTTCAGGAGCCGGCCGTCCATCTCGACCGGGCGGTGGTCACGGGGCTCGGCGCGACGGGCGGGACGATGGATCTGGTGCTGGGGGTCTACAACCCCAACCAGTTCGCCCTGCGGGGCACCCGGCTCCAGCTCGGGCTCGACGTGGAACAGTCGCACGTCGGCGATCTCGAGTACGACGACGACTTTCAGGTTCAGAAGGGCGATACCACGCAGCTTACACTCCCACTCCGCTTCACCTGGTCGGGCCTCGCGAGTGCCGCACGCACCGCGCTGAGCTCCGGCGAGATCCCCTACACACTGAAGGGCCAGCTCACGGTCGATACGCCGCTGGGCGAGCGCGCCGTCGCGTTCACCCGGAATGGCCACGCGCCGCTCTCCCGCGCCGCCGGCGTGCTGCCGATCCCGATCGGCCGATGAGCCCGAGGGCCGAGGAGCCACCATCAGGTCACTGATTCAGGTTCGCGATCCGATCGAGCGCGCCGTGCTGATCGCGGCCCCGCGCAAGGGATCGCCCGACGCGCGACACGTCACCGAGCACCTCGAAGAGCTGACCCGGCTGGTGGACACCGCCGGCGCCGATGTGGTCGGTCGGATGTCGCAGCAGATCACGTCACCCAACCCGGCCACGCTCATCGGCGAAGGCAAGGTGGAGGAGGTCGCCGCGGCCGTCGCCGAAAGCGGTGCGACGCTCGTGATCTTCGACGAGGAGCTGAGCCCGGTGCAGGGCGCCAATCTCGAGCGCGAGCTCGAGGTGCGCGTGATGGACCGCCCCGAGGTCATCCTCGACATCTTCTCCACCCGGGCCCGGAGCCATGAGGCGAAGCTGCAGGTCGAGCTGGCGCAGCTCGAGTACCTGCTGCCACGGCTCACCCGCATGTGGACCCACCTTTCCCGTATCCGCGGCGGCATCGGTCTGCGGGGCCCGGGCGAGACCCAGCTCGAGACCGACCGCCGGATCATCCGCCGGCGGATTCAGGGGCTCAAGGCCAAGCTCAAGGGGGTCGAGCGCCACCGCGAGAACCTCCGCGCCGGCCGCGACGCGATGTTGAGCGTCTCGCTGGTGGGCTACACCAACGCGGGGAAGTCGAGCCTCCTCCGCGCCCTGTCGGGACAGCACGAGATCTTCGTCGAGGACCGGCTCTTCGCCACCCTCGACACCCTGACCCGCGAAGTGGATCTCGGCGAAGGCCAGCGCGCCCGGGTCACCGACACCGTCGGCTTCATCCGCAAGCTCCCGCACCACCTGGTGGCGAGCTTCCGCGCCACCCTGGAAGAGGCCCGCGCGGCCGACGTGCTACTGCACGTGGTGGACGCGAGCCACCCCGACTGGGAGGGCCAGATGCACGTGGTGGACCGGGTTCTGGCCGAGCTCGACCTGGCCGACCGCCCGACCGTGCCCGTGTTCAACAAGATGGACGCGGTGCTGGACCCCGTCGCGTTCTCCGCCCGGGTGCGCGAGCTCTACCCCGACGCCATCACCACGACCACGATGCGCACCGACGGGATCGCCTCGCTCAAGGCGCGCCTCCGCGAGCTCGACCGTCGCGGCCGCACGACGGTGCGGGTCCGGATCCCGGCCACCGACGGCGCCCGGCTGGCCGAACTGTACCGCGAGGGCGAGGTGCTGGCCCGCGACGATCACGACGGCACGCTCGACCTGCGCGTTCGCCTCGATCCGTGGCAGGTGAATCGCCTGCAGCAGGAGGGCGTCGAGGTGGTGGTGGTGCAGGGGGAGGAGCGGCGGGCAGCCGGGTGAGCGGACGGCGGTAAGCAGTGAGCGGTGAGCGGTGAGCGGTGAGCGGGAACAGCACACCGGGAGTAGTGCCGGTGTGCTGTTCCCGCTCACCGCTCACCGCTCACCGCTCACCGTCTAGCGTTCCCCGTTGCTCAGCACCTGCTCCAGGATCAACCACCGGTTCATCCCCGCGAACTTCTGGTGCATCTTGGTGATCGGCGCGGATTCCTGGGCGTCTTCCTCGATCTGGAGGTCGGCCAGGGCCTCGATGCCGCTCTTGAGGAATTTCCGCAGGCCCTTCTCCAGCGCCATCCCCGCCGTGCGGAAATTGAAGAGGGTCGAGAACTGGAGCGTGAAGCCCAGGTCGGCGAGCTGCTGGTTGGTGATCAGCGTGCCGGCCTGCTTGGCGCGACCGAAGTAGAGCGACGGCGAGAGGTTGAAGCCGAGCATCTGGTTCGGGTAGTACTTCTTGACGCCCTCCGCGAACTCCTGCGGCTGCTCGAGCTCGGTGTTGTTGAACTCGGGCCAGATCACGTCCACGCCGAGCTCGGCCGCTTCCCAGGCGTCCTCGATCGCCATCTTGACGCCGCCGGGCTCCTGGTCGGGGAGCGCGCCGTCGATCGAGTCCGTCCGCGCGATGATCACCAGGTTGACGCCGGTGGCCTCGGCGGCGGCCTTGATCGCCTTGAGCTTGGCGAGCCACTGCTCCCGCGTCACCAGCACCTTGCTCCGCTTCTGCTTGCCCACGTTCACGATGTGGCCACAGGTGCGGTTGGAGGGGTCCTGGTTCTCGAGGTGCACGCCGCCGGCGCCGACCCGGATGAGCTCGGTCGCCAGGGTGAACGTCTGGGTGGGGCCGCCGAAGCCGGCCTCCATGTCGACGAAGGTGGGCGGAGCGTCGATCAGCTCCTTGCCTTCGGTGTCGTACCAGCGCGTGTTCCGGGCGCCCTCGATGCCCTTCTTGAGCTCGAGCACCAGCTCTACCATCTGGTGGGACTGGTAGATCCCGATATCGGGGTACATGCTCTTGGTGGCGGCCAGCTGCCAGCCGCTGCCGTAGAGGGTCTTGAAGCCCAGCGTGGTCATGATCGCCGCCGTAAAGGCGTCGTAGGCCCCGGCGGTGTGGAGGTAGGTCCCCTTGTCGCGGGCCTCGTGGAGGAGTCGGCGGAGCTTGTCGGCCGGGACCTCGCGCTCGGGCGGCGCAAAGAGCCGGTTCACCGCCTCGGCGGGGTAGGTAACCTTGCGGGACACCGGGGGGGTCGCAGTCGCCATGGGGTGGTCTCCTCCGAAAAGATTCGCGGCGCCGTCGCGGGGGCGGGCGCCGTAGCTTGTGAAACTATTCACAATATGGCAAACTGTCCCTGAATGCGCCAGACCCCCGGCCGCCTTCGCTGGTCTGGGGCGCCGCAATTCCTTGCAGGCACGGCTCCTGCTTACATTTACGCGGCTTTGACCCGACCTTCGTCACCCGCCGAGGCCCATGCCGACACCGATGTTCATCACCAAGCCCTTCGTTCGCGACCGGAAGATCCGGTTCGCGCTGGTGGGCTGCGGCCGGATCTCGGCCAACCATTTCGACGCGATCGCGAAGCACCACGACCGCGCGGAGCTGGTCGGGGTGTGCGACATCGATCCCGAGGCCCTCGCCCACGCCGTGGAGCGCACCGGGGCGCCCGGGTTCTCGAGCCTGGAGTCGCTGCTGGCCGGCACCGACGCCGACGTGGTCATCCTGAGCACGCCGAGCGGACTCCACGCCGATCAGGCGATCCAGGTAGCCGCCGCGGGCCGGCACGTCATGACCGAGAAGCCCATGGCCACCCGCTGGGGTGACGGGCATCGGATGGTGCACGCCTGCGATCAGGCGGGGGTCCACCTCTTCGTGGTCAAGCAGAACCGTCGCAACGCCACCCTGCAGCTGCTCAAGCGCGCGGTCGAGAAGAAGCGGTTCGGCCGGATCTACATGGTCAACATCAACGTGTTCTGGAGCCGGCCGCAGTCCTACTACGACAGCGCGCCCTGGCGCGGCACCTGGGAGTTCGACGGCGGCGCGTTCATGAATCAGGCGAGCCACTACGTGGACCTGCTCGACTGGCTCATCGGGCCGGTCGAGAGCGTGCAGGCCTACACCGCCACGCTGGCGCGCAACATCCAGGTGGAAGACACGGGCGTGGTGAGCATCCGGTGGCGGACCGGCGCGCTCGGCAGCATGAACGTCACGATGCTGGCGTACCCCAAGAACTACGAGGGCTCGATCACCATCATCGGCGAGAAGGGGACGGTGCGAGTGGGGGGCGTGGCCGTGAACAGGATCGAACACTGGTGTTTCGAGGACTCCGACCCCGACGACACCCTGGTGGAGCAGGCGAGCTACGACACCACGTCGGTGTACGGGTTCGGCCACCCCCTGTACTACGACAACGTGATCCAGTCGCTGCGCGGCGAGGCGGTGCCCGACACCGACGGCCGCGAGGGGCTTCACTCGCTCGAGATCCTGATCGCCACCTACCTCTCGGCGCGCGACGGCCGGCGGGTGGCGCTGCCGCTCGAGGTCTAGGTGCCGCGCAAGGGGCTCATCCTGGCCGGCGGCTCCGGGACGCGACTCCATCCCGTCACCCGCGCCGTCTGCAAGCAGCTCCTCCCGGTGTACGACAAGCCGATGATCTACTACCCGCTCTCGACCCTCATGCTGGGCGGGATGCGGGACATCCTGATCATCTCGACGCCGCAGGACCTTCCCGCCTTCGAGCGGCTGCTGGGCGACGGCAGCCAGTGGGGGCTCGCCTTCCGCTACGTGGCCCAGCCCTCGCCCGACGGGCTGGCGCAGGCGTTCATCCTGGGCCGCGAGTTCATCGGCGGCGATCCCAGCTGCCTGGTCCTGGGCGACAACATCTTCTACGGCCAGGACCTGAGCAGCACCCTCCGGCGCGCCGCCGCGCGCGAGCGCGGCGCCACGATCTTCGGCTACCACGTGCACAACCCGTCGGCCTACGGCGTCGTGGAGTTCGACACGGCGGGGAAGGCGGTCGCCATCGAGGAGAAGCCCGCGAGCCCACGGTCGAATTACGCCGTGACGGGACTCTACTTCTACGACCCGCGGGTGGTGGACATCGCCCGGGAGATCCGGCCGTCGACGCGGGGCGAGCTCGAGATCACCGATGTGAACGCGTGCTACCTCCAGGCCGGGGCGCTCGAGGTGGAGATCCTGCGCCGGGGGACCGCCTGGCTGGACACCGGCACCCACGAGTCGCTGCTGCAGGCCGGCATGTTCATCCAGACGATCGAGGAGCGGCAGGGGCTCAAGATCGCGTGTCCGGAGGAGATCGCCTACCGCATGGGGTACATCGACGGCGGGCAGGTGGGGCGGCTGGCGCGGCCCCTGGCCAGAACCTCCTACGGCCAGTACCTGATGCGCATGCTGGAGGAGTCGCCCCGGCCGTGATCGTGACCCAGACCGCGATCCCGGAGGTGCTCCTCGTTCAACCCGAGGTGCACGGCGACCCGCGCGGGTTCTTCGTGGAGACGTGGCAGCGGGTGCGCTACGCGGACGCGGGGATCGATGCGCAGTTCGTGCAGGACAACCACAGCCGTTCGCGGTGCCACACGCTTCGCGGGCTGCACTACCAGATCCACCAGCCGCAGGGCAAGCTGGTGCGGGTGGCGTCGGGCGCGGCGTTCGACGTGGCGGTGGATCTGCGCCGCAGTTCACCCAGCTTCGGGGGGTGGGTCGGCACGATACTGAGCGACGAGAACCACCACCAGCTCTGGATCCCGCCGGGCTTCGCGCATGGGTTCTACGTGCTGAGCGGCCAAGCCGACGTGGTCTATAAGTGCACCGCGTGCTACGCCGCCGAGCACGACCGGGCGTTGCGATGGGACGATCCCGACCTCGCGATCGCCTGGCCGCTGGTGGGTGACTCGCCACCGCTCCTCTCCGCGAAGGATGCGGGCGCCCCGTCGCTGCGCGACGCGGAGACGTACCCGTGAGCCGTGCTCTCATCACGGGCGCGGGCGGACAGGTCGGGCGCGCGCTGCAGGCCACGGCGCCCGGCGGCTGGAGCGTCGTCCCGTGTACGCCGGGGGAGCTGGACGTGACCTGCCCGGACGCCGTCGCGAACACCTTCAGGCGCGAGGGGCCGGACGTGGTCATTCATGCGGCCGCTTACACGGCGGTGGACGACGCGGAGCGCGAGCCGGAGCGCGCCGAACGGGTGAACGCGCGCGGAGCGGCTCTCGTCGCCCAGGCGGCGCAGCGCGTCGGCGCACGGGTGATCTGCCTCTCCACCGATTACGTGTTCGACGGCGCCCGGGGCTCCCCCTATCTGCCGGCCGACCCACCCAATCCGCTCAACGTCTATGGTCGCACCAAGTTCGACGGCGAGCGGGCGGTCGAGCGGGCCACCGCGGGCAGCGCCACAATCGTGCGTACCGCCTGGGTCTATTCGTCCGCCGGTCGCAATTTCGTTCTGACCATGCTCCGTCTGATGCGGGAGCGGGAGTCGATCGGCGTGGTGTGTGATCAGATCGGCACCCCTACCTGGGCGCGCAGCGTGGCCCGGGCCCTGTGGGCGGTGGCGGATCGACCGGAGCTGAGGGGAGTCCTCCACTGGACCGACGCCGGCGTGGCGAGCTGGTACGATTTCGCGGTGGCCGTGCAGGAGGAGGCCCTGGCGCTCGGCATGCTCGACCGGGCGGTGCCGGTGCGTCCGCTGCGTACGGCGGAGTATCCGGGCCGCGCCCGGCGTCCCCCGTACAGCGTACTCGACGCCAGCTTTGCACGCACTGCGCTCGAACTCGGTGCTGCACACTGGCGAGTCAATCTGCGGGCCATGCTGCGAGAGCTGGCACATGCATAACCTGCTCGTCACCGGCGGGGCGGGGTTCATCGGGGCCAACTTCGTGCACTACTGGCTGGCGGCGCATCCCGAGGACCGGGTCGTCGTGCTGGACGCGCTGACCTATGCCGGCAACCTGGCCAATCTGGAACCGTGCCGCGGCCATCCCGGCCTGGTGTTCTGTGACGGCGACATCCGCGACCGGCCGCTGGTCGAGCAGCTCCTTCGCGCACATCACGTCGATACACTGGTGCATTTCGCGGCCGAGTCGCACGTGGACCGGTCGATTACGGGTCCCGACGCGTTCATCGGGACCAACGTGCTCGGGACCCACGAACTCTTGAAGGCCGTGCGGAAGGTGTGGCTCGAAGACGGCGAGGCGCCTGACGGCGCACGCTTCCATCACATCTCCACCGACGAGGTGTATGGCTCGCTTGGCCCGGACGACGCCCCCGTCGATGAGGGCAGTGCGTACGCCCCCAACTCGCCCTACGCGGCGAGCAAGGCGGCGTCGGACCATCTGGTACGGGCCTACCACCGCACGTACGGCGTGCCGGTCACGGTGAGCAACTGCTCGAACAACTACGGACCGTACCAGTTCCCGGAAAAGCTCATTCCTTTGATGCTGGTGAATGCGGTGGACGGCAGAGCGCTTCCGGTGTACGGCGACGGCCAGAATGTCCGAGATTGGCTGTACGTGGAGGACCACTGCCGGGCCGTCGAACGCATTCTGCTGGAGGGGAGGACTGGCGAGACCTACAACGTGGGAGGCGGCGAGCAGCGGACCAATCTCGAGGTCGTTCGGCTGCTCTGCCGCCTGCTCGACGAGGCCTTCGCCGGGGATGAGGCGCTGGCACGCCGGTTTCCGAACGCTCCCGCGGCGCGGGGCAAGGAGGCGTCGTCGCTGCTCACGTTCGTGCCGGACCGGCCCGGACACGACCGGCGCTACGCGATCGACGGGCGCAAGCTCGAAGCGCACCTCGGCTTCGTGCCGATGGTCGGGTTCGAGGAGGGGATCCGTCGCGTGGTGGCCTGGTACCTGGCGCACGAGTCGTGGTGGCGCGGGATCCTGGACGGCAGCTATCGTGACCGAGCCGGCCATTCGCAGGGCGTCGTCCGTGAATGAATACAAGGCTCGGTTCTACGAGCACTACCACGGTGCGCACGTGGCGCCCAGGAAGGGCGAAGCCACCGTGGCGCAACTTCAGGCGCGGGTACCCATCTTCGACCACCACTGGGCGCGCCTCCTCCCGGCCGACCGGGCAGCCGCCATCCTGGATGTCGGATGCGGCAGCGGCGGGATGGTCTGGTGGCTTCAGCGGCGGGGCTACACCAACGCGGCCGGAATCGACGTAAGCCCGGAGCAGGTCGCGGTCGCTCGTGACCTGGGAGTGGCGCATGTCGAGCAGGCCGACCTCCGTGACCATCTCCGACGGCATCGTGGCACCTACGACCGGCTCGTGCTGCGCGACGTGCTCGAGCACTTCGAGCGCCCCGAGATTCTCGAGATCCTCGATCTCTGTCGGGCAGCGCTTCGTCCCAACGGTGGCATCCTGATCCAGGTGCCGAACGCCGAGCCGCCGCTCGGCGGCCGGATACGCTACGGCGACATCACCCACGAGCTCGCCTTCACCGAATC
>DASUXW010000118.1:0-3183 GCA_036377715.1 Gemmatimonadales bacterium
TCCGTGTGTGCGGGACCCCTTTATGGAGATGTCATGCGACGAAACGTGATCCTGGTGGCGGTCCTCGGGGCCGGCCTCGCCGGCTGCGGGAACTTCCGCGAGCTCTTCTCCGCCCATGCCAACGTGGCCGCGGAGGCGGGCGGCCAGGAGCTCTCGTCCCAGCGGCTGGCCGACATCATGACCGGCGCGGGCAAGGGCGTGCGGATAAACCGCGAGACGGCCGAGCTCATCGCCAACACCTGGGTGGATTACACCCTGCTGAGCCAGGCCGTGGCGCGGGGCGATCTGCCGGAGGACTCGGCCAGCGTGGCCCAGGCGCTCTGGCCCGAGATCTCCGAGATGAAGGGCACCCACTGGCACGACACGCTGATGGCGCGCCGGAGCTCGATCTCCGATTCGTCGGTCGACAGCCTGTACCAGACGCCGGACGTGCGCCTGTTCCAGCACATCCTGTTCGGCGTGCGCCCGAACACCGAGGCCGACAAGCGCGCCGAGACCCGCAAGAAGGCGGAGACCACGCTGGCCCGCATCAAGAAAGGCGAGAGCTTCGGCCAGCTCGCGACCCGGTTCTCGGACGATCCCGGCAGCAAGGCCGACAGCGGTTACCTGCCGCCATCGCCCAAGGGGCGGTTCGTCGCGGCGTTCGACAGCGCGGGGTGGACGCTCCAGCCGGGGCAGGTGAGCGGGATTGTCGAGACGCAGTTCGGCTATCACATCCTCAAGCGCCCGACGCTGGCGGAGGCACGTCCGCGGGTGCGGCAGTATCTCGCCAGCCGTGCCGGCGTGCGCCTCGACTCGCTCTATATGGACAGCCTCGCCAGGGCCAACACGGTCGAGGTGGTGAAGGATGCGCCCGCAGCGATCCGCGCCGCGCTCGAGGCCCCGGACGAAATGCGGCATTCGGACAAGGCGATCGTGCGCTACGCGGGCGGGGCCCTGGAGGTGAAAGATCTGCTGCGCTGGGTCCGCGCGCTCCCGCCGCAGTACTCGGGGCAGCTCCGCCAGGCCGACGACTCCACGCTCCGCCGCTTCGCCCGGCTGGTCACGCAGAACGTACTGCTGCTGCGCGAGGCCGACTCGGCACGGATCGGGCTCAGCCAGCAGGAATGGGACACGCTCCGCACCCAGTACCGCGGCCAGCTCGACAGCCTGAAGGCCGAGATGGGGCTCGCCGACGGCGACGTGAAGGATTCCGCGGTGGCGCTGCCGGAGCGCCAGCAGGTCGCGGCGCTCAAGGTCGAGCGCTACTTCGACCAGCTCGTGGCGGGCAAGGCCCGGCTCCGGCCGCTGCCCTCCGCGCTGGCCACGCTGCTGCGCGACCGTTTCCAGTACACCGTCAACGAGGCGGGGGTGAGCCGCGCGCTCGACCTCGCCACCGAGGCCCGAAAGGCCGACTCGACGGCGGCACCGTCCGGGCCGATGCAGCGCGCGCCCGGACCGCCGCCGGTGCCCGGTGGTGCGGTGCCCCCGCCGCCGGCGCCGAGCCAGCAGGGCCGGCAGGGGAACCCGCAATGAGGAGAGTCGGGTCCCGCGTCATCGCGCTGCTGCTGCCGGCGCTGCTCGGGCCGGCGGCGGGAAGCCTGGCGGCGCAGGATTCGACGGTCGTGGATCGGGTCGTGGCCGTCGTGGGGAACCGTCCCGTGCTCGCGTCGCAGGTGGACGAGGAAGTGTTCGCGCGCCAGTCGCAGGGCGAGAAGCTGCCGCACAGTCCCGACTCGCTCGCCTCGATCCGGAAGCAGGTCGTCACCTCGATCGTGGACGAGGAGCTGCTGGTTCAGCAGGCGCAGCGCGACACCAGCATCCACGTCACCGATCAGGAGATCGCCGACGGGGTCGAGCAGCAGATCCGGAAGATCCGCGGCAACTTCAGCTCCGAGGTGGACTACCGGAACGAGCTCCGGAAGGCGGGCTTCCAGACGCCCGAGGAGTACCGCCGCTGGCTCACCGACCAGCAGCGGCGGGCGGCGTTCCAGAATCGGCTGATCGACAAGCTGCGCCAGGAAGGAAAGCTCAAGCCGGTCCCGCCGACCGAGCAGGAGATGCGGCAGTACTTCGAGGAGCAGAAGGGCAATCTCGGGACCCGGCCCGCGACGATCTCGTTCCGGCAGATCGTGATCGCGCCGCACGCCTCGCCCCAGGCCAAGGCGCGGACGCGGGCGCAGGCCGACTCCATCGTGCTCGAGCTGCGGCGCGGCGCCGATTTCGCGACCGCGGCCCGGCGGTTCTCCCAGGACCCGGGCTCCAAGGACCAGGGCGGCTCGCTGAACTGGTTCCGGCGCGGCGTGATGGTGCCGGAGTTCGAGCGCGTGGCGTTCTCGCTCAAGCCGGGCGTGGTCTCCGATCCGGTGGAGTCGCCGTTCGGCTTCCACATCATCCAGGTGGAGCGGGTGCAGCCCGGCGAGGTGCAGGCGCGGCATATTCTCCTCATCCCCGACATCGACTCGGTCCACGTGGACAGCGCCCGCGCGCTGGCCGACTCGGTCCGCCGGCTCATCATGCGCGGCGCCCCGTTCGACTCGCTGCAGCGCGCGCTGCACGATCCCTCCGCCGAGAAGCAGGCGGAGAACGTGCCCCTCGACAAGCTGCCCGAGCCCTACACCAAGGCCATCGGCGACGCCGATTCCGGGGCCGTGGCGCCGGTGTTCCAGCTTCCCGGCGCCGGCACCCGCGAGCAGTTCGTGGTGGTGCAGGTGACCGGCCGCCGTCCCCCGGGCGACATCCGCTACGAGGACGTGAAGGACAAGATCCGGGACCAGCTCGGCCAGCAGCTCGCGATCCGGCGGTACATCGACGAGCTGAGGCGGTCGACGTACGTCGACATACGATCGTAGGGGAACCGACGGAGAGGAACGGTGGGGAGGTCTCGCGCATCGCGGTGACGCTCGGGGATCCGAGGGGGATCGGCCCCGAGATCACCGCGCGCGCCCTGGCGGAGCCGGCGGGGGCGGAGGTGACGGTGATCGGGGCGGAGGACCAGATCGCCCGGATCGAGGCCCCGCGGCGGGTAAGCGTGGGCACATGGGGGATGGGAAGCGGCGAGCGCGCCGACGACCGGGCGCGCGCGATCCGCGCCGGACGACTCACGGGGCACGCGGTGGAGACGGCGGTGCGGCTCGCGCTGGCGGGCGAGGTGGACGCGATCGTCACCGCGCCCGCACACAAGCACGCGCTGCACCTGGCGGG
>DASUXW010000119.1:0-15522 GCA_036377715.1 Gemmatimonadales bacterium
GTCCTGCACCATGGCGACGATCTCGGCATGGGGGCGGTAGCCGATCTCGAGCAGGTTCTTGTGGTTGCTGGCCACCCCCTCGGGATTGGGCGAGACCAGGATCAGCGAGCCGCCGTCCTTCACCGCCATCGTCGCGGCGTAGGGCCCCTTGGCCGACTGCCAGAAGTTCCGGTCGGCCGAGTGCGAGTCCACCAGCACGATGTCGGCGCGGGTGGGCATGTGCGCGGCGTAGACTTCGCGCGAGGTGATGCAGCCCTCGCGGTGGGCGCGGACGATGTCACCCGTGAAGCAGCCCACGATGTGGCGCTCGACGTCGTACACCACGTTGACGATGTAGGCGAGCCCGGCCATGCGGGCCGCCTCTTCCATGCGGAGCCGCATCGGGTTCTCGGGGACGCCCATCACGGTTTCCGACATGTGCATCGAGGCTTCCCACTGGTTGCGCTCCATCATCTCGCGCCCGGCCACGCCGGGGAACGCGATCTTGGCGCCGCCCGAGAGTCCCTTCACCCGGTGCGGAAGAATGGAGCCCACGCCGAGCACGAAGTCCACTTCGGTGAGCAGCTTGTTGGCGGTGACGCGGGTGCCGTCGCGGGTATGGCCGAACTCGTGGAGGCGGCTTTGGTCGAGGTAGTGGTGCTCGTGGATGGGATACTTGCCGGCGTAGGGGCCCAGCTTCTGCTCGATCTCGGCTTCCGTCATCGGGCGGTGGGTCCCGGGGGCCTGGAGGAACTCGATCCCGTCGTCGCGCACGCCGCCGGCGTGCAGCTCGTCGAAGACGTGGGGGAGGATGCGGGCGACGGGGGTCATGCGCGTGCCATCGTCCACCAGGATCAGCACCCTTCGGCTCCCGCGCACCGCGTCGCGCAGTCGCGGCGCCCCGATCGGCGAGCCGAAGCCCCGCCGCAGCACTTCTTCCTCGTCCACGTCCCAGATTCTCGGACTGTAGACACCCATCAGATTCCGGTCGGGGACGTCGACGGGGGCGATCCCCTCGTAGCCCGGATAGGGAAAATCGATCTTCACGTCACCCCCGATGCGGGATATAGCTCTCCGCCAGGTTCTTCACCGATTGCTTGATCATGTCCCAGCCGCCCGGGTCGCCCTTGATGATGGCCTGCGCGTACGACTTGGCCTGGTCGAAGGTGATGTGCGGCGGGAGCGGCGGGACTTCGGGATCGGTATGCGCCTCGACCACCACCGGCCGGTCGGCCGCGAGCGCCGTGCGCCAGCCCGGCTCGATCTCCTCCGGCCGCGCCATGGTGACGCCGGCGAGCCCGAGCAGCTCGGCATAGTGCGCGAAGGGGAAGTCGGGGAGGTCCTGCGAGCCCTCGAACTTGGGGTCGCCCGAGAAGGCGCGCTGCTCCCAGGTCACCTGGTTGAGATCGTGATTGTAGAGCACCAGGATGATGAGCCTGGGATCGGCCCATTCGTGCCAGTACTTCTCGATGGTGATGAGGCCGTTGATGCCGTTCATCTGCATGGCGCCGTCGCCCACCAGCGCGATCACCGGCCGGTCGGGGTGCGCGAACTTGGCGGCGATGGCGTACGGGACCCCGGGGCCCATCGTCGCCAGGTTGCCCGAGAGCGAGGCCATCATCCCGGGACGGATCTTGAGGTCGCGCGCGAACCAGTTGGCCGACGACCCCGAGTCGGAGGTCAGGATGACGCGCTCGGGCAGGTGCGGCGACAGCTCCCAGAACACCCGCTGCGGGTTGATCGGCTCGGCGTCGAGCATGGCCCGCGCCTCGAGCACCTTCCACCAGTCGCGGATGTTCTCCTCGATCGTGTCGCGCCAGCCGCGGTCCTCCTTGCGCCGGAGGAGTGGAATGAGCAGCTGCAGCGTCTCGCGACTGTGGCCGTGGAGGTTCACGTCCATCGGGTAGCGGAGGCTCAGCATCCGCGGCTTGATGTCGATCTGCACCCCGCGCGCCTGCCCCAGCTTGGGCAGGAACTCCGAGTACGGGAAGCTGCTCCCGATCATGAACAGCGTGTCGCAGTCCATCATCATGTCCCAGCTCGGCTTGGTGCCGAGGAGACCGATCGCGCCGGTAACGTAGGGCAGGTCGTCCGGGAGGACCGCCTTCCCGAGCAGGGCCTTGGCGACGCCCGCGCCGAGCAAGTCGGCCACCTCGGCCACCTCCTCGGAGGCGCCGAGCGCGCCCGCGCCGACCAGCATCGCTACCTTCTCGCCCTCATTGAGGATGCGCGCGGCGCGGTGAAGGTCGGACTCGGTCGGGATCACCAGCGGCTCGGAGTAGCCGATGCCCGTGAAGGCCGCCCCGTGGACGCGGGGCGCGTGCTCCACGGCGGGCATCTCCTGCACGTCGTTCGGGAGGATGATGCAGGTGACGGTCCGCTCCGCGATCGCGATGCGCAGGGCGCGGTCGACCAGGTGGCGGATCTGCGCCGGCGTGCTCGCCATGTGGACGTAGTCGCTGGCCACGTCCTTGAACAGCGAGATGAGATCCACCTCCTGCTGAAAATCCGCCCCCAGCCCGATGGTCGCCTGCTGCCCCACGATCGCGACCACCGGCTGGTGGTCCATTCGCGCGTCGTACAATCCATTGAGCAGGTGGATCGCGCCGGGCCCCGAGGTGGCCATGCAGACCCCGACCTGCCCCGTGAACTTGGCATGCGCGCATGCCATGAACGCCGCCAGCTCCTCATGGCGCGCCTGCACGAAGGCGATCTTGTCCTTGGCCCTGTCCAGCGCGCCGACGACCCCGTTGATCCCGTCGCCGGGATAGCCAAAGATCCGCCGTACACCCCATTCGTAGAGCCGGTTCACGAGGAAGTCGCTGGCAGTTCCACTCATCTTCGGCCTCCTGACCGTTCACCGTTCACCGTTCACCTCTTCCCGCTCACCGCCTCACTCCCTCATCCACCGCCCGACCCCCCATGCGACCCCCGCCACGGCAAGCCCCGCGAGCGCCGCGGCCCCGCGATACTCCGACGCCTCGAGCTGCAGGCTCTTGTCGTGCGACTTCTCGTCGAATCGGCCGTGGGCGGCCCAGTCGCCCGGCACCGTCTCCCAGAGATTGTCGGGCCGGTTCGGGTCTTCCGGCTCGTCCGACTGCTGCGACTCGAACCCGGTGTGACCGAGGTAGTGGTCGAGCAGCCTGGGCGCGATGCGGTTGGCCGCGATCGCTTCCACCGCGGGATAGCCGACGTAGATCTCCGGCCGGTCGTGGTGGGCCGCGTACACCACCGCGTCGGCGCCGACCTCCGGCTGGTAGATCCGGCCCACCGGCTTGGCGCGGCCGGGCATCCGGTTCTTGACCCAGTCGAACTGCGGCGTGTTGAGCGCCGGCATCTGCACCATGCTCACGCGTACCTTGCTCTTGTCGTGGTACAGCTCCGAGCGGAGCGACTCGGTGAACCCCTGGATGGCGTGCTTGGCGCCGCAGTAGGCCGACTGCAGCGGAATCGCGCGATATGCCAGCGCGGAGCCGACGTTCACGATGACTCCGCGATCGCGCGGGAGCATTCGCTTGAGGGCCGCGAGCGTGCCGTACACCGTGCCGAGGTAGGTGACCTCGGTGACGCGACGGTACTCCTCGGGCCGCATCTTCTTGACCGGCGAGAACACCGACACCATCGCGTTGTTGACCCAGATGTCGAGCGGGCCGAATGCCTGCTCGACCGCCTCCGCCGCCGCCTCGACCCGATCCGGATCGGACACGTCGGTCGGCAGCACGAGCGCCTCCCCGCCAAGCGACTCCACCTCGGCCTTCGCCTGCTCCAGGCGCCCGCGATCGCGCGAGAGCAGCCCGAGCCGAGCGCCCTCCCGCGCGAAGGCCTGCACGATGGCGCGTCCGAGCCCCGCGGACGCGCCCGTGACGACGACCACCTCGCGCTTGCCGTTCTCGCCCATCTCACTCCGCTCCTTTCTCGTCCACCACGACGTCGATACCGGTCTTGCCGATCGGCGCAGCGCTCACCGTGCCGTCGGCCTGGCGCTCCACGTGCAGCGCGACGGACTCGCCCGCGATCCGGATCCCGTGCAGGTCCAGGCACTCCACCCGGCCCGGCAGCCTGGGCCGTACCAGCCGGAGCCGCCGGGCGAACCCGTCGGGCTCGAGCCCGAGCAGCACCTGCAGCATGAGCGGGATCGCGCCGGCGGCCCAGGCCTGCGGATGGCAGGCGACCGGGTAGCGGACGGGTGTCTCGAACTCCTTGTGGGAGAACCCGGTGAAGAGCTCCGGCAGCCGAAAGTGCTCGAACCCGAGCGCGGCGGTGCCGAGTCCCAGGAAGATCCGCTCCGCCGCGTCGTCGCGTCCGTAGCGGCGGCAGCCGGCGGCGAAGAGGGAGTTGTCGTGCGGCCACACCGTGCCCAGGTGGTAGCCGATCGGAGTGTAGCCCTTCTCGGTCGAGGCGAGCGTGCGCACGCCCCAGCCGTTGAACATGTCGTCGGCCATGAGCCGGTCCACCACCCGGCCGGCGCGCGCTTCGTCCACGATCCCGGTCCAGAGCGCCTGCCCCGGATTGGAGGAAACCACGGCCAGCGGCCGCTTGGCGCCGTCGAGCGCCAGGGCGAAACAGCCGATCTGCTCCACCCAGAAGTCCTGGTTGAAGCGCTCGCGGAGCCGGCGCGCCTCGTCGTCGAGCCGCTCTGCGGTGTTCCCGTCGCCATCGCGGCGATAAAGCTCGGCGGCGGCGCGGCGCGCCGCGTAGGCGTAGCCCTGCACCTCGACCAGCGCGATCGGCGGCTTGGCGGTGCAGCCGTCCGCGTCCACGATCGCGTCGCCCGAGTCCTTCCACCCCTGATTGATGAGGCGCGCGCCGGCGGGACTCCGGTACTCGAGGTAGCCGTCGCCGTCCACGTCGCCGTAGCAGCGCATCCATTCGATGGCGCGCTCCACGTTGGGCTTGAGCTCGCGGAACAGCGCGAGGTCACCGGTCCATCGAGTGAGCCGGCCGAGCACCATCAGAAAGAGCGGGGTGGCGTCGATCGTGCCGTAGTACGGGGAGTGCGGGATCGCACCCGTGTGCGCCATCTCGCCTACCCGGAGCTCGTGGAGGATCTTGCCTGGCTCCTCGTCCCGCCAGGCGTCCTCGCGCGTGCCCTGGTACGAGGCGAGCAGGCGGAGCGTCTCGGCCGCCGTGTCGGGGTCGAACGCCATCACCTGATACGCCGCCGTGAGGCTGTCGCGGCCGAACAGGGTCGCGAACCATGGGATGCCCGCCGCGAAGAACTGCCGCCCGTCGAGCGAGCTGCGCAGGATGTCGAGGTCGTCGAGCGAGCGTCCCGCCACCCGATCGAGCAGCTCCTCGTCGCTCACGATCCGGACGTCGGCCAGCCGCCGCCGGTCGCCCGGCGCGGGCCTCACATTGTCGGACTCTTCGAGCTGCAGCGTGAGATCCAGCGTCGCGGAGCCGCGCGGGGGCAGCGTGCAGTGCCAGCTCACGGCGCGGTCGCCGCGCCGCTCGAGGCCACCGGGCATCGAGATCCGGAGCGTCCGGACGATCTTGTCCGCGCCGTCGTAGCGGAAGACGAGCGTGTCCCCGTCCCACACGGGGGGGTGGAGCTTCCCCTGGTGCTCGTTCAGCAGCCCGCGCACCGCGAAGACGTCCGCGAAGTCGGCGTCGAAGTCGAGCTCGACCGGCACCTCGATCGGCTGGTGGCTCCAGTTCCGGAAGGTCAGCCGGTCGGCCAGCCGCAGCGCGCCGCCGTCCAGCGTGCGCTCCCAGCGCACGCCGAGACCATCCTTAGGCATCTGATCGGCTCCGCCGTCGGGATGCTCGCCGTTGGTCAGCTCATAGACGGCGTAGCACCCGGCCTGCGCGGCCGAGCCCAGCACCAGCGGCTTGCGGCCGTCGATCCGGAGGTGGTAGCCGTCGAGATAGCGGCAGTCGCGGTAGTAGAGGCCGAAGCCCTCGCCGGGGCCCGTCGGCACCTGCCCATCGGGCTCGGTCAGGAAGAAGACATCGCCGTCCTTGAGGACGATCGCGTCCGCGATGCTGCGCGTTACGGACGGTGCGGCATGGGTGAGGACGCTACGCTTGCGGTGTCCCTGGTCGGGCGGGAGATCCTGCCGGCCGGAGGGGCCGGGCGGTCTGGACTGCGCGGAGGAGGTCACTGCAACGGCCCGACGGAAGTGCGAGACGATCTATGGACAACCATACTTCCACATATGGTACGAAGGCCGTGCCGCACGATGTGACGGGCGGCACACCTTCCGCGGGGCTAGTGCCCTGTCCGCGCCTTCCGCACTTCTTCGGTGAGCCGCGGGACGATCTCGAAGAGATCGCCCACGATGCCGTAGTCGGCGGTCCTGAAGATCGGCGCGTCCTTGTCCTTGTTGATCGCGACGATCGTCCCGGCCGTGCGCATTCCCGCCAGGTGCTGGATGGCGCCGGAGATGCCGACGGCGATGTAGAGCCCCGGGCTCACGGTCTTGCCCGTCTGCCCCACCTGGGCGCCGTGCTCGCGCCAGCCGGCGTCCACCACGGCGCGGCTTGCGCCGACGGCGGCGTTGCCGAACGCGTCCGCCAGCTCCTCGAGCAGGCGGAAGTTGTCGGGCTCGCGCAGCCCGCGGCCGCCGGACACCACGACCGGCGCCTCGGCGACGTCGAGCGCCGCCTGGGCCGGGGCCTTGATCTCGCGCACGGTGACCCGCGGCCCAAAGGTGGGCACCTCCATGGCCGATGCGTCACCCGGGCGATTCGTCTCGGAGGGCGCGAAAGTGTTGGGCCGGACCGTCACGACCGCCGGCGTACCGGTGAGTCGGACCCGCTGGAGCGCCTTGCCGGCGTAGACCGGGCGGGTCACGATCACGGCGCCGTTCTCCGCAACGAGCTCGGTCACGTCGCTGGCGCAGGGCACCTTGAGTCTGGCGGCGACGCGGGGCGCCAGGTCGCGCCCGGTCGCGGTCGCCGCGATGACGACGGCCGAGGCCCCGTCGGCCGCGGCGCTCACGGTGGCGGCGTAGCCATCGGGCTGATACAGCCGGAAGTCCGGGTGCGTGGCCGTGAGCACCCGGTCGGCGCCGAACCTGGCGAGCTGATCGGCGCCTTCCACGGACCCCGCGGCCATGACCACCGCGTCCACCGTTCCGCCCCCGGCATCGGCCAGCCGCCGCGCGGCCGCGAGCACCTCGTGGGACACCTTGCGCAGCGCGCCGTCGCGCTGCTCCATCACGGCGAGAATCCGGGAGGCCATGTCAGAGCACCTTCGCTTCGGTTCGGAGCAGCTCGACCAGCGCCGGCACGGCGTCCGCGCCTTCGCCGACGATCCGACCCGGCTTGCGCTCGGGCGGCAGCTGAAGATCCAGCACCTCGAGCGCCGGCTCGCCCAGCGCGGCGGGTTTGGTCTCGAGCGGCTTCTTCTTGGCCGCCATGATGCCTTTGAGGGACGGAAGCCGCGGGTTGTTGAGGCCCTTGTCGCAGGTGAGCACCGCCGGGAGTGCGCAGGTCGAGACTTCGACGCCGCCCTCGATCTCCCGCTCGGCCGTGACGGTGCCGGCCTCGATCGTGAGATGGGCCACCGAGGTGATGCAGGGCATGCCCAGGATCTCCGCCACCATCGGACCCACCTGGTGGTTGTAGTCGTCCACCGCGAGCTTGCCGAACAGGATCAGGTCGTAACCGCCCATGCCGAGCTCGGCGGCGAGCGCCTGGGCGACGGCCAGGCCGTCGGGACTCCCGCCGGATTCGAGCAGCACCGCGCGGTCAATGCCCATGGCGAGCGCGGTCCGGAGCGTCTCGCCCGTGGGGGGGCCGCCGAGCGAGTAGACCACCGTCTCGCCCGCTCCCGCCTTCTCCTTGAGCGCGAGCGCCTCCTCGACGGCGAACTCGTCGTATGGATTGGGGACGAACTTGAGCCCCGTCTCGTCGATGCTCTTGCCGCCGGGTGCGATCACGATCTTGGAGGTCGTGTCGGGCACCCGTTTGACACATACCGCGATCTTCAACGCGCGCTCCTTGAGGTGAGCCTGATCCGCCGGCAGTCGCTGGCGGCAAACCTAGTCGCACGCGGTCCGGGCCGCCAGCGAAGCGGGAGGGTCATAATCTCTCAAGCTGTTGACGGAGATGGCCTTGGGAGCGCGGTGCTCAGCGCGCCGGTTGGGCCTCCCGCCGGTCCGGGTCGCCGCGGGGCACCCGGCGGCGGTCCACGCCGGAGCGCCGGATCCATCCGGGACCGGCGGGAGGCGCGGGGCGCTCGTCTACGTGCTCAACGACGGGCGCGAGTCCTGGGTCCGTCCGCTCAGACCTCCGCACCCACTCGTCCAGGAGCTGCGCCGCCCGGTCCCGGCCGCCGAGCCCGAACGCGAGCCCGCTCGCCAGCGCGAGCGCGCCCACCACCCCTACGAGCAACGTGTTGATCAGGTTGGTCGCGATGTCGAGCTGGTTGACCGCCACCACGATCGCGAACGCCCAGACGGCAGCGCGAGTGACGGCCGCGAGCGAGTCGGGGTTGGCAAAACCGCTCTCGGCGGTGAGCCCGCGTACCAGATGCGCGAGTGCCTTCGCGGCGAGCCCGCCGATCACCAGCACCACCAGCGCGACGGCGAGGTTCGGGAGCCAGAGCAGGAGCTGCTGCAGCACGCCCGAGACCGCGGGGAGTCCCAGCAGGTCGAACGCGACGACCAGCGCGATGAGCCGGACGAACCACTTGACGATGACGGCGAGGACGGCGGACGAGTCCTGGCGCACCCCCATCCGCCGCACGAACTCGGCGAAGCCGGAGCGGCGCGCCAGGTCATTGAAGTTGACCGCGCGAAGCAGAGCGGTGACGCCGCGAGCGAGGAGCGACGCCACCAGCCAGCCCACGATCAGGACGATCGCGAACCCGATGAGCCGCGGAACCGCGGCCACAATGGAGCTCAGCGCTCCGGCGAGCGAGGCCCGGAGCGTTTCGCCCATGTCCTGCATATGTCCTCCGCTGGACGCGACTCAGTCCAGATCGCCTACGCCGCCGCCTTCGCTCTCCCCGCCCCCGCCGAAGCTCCGGCGCACCACCAACCGAAACATGCGGCGGGCGGCGGGCGTGAGGAAGCGCTCGACCGTGGGGCCCGCGGGATTCCCCTGGTTGATGTTGTAGGTGGCGAAGCTCGCGTGCTTGTTCTGGAACAGATTGGTCACCATCCCCGTGACTTCCCAGCGTCCGTACTCGAACCCCGCCCGGGCATCGGCCAGGAAGTAGCCGTCCATCGGCGCGGTCACGTTGGCCTCGTCGCCCCGCAGAAACTGCCGCCCGATGTAGCGGCCGTCGGCGCCGACGTAGAAGTGCCGGTCGAGCTGGAGCCGCCCGCCCCCTTTGACCTGGTGGTCCGGGACGAGCGGGATCCGATCGCCCGCGGTCACCACGTTCCCGGTGGGGAACGGATTGATCACGTCGCCGTCGCCCTCCGCGCCCGCCGCGCGAATGCTGAAGATGGAGGCCGGGCTCTGGAAGGTGGCGCGGGTGTAGGCGTAGTTGAGGTAGACCGAGTGGCCTCGGGGGAACGTGTACCCCGCGGCCAGCTCTGCGCCCACGCGGCGGGTCTTGTCGATGTTGATGAAGAATCCATCGATCGTGCTGCCGGTCGGCTCATCCTCGCCGAATGGCGTCAGGTAGATGTCGTTCCTGACGTTGGTGTGATACGCCGACCCCTCGAGGTGAAACCCGCCGCGCGTGTATCGGAGTCCCGCTTCGATGGTGCTGGCCTTGACCGGCTCGAGCGGCGGGTCGTCTCCCAGCGCGAACGGGAGCGGACAGGGCGCCTCGGGATCGGCGCAGGCGTTCTCGATCACCGCCGGCGCGCGAAAGCTCTGGCCCCACGACGCGAAGACGTTCGCGCCCTGCGCCACCTCGACGCTCACGCCGACCCGCGGGTTGAAGCGCTTGTAGACGCCGACGGTATCGGCCTCGGGCCGCACCAGGTTCTCGAATGGGATGCGCACGTAGTCGTACCGCGCCCCGGCCGAGAGCGTCACCTGCCCGATCAGCAGGTCCGCCGCCGCGAACGGCGCGATGTCCCACATCGGGCTCCGCGCCCGGGTCTGGATGCTCCGCACGCCGCCGAACTTCACCGAGTCCGAGAAGATGTCGATTTTGACGCTGTTGACGCTGCCGTCCACGCCGCCACGCAGGCTGAGCGAGCTGCGGTCGTTGAACACCGTGGTCCAGCGATAGTCGGCGGTGTAGCCGAAGCTGTTGTTGTAGGAGACGCCGAAGACGTCGGGGTCGTCGGGCTGGTTGACGTTGAAGCGCTCGGCCCGGTTCCGGCGGAAGTGGATCGTCGCGGAGGCGCGGCCGAGCCCGAACTGCTTGTAACCCTGCAGGGCGCCCTGAAACTGCCAGAGGTCATCGTAGTCGTTGGCGCTCAGGTTGGAGTCGGGCGCCACGTCGAACACCGTCTCCGGCAGGCTGCCAGCCGTGCGTGCGTGGGAATTGGCGTAGAATCCCTGGAAGCGGATCCCGGCCGTGGTGCCGAGCTTGCCCAGGTTGACGAAGCCGTGGTACTGCTCGGCGCCGGTCACCTGGCGCCAGCCGTCCTCGCGGTTGTAGCCGCCGCCCACGTACCAGTCCACTCCGCCCGGCGTGAGCCCCGAGACGTTGCCCTCGCCTCGAGCGGCGCCGAAGCTGCCGCCCGAGAGCTCGAGCGTGCCGCGCGTGGGCCCGTGCCCGCGGGCGGTGACGAGGTTGATGGCACCGCCGAGCGCGTTCCTGCCCAGCAGCGAGCCGTTGCCCGAGAGGATCTCGATCCGGTTGATGTCGTCCATCGGCAGCAGGTCGAAATTCACCTGCGAGGCCTCCGGCTCGTTCATGCGCACGCCGTCGAGAAAGACCGCGACGCCCTGCGGCAGGCCCACCACCGGAGACGAGTAGAAGCCGCGGGTCGAGATGTTGAGCTTGTAGGGGCTGCCGACGTCGTTGTAGGTCGAGAAGCCGGCCACCTGGTTGACCGCATCCGAGAGGACGCGCGGCTCGTAGGCGTCCACCTCGCGCGCATCGAGCGTGGTCACCCGCGCCGGCACCCCCGAGCCGACCGTGGGCCCTGCCGCGGGACGGATACTGGTAACGACCTCGATGGGCGGGAGCTCCAGCACCTTCGCGGTGTCGCGCGCGGTCGTGTCGGGCACCTGCGCCGCGAGCGCGCCCGGCAGCAACACCAGGAGAAAGGCCGGCAGCCTCGAACGGATCATCGGATGCTTGTCCTCGACGAAGAAGGGAGCGTGGCGCGCGTCAGCGCAGAGGCCAGCCGGCGGCGGGCTCGGCCCCGGGGGAGTGACCCCGGGGCCGCTCGTAGATCGCCGCCATCACCACGCGATTGGGGGGAACGCCGATCACCAGCAATCCATCGTCCGCGTAGCCGCCGCCGTCGAAGTCGAGACAGCAGTGGTCGGTGGTGACGAGGCCGCCGTCGAGCGCCCGATGCATGGCGGGCGTGGGGCCGCGGTCCAGCCGGATCAGGTCGCCGTGACTGAAGTCGCGCGAGCCGTCCAGGTCCTCGTACACCCGGAGCCGCCGGACCTCGGCGTCACGTCGGGCCAGCAGGACCACGCCGTCGTCGGCCACGCCGCCGCCGTCGAGATCGTAGCAGCACCGGTCCACGGTGACCTTGGGGACGCCGCGCGTCGTCCACAGCCCTGCGGCGCACACGACGAGCGCGGCCGCCGCGGCCCAGAGCACGGCCGGACCACGCCGCGGAGGCACGGCATCCTTCGACCGCTCACCTCGGCGCGCCCGGCCGGCTATCTCCGGCCCCAGCGATGCCCTCGGCTCGAACTGGACTCCTTCGAGCGCCCCGTCGAGCTCGGCGAGCTCGGGCGGGACCCCGGGCCGGGCGTCCTCCGGGCGGCTCACGATCCGAGCACCCCGCGCAGCCGGCCCAGCACGCGCCAGAGCCGGGTCCGCACGTTCCCCTCGCTGATGCCGAGGGTCTGGGCGATCTCGGCGGTGTCCAGCTCGCTCCCGTAGCGCAGGCCGATCAGCTCCCGGTCGGCGTCCGGCAGCGTGGCGACGGCGTCGAGCAGCCTGCCTACCGCCTCCTCGCGGAGGAGCCGCTCCTCCGGCGAGGGGGCGTCGCACACGAGGTCGTGCATGGTGCCGAGCGAGACGTACTGCCGCAGCCGCGCGCGGCGGCGCCAGTCGGCCAGCACGTTGCGAGCAATGGCGAGAATCCAGGCCCGCGCCGAGCCCTTGCGCTGGTCGAACTGCGCGGCCGCGCGCACCAGCTTGAGGAAGGTCTCGGCGGTGAGATCCTCGGCGACGTCCACCTGCGGCACATGGAATCGGAAATAGCCGTAGACCGCCGTCCCGTGGCGTTCGTACCACGTCCGGCAGACGGTTTCGGCCTCGGCGGCCTGGGCGGCTGTGAGTGGTCCGGGGTCGGTCGCGGATGCGGGGAGAGTCACGTTTACTACATACGCACGAGGACGGGAAACGTCACAGAAGGTCCGGAAACGCCCTACTGCCGGTCGACGTCGTGGATCGGGCGGGACTCGTTCCCGCGGAGCCATCCCACGATCTTTTCCTTTATTTCGGAAGCGCTATCCCCGGCGTTTGCCGGGAAGCTGGTGATGAGGGCACCGTCCCGCCGGACCTGCCAGACCGGAACGCCCTCCGCCGATTCATTGGTGGCCTTGCGGACTGCCTCGTATTCCTTGCCCTTCCAGGGCACCGTCACCCGATCAGTCATCTTCGCCTCGCCTGCCGTGGCAGACCTCAGGGTGGCGGCCGAAGCGTCGGGCGGCGGTGACCACGATCACGTGAATGCGGCCAGCCCAGTGATCGCCTGGCCGATGATGAGGGAGTGCATGTCGTGCGTCCCCTCGTAGGTATAGACCGACTCGAGGTTGGCCATGTGGCGCATCGAGTGATACTCCGCCAGAATGCCGTTGGCGCCGAGGAGCCGGCGCGCCTCGCGCGCGGCCTCGCACGCCATGGACACGTTGTTCCGCTTGCAGAGGGAGACCTGGTCGGGCGTCATCGTCCCGGCATCCTTGAGGCGGCCAAGCTGCAGGGTCATGAACTGCGCCTTGGTGATCTCGGTCAGCATGTCCACCAGCCGCACCTGCTGAATCTGCGTCCCGGCGATCGGCTTGTCGAACATCACCCGGTTCTGTCCGTAGCGCAGCGCCTCGTCGTAGCACGCCATCGCCGCACCGATGGCCCCCCAGGCGATCCCGTAGCGGGCCTGGGTGAGGCACATGAGCGGGCTCTTGAGACCACCGGACTTTGGCAGGATGGCGTCCTTCGGCAGGCGCACGTCCTCGAGATGGATCTCGCTGGTGTCGCTGGCGCGGAGGGAGAGCTTTCCCTTCTGATCGCGCGCGGCGTAGCCCTTGGTGTCGGTAGGAACGATGAAGCCGCGGATGGACTTGGGGTCGTCGATGGGACCGGTCTTGGCCCAGATGATCGAGACGGTGGCCTGCGAGCCGTTGGTGATCCACATCTTGGTGCCATTGAGCACCCAGCCGTCGGCGGTCTCGCGGGCGGTGGTGATCATCCCGCCTGGGTTGGAGCCGAAGTCGGGCTCGGTGAGCCCGAAGCAGCCGATCTCCTTGCCCGAGGCGAGGAGCGGGAGCCAGTGTCGCTTCTGCTCGTCGGAGCCGAAGGCGAAGATCGGGTACATGACCAGCGCGCCCTGTACCGAGGCGAACGAGCGGATCCCGGAGTCGCCCCGCTCGAGCTCCTGCATGATCAGGCCGTAGGCGACGTTGTTGAGCCCGGCGCAGCCGTATTCCTCGGGAAGGTTGGCGCCGAAGAGGCCCAGCTCGGCCATGCCGGGGGTGAGCTGCTTCGGGAACCGGCCCTCGATGTAGGCCTCGCCGATGACGGGGATGAGGTTTTCGTCCACCCAGGTGCGGACAGTGTCGCGGACGGCGCGCTCCTCCTCGGAAAGGAGGGTGTCGAAGCCGAGAAAGTCGACGCCGGCGAACTGGGAGACGGGGGCAGCGGTGGCCATAACGGTCCCTGGACAGAGTCGGAAGTTGGGGCGTAAGATAGCCCGTGGAAGGCGGTTGCGGAATCGCGGACGACGAAGGGGCTGGGCGCTGAGCGCCAGGGGAGCCATGCATGAGAGTCCACGAAATCACGCTGCTTGGGCTACTCGCCAGCGCCTCGCCCTTACTCTCACAGGCCGCCCCACTCGATACTACACCCGGGGCCGTCGTCCAGCGCTTTGTCGATGGTGCAAATGCGCGCGACTTGGCCCTCATGATGTCCGCGGTAGCACCTGAGGCTGTATTTGCTCCGCTGCCAGACGGCCCGCCGCTGGCCGTCGGCCGCGACAGCGTCCAAGCGCTTTACCGACGCATGCTGGCGACCCTTCCGGCAAGCTTCCGGGTGACGGTCGAGTCTCGCTTAATCGACGGTGCCTTTGTCGTGGATCGTGAGCATTTCACCGGCCCCGGCGCGGAGCGGCGGGATCACGCTACATGGATTTATGAGGTGAGCGGCGGCCTCATCCAGTGGGCCTGGGTGCTCCGACAGCAGCCCCCTGCCCGTCGCAGGCGGCTGCTCTGCCGAACCCGCCGAGCCCTACCCTCAAGTTGCCCCCGCTCAGGAAGACTATGAAGATCTGTTCTCGCGCTCTGGTGCTCGTCGTACTTGCCGCGGCACCACTGCAGGCGCAGGGTCTGCCAGCTGACTCGCTGTTCGACCGCCTGATCGGCCGGTGGGTCCTGGCAGGCACCATCGCCCGCCGGCAGACGACCCATGACGTCACGTTCGAGTGGATGCTCGGGCGCGAATACGTGCAGATGCACGAGGTGTCCCGCGAGCGGGCCCCGAGCGGCGACCCGGCCTATGAGGCCGTGGTTCTGTTCGGCCGCGATCCCCGGTCCGGCGAATACGCCTGCCTCTGGATGGACAACACGGCCCCAAGCGCGTTCGATTCCGGCGGTATCGGTCGCGGGACCGTGGCGGGGGATTCGATCCCGTTCTTCTTCCGCTACGACACACTGGACAGTTTCCACACGACGTTCGTCTATGACCGACGGTCCGATTCGTGGCAGTGGCATATGGACAACGACAGCGCGGGCGTTCGGCGGCCGTTCGCGCGGGTCAGCTTGACGCGCCGCCAGTCCCGAGCACCTCGCCGGTAGCGGGTCTCTTCCTTACTGAATGGCACGGGAGGTTCTCAAGATGCCCAAGAACACGATCTGCCTGTGGTATGAGCGCGATGCCGAGGACGCCGCGCGCTTCTACGCCAGGACCTTCCCGCACAGCAGCGTGGGCACCGTCATTCGGGCCCCGGCGGACTTTCCCGACGGCCAGGCCGGGAATGTCCTGACCGTCGAATTCACCGTCGCGGGGATCCCATGTATCGGTCTCAACGGCGGACCGCACTTCAAGCACAGTGAGGCCTTTTCCTTTCAGGTCGCGACGGATGACCAGGAGGAGACCGACCGCTACTGGAACGCGATCGTCGGCAACGGCGGGCAGGAGAGCCAGTGCGGCTGGTGCAAGGACAAATGGGGCATCAGCTGGCAGATCACCCCGCGGGTACTGACCGATGCCCTTGCCAAGGGTGGCGGCGTGGCGAAACGGGCGTTCGAGGCGATGATGCCGATGACCAAGATCGATGT
>DASUXW010000120.1:0-6578 GCA_036377715.1 Gemmatimonadales bacterium
AGAGTGGTAGATCGCCCCCTGAGTTTACGGAAACGGACCGAAGTGCCCGCTCCACCCTTCTTCGACCTACCACTTTTCTCGTCGAAGCCTCTCGGCTTCCCGGCTTATACAGAAGGCAAGTCGGGTGCCAAACATGGCAGCCAAACGGGGGCGTTGATTTACAATGACTTACGGGCTCGCCTCTGTGGGCTGGGTGGGGGGTGCCTGATGTACAGCTATTGCACGATTTTGCGCTGAGCGGTGAAAAGCCTTGCGCTACAGCCACCTAGGCTGGTGTTGAAGTCTTTGACGCCGCCAGATTCTTGCCAGTGGTCAGGTAAGCGCCGGGTGTGGGGCCGCTTCCGGTCTTCCACGCATTCAGCAACGCCACGCCGATCGCCACCAGAATCACCGAGGTGAGCTGGGCCAGGGTGAACGGACCCAGGAAGCGGTCATCCTTGGCTCGAAGGATCTCGATCAGGAACCGCTCGACCCCCGCGAACACCAGGTACGCACCGAACAGCCAGCCGATCGGCCGATCGCGGCGGCGCCAGGCCCAGAGAATGACGAAGGCGCCGAGCATGAGCCCGGTCTCGTACAACTGCGTAGGGTGCACGGCGAGCACGGTGGAAGGATCGATACCGGGCGGCACCGGGATTCCGAACAGGTGCTGCATGTTGCCCGCGGTCGAAGGCGGGAGCCCTTCCGGAAACCGCACCGCCCAGGGAAGGGTGCTCGGCCGCCCGTAGTCGTCGTTCACGAGGAAGCAGCCGACCCGGCCCAGCGCGTAGGCCGCGGCGAGCGCCGGCGCCGCCAGGTGCATGGTCCAGCGGAGCGGCACCCGGAGCCGCCAGCCGTTGAGGATCACCGCCAGCGCGCCGCCGATGAACCCGCCGTACCACACCAGCCCGCCGCGCGAGAGCAGCGCGCCCGGATCGCGGGTGAGCGCTACGTACCAGAGCTTGGCGCCGATGATTCCGCCGATCACCGCGGCTGCCACGATGTCGGCCGCGTAGTCCTCGGCCAGCCCGCGGCGCCGGAGCTCCAGCGCGATGAGCCACCCGCCCATGAGGAAGGCGACCATCATCATGAGCCCGTAGCCCGTGATCTCCAGCGGGCCGAGCGCGAACTTGAACGGCAGGATCGTCATCGAGGCTGTCCGGAGAGGGGGCCCGCGATCACCAGGCCGGGGATCGGCAGATCGTCGCGGGGCTCGAGGTCCCAGCCGCTCCGCTCTCCTCGCGCGAGCCGCCAGGCGCCGGCCGCGGCGATCATTGCCGCGTTGTCGGTATTGAGCCGCGGGGAAGCTACGCTCACCCGCGCCCGTCCCGCCAGCCGCTCCCGCAGCGCCGCCACCAGGGTCCGGTTGCACGCCACGCCGCCGCCGATCATGGCCGTGTCGTAGCCCAGCGCCTCGACGGCGTGCGCCGTCTTGGCGACCAGCACCTCGATGGCCGCGTCCTGGAAGCCGCGGGCCACGTCCGCGCGGGCCGCGTCGTCGAGCGCGGGTGGCTCCGCGCCGGGCGGACGCACGGCGCGGAGCACGGCGGTCTTGAGCCCGCTGAACGAGAAGTCGTAGCGGTGCGCACCCTCGCGATCGAGCTCCTGGAGCATGGGCCGCGGGAAGCGGTAGCGGCCGGGCCGGCCCTCACGCGCCAGCCGCTCGATGGGCGGCCCGCCGGGGTACCCCAGGTCGAGCAGCTTGGCCACCTTGTCGAACGCCTCGCCCGCGGCGTCGTCCAGCGTCCGGCCGAGCAGGCGGTACTCACCCCAGGCGGGCACGTCGAGCAGCATGGTGTGGCCGCCGCTCACGAGCAGCCCCACGAACGGCGGGGCGAGCTCGGGATCCTCGAGCGTGGGGGCGAAGAGATGACCTTCGAGGTGGTTCACGCCGAGCAGGGGGCGGTCGAGGCTGAACGCGAGTGTCTTGCCGTACATCACGCCCACCAGCAGCGCGCCGACCAGACCGGGCCCGCTGGTGACGGCGATGCCGTCGAGCGCCTCGAGCCCGATCGCCGCGTCGGCGAGCGCGCGGTCCACCACCGCGCCGATCGCCTGCACGTGGGCCCGGCTCGCGAGCTCGGGCACGACGCCACCGAACACGCGATGCACGTCCTGCGACAGGATCACCAGCCCCGTCAGCTCGGCGCCCTCATCGGTGCGGCGGAGGACGGCGGCGGAGGTCTCGTCGCAGGAGGTCTCGATGCCGAGGATGTGGTCTGCCATGGGACTACCGCTCCGGCGCCTCCTCGAGCAGGCGCTGCACCAGCGCGCGGTTCGCGGCGGAGTTCCAGTCGTGCGCCCCGATGACGCGCTTGACGATGGTGCCCTGGCGGTCGAGCAGGAAGCTCTCGGGAACGCCGGTCGTCTGGTAGAGCTGCTGGATGCGCTGCGAGCGGTCCTGCAGCAGATCGAAGCTCAGGTCGAGCTCCTGGCCGAACTTGCGGACGTCGTCGGGGCTTCCCTCGTCGATGCTCACCGCCGCGATCGCGAATCCTTGCGGCGCGAGCGAGTTGTACAGCTTCTCCATCGCCGGCATCTCCACCTTGCAGGGGACGCACCAGGTGGCCCAGATGTTCACCAGGGTCACCTTGCCGTCGTAATGCTGGTGGAGGGAGACGGAGTCGCCCGTAGCCAGGTCCATGGCGCGGAAGTCGGGTGCCGTGGCGCCGACCTCCACCCGGGCGACCTCGCTTCCCACCTTCGTCATGATGGCGGCCCCGCCGGCGAGTCCGGCGACCACGAGCCCCGCGAACACCCACTGTTTCGACATGCGTTCCCTCACACCGGTACGGCGCAGCGGCGCCTCAGCTCCCGCACCGCCGCGGCCGGGTCGTCCGCGCCGAAGACGGCGGTGCCGGCCACGAAGGTGTCGGCGCCGGCGCTCCACGCCTCGGCGATGGTGTCCGTCGTAATCCCGCCGTCCACCTCGAGCACGGCGCGCGAGCGGTGGCGGTCGAGCAGCGCGCGGGTGCGGCGGATCTTGTCCGTCGCGGCGGGAAGATAGCTCTGCCCGCCGTACCCCGGGTTCACCGACATGATGAGCACGAGATCCAGATCGCCCGCGACTTCCTCGAGGAAGGCCAGCGGTGACGCGGGGTTGAGCGCCAGCCCCGCCAGCATCCCCCGCTCGCGCACCGCGGCGAGGTGCCGCTGCACGTGGTACGTGGCCTCGGGATGGAAGGTGAAGACCGCCGTGCCCAGGTCGGCGTACTCGGCGATGTAGTGCTCCGGGTGCTCCACCATGAGGTGCACGTCGAGCGGACGATCGGTGATCCGGCGCAGCGCGCGGATCAGCGGCGCGCCGAACGTGAGGTTGGGGACGAAGTGGCCGTCCATCACGTCCACGTGGATCCACTCGGCGCCGCCGTCGACGGCGCGCTCCACCTGCTCGCGCAGCCGCCCGAGGTCGGCGCTCAGCACGCTGGGGGCGATGCGCACGCTCATCGCGCCACCTCGATCCGGCCGCTCACCACCAGGTCCACCGCCGAGCCGCGGGGCCGCCCGTTGCCGGGCGACGGCCGCGTGGCGATCACGACGCCGGGCTCCGCGTCGCCGCCGCGGACGGTGTCCACCCGGCCCACGCGCGCGCCGGCCGCCTGCAGCACCGTGCGCGCGGCCGGCAGCGCGAACCCGATGACGTCGGGGACGGTCACCGGTGCCGGGCCGGCGCTCTGCACCAGCTCGATGACGGTATTGGCCGGCACCACCATGCCGGGGGGCGGATCCTGCCAGAGCACGGCGCCTCGCGGGACCTCGGGGCTCGGACGCTCGTCGGACACGCGGGAGCGGAGGCCGGCGCCGGTGAGCGCGGTACGCGCCGTCTCGAGCGGCTGCTCGAGCACGCGGGGGACACTGCGGTCGCCGTCGGCGAGCGGTCCGGGCCCGAACCAGTACGAGGAGGCCACGTAGCCCACCGCGAAGGTCAGGGCGACGACCGCCGCGTCACGCACCAGCCGCCGCGGCACCGCGCCCTCGAACGAGAAGGCCGGCCCGGTGTGGCGCCGCGCTCTCACCGGCCGCTCCTCACGCGGCCCGCCGGAGGCGAGCAGCGAAGGCGCCGTCCATGTCATGACGCTGCGGGAGGATCATCAGGTCTCCATCCGGCGAGGTGAGGGCGGGCGGAAAGGTGTCGTTCGGCTCTCGCCTGAACTCGGGATGGTGTGCGAGGAACCGGTCCACCTGGAGCCGGTTCTCCTCCGGCTCGAGCGAGCATGTCGCGTACACCAGCAGTCCACCAGGGGCCACCACCGCGGCGGCTGCGTCGAGCAGCTCGGTCTGCAACGCGACGAGACTGGTGAGGTCCTCGGGCGTTACCCGCCAGCGCGCGTCCGGGTGCCGGGCGAAGGAGCCGGTGCCGAGGCACGGGGCATCGAGCAGGACGGCGGCGGACGGGCGCACCGGCGGGCGGCGGGCATCGGCCACCACCGCGTGCTCGCGTCCGCTCCCCGCCCGCTGCAGGTTCCGGGCGAGCCGGCGAACCCGGGCCAGGCTGACGTCGCCCGCCAGCACGCCCGCGGTGGAGCGACCCAGGGCGATCGCCTTGCCGCCGGGGGCCGCGCAGGCGTCGTACACCACCGCATCGGGCGGGAGGTCGGCGTACCAGGCGAGCAGCGCCTGGGCGGGGTCCTGCACGATGAAGGCGCCCTCGTCGAAGCCCGGGAGCTCCTGCGGGCGCGACCGGTCGGTCAGGAGCCCCGCGCCATAGGGCGCCGGCGTCGCCTCGATTCCCGCGTCCCGCCACCGCCGCTCCAGACTGGCCAGCGACTCTCGCGCCGGCTGCAGCACCAGCCGCGGCCGGGTGTTGTTCCACCGGAGCAGCGCCGCCGTTTCTTCCTGCCCGAACCGCTCCACCCAACGATCCACCAACCACTCCGGGTGCGACTCTTGTGTGGCAAGTCCCGCTGCACCCCGCGGCTCCGTCCGCCGCCACCCGCTCCGCGGGTACCCGGCCCGTCCGACCTTCCTCAGCACCGCGTTCACGAACCCGGCCGCCCTCGGCCCCGCGGCAGCCTGCGCCAGCGAGACGCTCGTGTCCACCGCCGCGTGCGCCGGAACCCGGTCGAGTGAGGTCAGCTGGAAGGCGCCGAGCCGGAGCACGTCCTGCAGCACGGGTGCCACCTTCTTCCAGCCGCGCGTCGTGAGCGGCGCGAGCCGGGCATCGAGCGCGCTCTGCGAGCGCAGCACGCCCGCCGCCAGCTCGTGGGCCAGCCGCCGGTCCGCATCTCCCAGCCCCTGAACGGCCCGATCGAGTGCCGCGTCGAACGGCGCCCCCGCGCGCACCGCCTTCAACACCTCGAACGCCGCACGTCGGGGAGCGAGGCCCTCTGCTGGTGCTGCGCCCGGCAACGGTGTGTCACCACGGAAGCACGGAAGGCACGGAGGCGGCACGGAAAGTTTCCTGCGGCGGGAGGGTTCCCTGGACCCGGACAACAAAAATCAATTTGTTGTGGGCTCCGCTTCCCGAGCCGTTCCGTGTCCCTTCCGTGTCACCTCCGTGCCTTCCGTGCTTCCGTGGTGAAGGGCGGGCGGGGCCGGGCCAACAATCGTGGGCCGTCAACGATCTACTCCAGCATCCCCGCGACCGGACTCGACGGCACCGCCACCTCGCGGCGCGGCATGCGGCCGGCGAGATACGCCAGGCGGCCGGCCTCGACGGCCAGTCCCATCGCGCGCGCCATGGCGACCGGATCGTCCGCCGCCGCGAGCGCCGTGTTCATGAGGATCCCGTCCACGCCCTGCTCCATGGTGAGGCATGCGTCCGACGCGGTGCCGACGCCTGCGTCCACGATGACGGGCACCTGCAGCCGCCGCTTGATGGTGCGGATGCTGTAAGGATTGAGCAGACCGAGCCCGCTCCCGATCGGGGACGCGAGAGGCATGACCGCCGCGCAGCCGGCATCCTCGAGACGCAGCGCGGTGATGAGGTCGTCGTTGGTATAGGCCAGCACCCGGAAGCCTTCGCGCACGAGCGTCGTGGCGGCCTCGAGCAGCCCCGCGGTGTCGGGGAGCAGCGTCTCCCGGTCGCCGATCACCTCGAGCTTCACGAAGTCGTTGAATCCGGCCTCCCGCGCGAGCCGCGCGTAGCGGATCGCCTCGTCGGCGGTGTAGCAGCCCGCGGTGTTGGCGAGCAGGAAGAACTGCTCGGCACTCAGGTGATGGAGGATTCCTTCTTCCTTCGTGCGATCGAGGTCCACCCGCCGGACGGCCACCGTCACGATCTCGGCGCCGGACGCCTCGATCGCACGCACCATGTCCGCGTTGCTCCGGTATTTCCCGGTGCCCACCATGAGGCGCGAACGGAAGCGGTGTCCGGCGATCTCGAGCTGGGGGTCGGCGATGGTGAGGTTCTCGGGGCTGATCGTGCCGGTCATGGGGGCTCCTCGCAGCGGTGTTCGGTCTCTCCAAAGATAACCGCCCGCCCGGGCTCACCCGCCGCCGACGAAGTGTACCAGCTCGATCGTATCGCCCTCTTCCACCTGCACTTCGCCGAGGCGAGCACGGCGGACGATCTCGCGATTCCGCTCGACGACGACGGTGCGTGGATCGAGCTCGAGCCGTTCCAGCAGCTCGAGCAGGGTCGCGGGGCCGGGCACCTG
>DASUXW010000121.1:0-45591 GCA_036377715.1 Gemmatimonadales bacterium
GACCCCCGCGGCTTGCGCGAACAGCGGGAGCAGATAGAGGAGGCCGGCCAGCGCCGCGACCAGGCCATCAAGCGCGATCACGGTCGCGATGAGCTCCGCGGGGCGCGGCAGGCGTGCCGGCGGCCCGCGCCTCGGCGCGACGAGGTACCGGAGAGCCAGCGCGCCGCCGAGGCCGCCATACGCGGCGACCGTCCCCCTGAGGATCGCGACGCAGACGATGAGCAGACCCAGCGCCGTGAACAGGTAGCCGGCGTAGACGGAGAGTGCGGCCGCCAGCGACCAGGTGCGTCCGTCGAACGGCAGCGGATGCAGCACCGTCCAGCCGCCGGCAAAGCGGCCGAGCAGGGTCGCGACGGTGACCAGCCCCATGCCGGTCATGTAGGCCACGAACGCCACCCACAGCGCGCGGGCGCTCAGCCGGACCCATTGGCTCACCACGGCGCAGAGCCCGCCCAGCGCCGCGAGCAGGACCGCCCCGACCATACCCGCGCCGTGGAGCGTCATGATCCGGTAGAACCAGTCGGGCGAGATCACCACCAGCCCGGCGTGGTCCAGCCGCATCAGGAGGCCCAGCAGGCCCATGGCCAGGAACGTGGCGAACCCGCCGGCCAGGTAGGCGATGGCCGCCCGGAGCACGGCTCCGTTGGTTCCGGTGTACGGCGTCGGCGTGTCGCCCATGATGTCAGCGCACCGTGAAGGTGGTGAGCATGATGTGATGAAACATCCCGCAATACTCCAGGCACCGCACCGTATAGGTGCCGGGATGGTCGAACCGGTAGATCAGCCGGTTGGCATACCCCGGCATGGCCTGCACCTGCACGAGAAGGGCCCCGCCCGCGTCGTAGACGGCGAAGTCGTGATTCACGTCCTTGGACCGGACCACGAACTCGACCGGGACGTGCGCCGGAAGCGTGGTTCGGTCGAGCGCCCAGCCCCACTGCGCGCCCAGCACACCGACCGTGTCAACGGGGACGCCGAGCGCCTCGGTCCGGAACCGCGGGTAGGGGTACGCGTGCAGCGTCACCGCGAACAGCAGCAGGGCAATGACGCCGAAGGCGGCGAGGAGCCGAAGCCGGAGCCGGTTCTCGGCCGGCTCGATCGCGTCGAATGCCGGGCCGGTGCGGGAGCGGAGCAGCACGAAGGCCCACGCGGCGGTCCACAGCGCGCCCAGCGCGCCGAGCGCCCAGAGCACCAGGCCTGGCCTCATCGCCGACTCCGGGCGCCCGCGCGGTTCATCGTCCGGCCTGGGCCTTCGGGAAGCCGAAGACCAGAATGGCATCGCCGAGGGGATAGCTGAGCTGGAAGTTCCCGCCGCAGGCCTCGGCGATGAACTGCTCGCCATCGAGCTCGAAGCTCATCGGCGTGCCATTGCAGCCCGCTCCGCCGTTGAACTGCCACAGCAGCTTCCCGGTCCTGGAATCGAAGGCGTTGAAGTTGCCGTTCCCCTCGCCGGTGAAGCTGAGCCCGCCCGCGGTGGACAGCGAGCCGCCCATCATCGGCTGGGGCACCTTGTTCTGCCACGCGATCTTCCCGGTCCTGAGGTCGATCGCGGAGAACAGCCCGTACTGCTCCTCGCCCGGAATGGCCACGAACGCCGAGCCGAGCCAGAGCCGCCCCTTCTCCCAGGGCGCGGTGTGCGTGATGTAGTTCATCGGCTGGTGCAGGGCGGCCACGAAGGCGTAGCCGAGCTTCGGGTTCACCGAGATCGGCGACCACTCCGAGCCGCCGTTGGCACCCGGCAGCATCCGGGTCCCCTTCTCCGTCGGGAGCGCGAACATGTTCTCGTGGGGCACGAAGTTCTGGCTCTTCCGCACCAGCTCGCCGGTGGCCGCGTCGATGACGTAGAGCCAGCCGGTCTTGCCGGCATGCACCACGACCTTCTTGCCGCCGAGCTCGGTGACGACGGACGGCGATGTGGCATCGAGGTCCCACACGTCGTGCGGCACGGTCTGGTAATACCACCTGGTCTTGCCGGTGGTCGCATCGATGGCGACGATGCCGTCGGTGAAGAGGTTGTCGCCCGGGCGAACGCTGCCGTCGAGGTCCGGGGATGGATTGCCGACCGTGGCGAAGATGGTGTTCGACGCCTTGTCGTAGGCCGGCGTCGTCCATACCCCGCCACCGCCGGTCTTCCAGGCGTCGGCGTACTTGGCGCTGTCGGCCTTTTCCTTGGCGATGTCGCGGTGCAGGTCGGCGTCCTCGGCGTGCGTCGCCCAGGTGCCCCACCAGCCGTTGGTCGCGACCGGGTCCTCGCCCGGCGCCGGGATCGAGTACCAGCGCCACACCTGCTTGCCCGTGGCCATGGCGTACGCCGTGAGGTTGCCGCGGATGCCGTACTCGCCCCCTGACACGCCGACGATCACGTTGTCGCCCACGACCAGCGGCGCCATGGTGATGCTGTAACCGTACGCGGGATCGGCGACCTCCACGTCCCACTTGGGCTTCCCGGTGGCGGCGTCGAACGCCAGCAGCCGGGCGTCGAGCGTGCCCACGAAGACATTGCCGCCGCCGATGGCAACCCCGCGGTTGACCGGCCCGCAGCACGCGATGGTGGTGCCGATCTTCGGCTCCTGCCGCCACAGCTCCTTCTTGGTCCGCAGGTCATAGGCGATCACGGCCTCGCTGTACGGGGTCGTGACGTACATCCTGCCGTCCACCACGATGGGCGTCGTCTCGAGCGAGCCCAGCTTGCTGGTGCCCGTCTGGAAGATCATCCTCGGCACCAGGCGGCTCACGTTGGCGGTGGTGATGCGCGCCAGCGTGGACCATCGCTGGTTCCAGTCGCTGCCGCCGTAGGTAGACCAGTTGCTCTGCGCCCGCGCCGGCGTGGCGACCACCGCCGCCGCCGCGAGGGCCAGCCAAAGCCGTTTCATCGCGTTGCTCCTCGACAAGGTGTCACCCGCCCCGGACCGTCCGCTCTCGGACGATCCGCTCCACCGCGGGAAAGTTCCGCTGCGCGGCCGCCGGCACCGGCAGCCAGTCTCCGGTGCCCGCCCGGCCCTTGTAGTAGTCGAACGGGAGTCCCCCTGGGCCCGCGGGCTTTCCGACCACGAGCCGGCCCACCATGCCGGCCGCCTCGTGGGGCATGCAGAAGAAGTCGTACACGCCGGGCACCGTGAGCGTCACGTCGAAGTGATCGCCCGGATTCACCAGAAACCCCGAATCCCAGGGGGCGGCGCCTTCGGGAATGCGGAGGGAGTGGTGACCGTTCCTGGGGTGATAGGCGGTCGTCGTGTGGACGTTCTCCTTCACGACCCAGCGAACGGTCGTCCCGGGTTCAATGAGCAGGCCGGCGGGATCGAACCAGACCTTGCTCCCGGCCTGGTCGCTCCGCATCGCGATCTCGACGACCTCGACTGGCGCGCCGGGCGCGCGCCACCAGTTCGGCAGCGCCATTCCGGCGAGCACCGCCCCCCCGCTCTGGATGAACCCGCGTCGGCTGATCATCGCCTGGCCTACTTGAGGGCCGCCGCCTTCGCGGCCGGGATGTACCACAGGATGATGTGGTAGTGCGGCTCCGCCACCCCGGGGTGGCCGGCGTTGTACACGACGTCCACGTGATCGACCTGCTCGCCCTTCCCGGTCTTCAGGCCCTCGAATGCCTTCTGGTCGTTCATGGCCTTGAGCGGGATCATGTAGATCGAGCTCACCAGATTCCCCTGCCGGTCATAGGCGAGGAACGGCCCGGCGGGGAGCGTCGCCGGATCGGCGTAGAGCGTGCCCAGTCCCGGAAGGAAATCGGGGAGCTGCACCAGGGTGCTGACTTTCTTGTACCCGTCGCCCGGAGGGGCCTTGCGCTGGGCCAGGGCACTCTGCGGCGTGACGAGCAGGAGACCGAGGCCGAACACGGCCCCCAGCGCTCCAAGGACGATGCGTTTCATGAAATGATGTCTCCTCACGAGTGGGATCACCGTCAGGCTCGGCGACTCGTACGCCGAGCCTGGTCATTCTCCCGGCGGAAATACGCGGGCGACGTCAGGCGACCTCTGCCGGAGCCGCGGCTTCGAGGGCCCGTACGAACAGCGCGCGCGTGGCGTCGAGGCATCCCTGGCCGATGCACGGCAGCGGCCGTACCGCCACGATCTTGCGGTTGCGGATCGTCGGAAATGCCACCGGCAGGTCGAGCCGGGTGCCGTCCGGCAGCATGAGGGTCGGGGTGCCGCGCACCTGGAAGCGCTCGCGGCCGATCCGGCTCTCTTCCAGCACGGCCGCGCGCGCGGCCGGGCTGGCGAAGTCCAGCTCGAACGCCCGCAGGTCGAGTCCAATGTCGCGAGCGAGGTCGAGCAGCACGTCGCGCCGGCCGATGTTGCGGCCTTCGCCGAAGAAGGCGCGCCGGACGCGAAGATCGAACTCCAGTCCCGCGGCCGCGCCCTGGCGCGACGCGGCCCACGCCGCATGGAACGCCGGCAGTGTGGTCGTGGGCCAGTCATCGGCGCCGTAGGGCACGAAGGGCGCATCGGGTTCCTGAAGCGCCGCGAGCCACCATTCCTGCTCCAGGATGTCGCGCGGCGCCGGGTCGCCGCGCAGCACCTCCAGCGGGAAGCACCGCACGCGCACCTTCACCCGGCCGGCATACTCCTGCTGCACCCGATGCAGGCGCACCGCCGTGATGTAGCACCACGGGCAGTAGTACTCCGCCCACTCCCAGAGCTCCGCGACCGGCTGGACGCTCATGGCGCGCTCCCCGCCGTGCGGCGGGATAAAGAGGGTGGGACGTCGGTCATGATGCCGCTCCTGCGGACGTGGTCGGTTCAACGTGGCGGCCCATAGTGGCGCATCGCCCGATGCCGGCCAATAGCGCGTTCGTACCATTGGCATCAACACACATCACGGAGGACTGCCGGCAGAGGGGAGCGCCGGCTGGAACGAGCGGGGGAGCTAGTCGATGAGCCCGCGCCGCTGGGCGTGGGTCACGGCCTCGAGGCGGTTGTGCGTGCGGAGCTTGCGATTGATGTGGTGGAGATGGTTGCGGAGGGTCTGTGGGGAGATGTCCAGCTTGCGGGCGATCGTGGTGGCGTTGCTGCCTTCGGCGAAAAGCTTGAGGATGCGGCGCTCCTGATCGGAGAGGGTCTCGACCGGCGCGTGATGGGGCGTCTCCTGCGTGAGCGACACGAGCTCCCGCGCCGCGTTCAGCATGCGGTGCACCAGCTCCTCGTTGCGCCGGCGCTGGTCGACGTCGCGCGCCAGCCGCGCGAACAGCCGCCGGCCGGTGCGCGGGTTGTCGAAGATGACGGTGGACACGTTGACCCAGAGCAGGCTGCCCGACCCGGTCCGGGCCTGCAGATCGAAGTTGGGGATGCCGCCGGAGTCGCCGTCCCAGTGGCGGGTCACCGCCTCGTCGCCGCCGCCCACCGCGCTGGTGCCCAGCGCGTCGCGGGCGTCGAGCACGTCATCGATGTTGCGCCCGAGCACCTGGCCGGCCGGATAGCCGAACAGCCGCTCGGCGGCCGTGTTCCAGGAGCAGATCTCGCCGTCTTCGGTGACCGTGTACGCCGCATCCGCGGTCTGCTCGAGCAACGCGAACAGTTCCATCTCGAGCATGCCTCACCTCGCGCAGGACGGGTGCATCCCCGCATGGTACGAATGCTTCATTGCCGCCCGAGAGTCATCACCTCATCATGCGTACGACATACACCCGAACTCGTGAACGCGACAGTCCGCGGCCTCCTGGGGCTCCGACTCTCACTTGCGAAACCTGGATGCGCGGTGACCTCAATATACATCATCCCTCGCGTGGGCATGCTCGACGGGAAGGGCCGGACGCCATGACACTCGTCGAGCAGCTTGCCCGGTTCAGCGCGCGGGCGTCCTATGACGATTTGTCGCGCGCCGCGCGCGAGCAGCTCAAGATCCACGTGCTCGACGCGTTGGCGTGCGCCGTCGGCGCGCTGGACGGGGAGCCGACGCGGCTGGCGCGGTCTCAGGTGGAGGAGTTCGGCGGCGCCGGACCGTGCTCGCTCATCGGCGGCGGCTCCGCCACCCCCGACCGGGCCGCGTTCTACAACGCGGCCCTGGTGCACTACCTCGAGTACAATGACGGCTATCTCTCGCGCGACGAAAGCTGCCATCCGAGCGACAACCTCGGACCGGTGCTCGCGGCGGCGGAATACGCCGGCGCCTCGGGGCGGGACTTCCTCGCCGCGCTGGCCCTGGCCTACCAGGTCCAGTGCCGGCTGAGCGACGCCGCGCCGGTGCGCGACGCGGGCTTCGACCACGTGACGCAGAGCGCCTACGCGGTCGCCGCGGGATGCGGGCGCGCCCTCGGGCTCGACGCCGCCCGCACCGCCCACGCGATCGCCATCGCCGGCACGGCCTTCAACGCGCTTCGTGTCGCCCGTACCGGACGGCTGTCCCAGTGGGCGGGGCTCGCCCATGCGAACGTCGCGGGCGCCGCCACCCAGACGACGCTCCTCGCGCGCCGCGGCATCACCGGCCCCGCCGAGGTCTTCGAGGGCGACAAGGGCTTCATGGACGCCGTGGCGGGATGCTTCGTGCTGGACTGGGACGCCGAGGACCTCGAGCTGGTCACCCGGACCGTCCTCAGGAAGTACACCGCCCCGGTCCACGCGCAAAGCACCATCGAGGCCGTGCTCGCGCTCCGGGGCCGCGAGCAGATTCCGGCGGCGGCGGTCGAGCGCGTAGCGCTGGAAATCTTCGAGGCAGCGTATCGCGCCATCGGTGGCGGAGAGGAAGGCGACCGGACCCTGGTGCGCACCCGGGAGGACGCCGCTCACAGCCTGCCCTGGCTCGTGGCCGTGGCGCTGCTGGACGGCGAGGTGACCCCGGCGCAATACCTGCCCGCGCGGATCCGGGCGGCCGACGTGCAGTCGCTCCTCCGGCGCGTGATGGTGCGGCCGGAGGAGGGCCTCTCGCGGCGCTTTCCGGGGGACCTGCCCTGCCGGGTGCGGCTGACGCTGCGCGACGGCCGCGAGGTGAGTGTGGAGCTGGCCGATTACCCCGGCTTCCGTGCCGCCGGGCAGACCTGGGATTTCGCCCGGGAGAAGTTCGAGCGCCTCGCCGAGCCGCACATCGACCCGGCGCTGCGCGACCGCATCGCCGCCACCGTGGCCGACCTGGAGCACCTCGACGTGGCCCAGCTCACGCGACTGCTCGCCGCGGTGGGACAGCCGCGCGTGGCCGGGGAACCACCGCCGCTCGCGAAAGGTTTTCATCTCGTGACACCCGCCCCGCGACACAACGACGGAGACGAGAGATGAAGATCGAGATATGGTCGGACATCGCCTGCCCCTGGTGCGCCATCGGCAAGCGGCGCTTCGAGCGCGCGCTCGAGGCGTTCGAGCACCGGGACACGGTGGACGTGACCTGGCGCAGCTTCGAGCTCGACCCCCACGCGCCCCGGCGGCGGGAGCAGTCCCAGCCGGCCCACCTCGCCGCCAAGTACGGCGTTCCGCTCGCGCAGGCGCAGGCGATGAACGCGCGCATGAGCGGCGAGGCGGCAAAGGAGGGACTCCGGTTCGACCTCGACCACGCGCAGGTGGGCAACACCTTCGACGCGCACCGGCTGATCCACTTCGCCGCCGACCACGGCCGGCGCGACGAGGTCGTGGACCGGCTCTTCCGCGCCTACCTGGGCGAAGGCCGCGCGATCGGCGAGCGCGATAAGCTCGTCGCGATCGCGGCGGAGGCGGGGCTCGACGCCGGGGCGGCAGCCACGATGCTGGCGAGCGACGACTACACCGCCGCGGTGCGTGACGACGAGGCGCGGGCCCGGATGTTCGGGATCAGCGGCGTGCCTTTCTTCGCGATCGATGAGCGGGTGGGGGTCTCGGGCGCGCAGCCCTCGGAGGTCATGCTCGAGGTACTGCGGGAGGCGTGGCGCGAGCGGGAGGCCGCCGAGCCGACGGCCTCCGCGCCGGCACCAGGTGACGCCGATGCCTGCGCCGACGGCTACTGCGCGGTCTGACGCCGCGCGGCCACGATCCGATCGTAGTCCTGCATCACCACCCGCAGGCCGTAGTCGGGCAGCGTCTCGCTGTGCCCCGCCACGAGCTGTCGCTGGTACTGCGCGAGGAAGAAGTCGAACCAGTCGCCGGCCGCCGAATCGACCACCTCCATGTCGGCGCGCGGCATGAACAGCTTCCCGAACTCGAGCACGCCGCCGCGAAAGTACATGTAGTTCGAGGCCGGCACGGGCAGCCGCGGCCGGGGCGTCAGTCGGGCGAGCAGCGCGGCATCGTGGAATCGGAGGGCGAGCCCTTCCGTGACCACGTGCACGTCCCGCAGCACGCCGCTGATCTTCGGCGGCGGGAGCGCGCGGGTCGGATCGACGATCAGATCGTTGCCGTCCAGCCGGAGCCCGACCGCTTGTTTGGCGTCGATGAGCTGCTGCAGGTGAAGTCCCAGAGCGCGCATGATCCAGTCCACGTCCATCGCGCCGAGGTTCACGTCCGTCGGATGCAGGCGGAGAAGCCGGTCGGGCGTCACCCGGACACTGGCGGTGATGGTAAACGGAACGGCCAGATGCTCGTGCAGCACGCCTCGGACCTGCAGCAGGGAGTCGCGTCCCGAAATACGGCTGGCGAAGTGGAGATCGGTGAGCGGCGCGTGGGGGAACCCGAAGACGTAGCGGTTCATGAGCCGCGCGAGCGAGGTCGTGTCGATCCGGACATCGGCATCGGCGATGGCGAGCGCGAGGGAGCGGGGCTCGTCGAAGTCGATCGGATGCCCGGTGCGGGTCGGGCGCATCCGTCCGGTCAGGTGCACGATCTCGAGCACCAGCAGCGGGTCCAGCCGGAAGCGGACGTGCCGCATCTCCGCGTAGGTCTGCCCGGCGGCTCGCGCGGATCGAGTAGGCGGATCGAGCGGAGGCGGCGGTCGAACGTCGGGCAGGACCTGGACGACCGGTGGCGGGCCCGGCGCGCGGCAGGCGGCGATCAGCGCCAGCAGCACCACCCGGGACAGCGTCATGAACCCGGCGAAGGCGCCGCATCCCGCCGCCGGAGATCGTCCCGGAACACGCGCCGGTAGTTGGAGGGCGAGATGCCCAGCCGGCGGCGGAAGAGGTTGGAGAAGTGGCTCTGGTCGGCGAACCCCGCGGCCAGCGCGATTTGCGCGAGCGGCATCTCGGAACTGACCAGTTGGGCCGCCGCGCGCTCCAGACGCAGCCGGCGCCGGTATTCGCCGATCGTACATCCGAACGTCCGCCGGAACGCCCGAGCCACCGTGACGGGATGCACCCCGACCGCTCCGGCCAGCTCGCCGATCTGCAACGCATCGGCCAGGCGGTCGTGGAGCATCGCCCGCACGTCGCCGAGCCAGGCCGGGGCCGGCTTCGCGAACCGCACCGGCTCCGTGCGGCCGAGCGCCGCGATCAGCTCGAGCACGAGCCCCTCGAGGGCGAGCGGGGCCGCGGTATCGCGCGAGCGCAGCTCGCGGCCGATCCTGAGCGCCAGCGCCGCCGTCGAGCTGTCGTGCACCTGGCGCCGCTCGTCGAGCGCCGTCGTGTATTCGCGGAGCTCGGCCGCGTACTCGGAGGGCACCTCGATCAGGATGCCCCACGCGTCTCCGCGGTCGAACCGATTGAAGTGCCGTTCGCCGGCGGGGGTAGTCTTCACCAGCCCCGCGGCACACTCCACCTCGTGCCCGCGGTAGCCTTCGACGAAGCCGCCCCGCAGGACACAGCAGATCGTCGCCCCGGCGTGCTCGTGCCAGGGGAGCGTGCTCCCGCCAGGGTGCGTCCCCTCCGTGACCGCCAGTCCTCTCAGTGCGGGCAGGCCCATGGGGCCTCCTCCCCAAGCCAAGGTAGCGCTTCCCGCGATGATAGCAGCTTGGCCCGAATAACTCAAGAAACCCAATTCGTTATTTGCCAAGGAGCCCCCGGGCCCGGCATCTTTGGGGATGGGTCAATTGAGTCCGCATCCCGGCCATCATGTCCTCCACGACGGCTACACGGTGCTGGTGACCCGCCCTGACGGCGGGTTCGATGGCACCGGGCGGGAGGGGCTCTACGATTTCGACTGCCGCATTCTCTCGCGTTACGCCCTGACGATCGGCGGCGAGCGGCCGACACATGTCGGATCGGAGCTCGACGGGGCGGACCGCTGGCGAACTCACCTGCTGGCCCCGCTGCGCGGTGGCGTGCCGGATGGACCTCGGCTGCCGCAGGACCTGCTGGAGCTCACCCTGTCTCGGCAGATCTGCGACGGGATGCTCGAACGGCTCGCGGTGCGGAACCACAGCATGGCGCCTGCCGAGGTGGACCTGGTGCTCGAACTCGGGGCCGACTTCGCGGACGTGCTCGACCTCGGTGACGCGGCCCGAGGCCGCGGAACCGTATCGTCGAGCTGGGACCCGGCGGCGCGCGCGCTGCGGTTCATCTATCGCGCGGAGGCCAACGGCCGGAAGGTCGAGCGGGGGCTGCGGGTGCGCGTGGGGAGCCCGGGGTTGGCGCCCGACGGCGACGGCCGGGGGCTGCGGTTCCGGATCGCCCTCGCGCCGGCGGCGGAGTGGATCGCGGTGCTGGTATACGGCTCGCTGGTTGACGGCGTCTGGCGCGAGCCGTCAGCCGACGCGGTGCAGCGGCGCACCACCCTGCGCCGCCGGTGGCACGCGCACCGCACGGCGCTCGAGCCGGGCGGTCCCGTCCTCGCCGCCGCCTTCGAGCGGGCGGGCGAGGACCTCATCGCGCTCCGCAACTGGGCCTACGACGTGTCGGACGATGCCTGGGTGCCGAACGCCGGCGTGCCGACGTACACCGGCCTGTTCGGGCGCGATACCCTCGCGGCCGGCTGGCAGGCGGCGATGCTGGGCCCGGAGCCGATGCGCGGTGCGCTCGCCCGGCTGGCCGAGTATCAGGCCACCGATGACTCGGGCTGGCGCGACGAGGAGCCGGGCAAGCTGCTGCACGAGCGGCGGCGGGGACCGCTCGCGGAGCTGGACCTCGTGCCGCAGCGGGCTTACTACGGGGAGCAGACCGCACCGGCGATGTTCGTGATCGCGCTCTCGGAGTACTGGCACTGGACGGGCGACACCGCGGCGCTCGAGCGGTATCGCGACACCGCGCTTCGCGCCTTCGCCTGGGCCGACCGGTACGGCGACCGCGACGGGGACGGGCTGCTGGAGTACGACACGCGATCGCCGGCGGGGCTCAAGAACCAGGGGTGGAAGGACTCCAACGAGGCGATCCGGTATCCGGACGGCTCGCAGGTGGAGAACCCGATCGCCACGATCGAGGAGCAGGGCTACCACTTTCTCGCGCTGCAGCGCATGGCGGAGCTGCTGTTCGCGCTGGGCGACGATGACGGGGCCGAGCGGTTCCTCCAGCGGGCCGGCGCGCTCGGCCGCAGCGTGAACCGGGCCTTCTGGCTCGAGCGGGAGCGGTACTACGCGCTCGCCCTCGACCGCGAGAAGCGGCCGGTCGCGACCATCGCGTCGAACGCCGGTCATGCCCTGGCGACGGGCATCATCCCGCCGGATCGGGCCGCCGATGTCGCCCGCCGGCTCCTCGCGCCCGATCTCTTTTCGGGCTGGGGCGTGCGGACGCTCTCGTCGGCACATCCATCCTACAATCCCTACGCCTACCACCTGGGGACGGTCTGGCCGGTGGAGAACGCGACCTTCGCGCTCGGATTCAAGCGCTACGGCCTCGATGACGCGGTCGAGCGCGTCGCCGGCGCGATGCTCGACGCGGCGGCTCATTTCGAGGCGTTGCGGCTGCCGGAAGCCCTCGGCGGACATGCGCGCGAGCAGATGTCGGTCCCGACGTTCTATCCCGCGTCCAACTCGCCGCAGGCCTGGAGTGCGAGCGCCGTGGTGCTGCTGGTCCAGGCGCTGCTGGGTCTCTATCCCTTCGCGCCGGCCAACCTGCTCCTGGTGGTGCGCCCACGCCTGCCGGCCGGGGTGCAGGCGGTGACGGTCCGCCGGCTCCGGGTAGGCGACGCCGTCGTCTCGCTCCGCTTTCGACGGCAGGAGGACGGCTCCGCCACCCACGAAGTGCTGGAGCGCGCCGGGACGGTGCACGTGGTCTCCGCGCCGCCGCCCGCGGACCTGGCGTCGGATCTCGAGTCGCTCCCCGAGCGGCTCGAGGCCTGGGGCGTCCGGCGCGCCCCGGGGCGGACGGCGCGGCTGTTCCGGATCGCGCTCGGGCTGGAGGGCTGACCGGGAACACCCTCACTCGGCCACGAACTGGACCTCCACCTCGATCCGCACCTTGTTCGCGACCAGAATGCCGCCGGTCTCGAGCGCCTGATTCCACTTGAGGCCCCACTCGCGGCGGTCGATCTCGGCCGTGCCGCTGAATCCCGCCCGTTCCTTGCCCCAGGGGTCCTTGCCGCGACCCTGGAACACGCAGTCGAGGACGATCTGCGTCGAGGTGTCACGAATCGTGAGATCGCCCGTGACGCGGAACTTGTCGCCCTCGCGGGCAAAATCTCCTTCCGCGCCGCGGCTCCGGAACGCGATCACCGGATAGCGCTCCGCGTCGAAGAAGTCGGCCGAGCGCAGGTGGGCGTCGCGGTCGGGCATCCCCGTGTCGATGCTCGCGGTCTGAATCTCGACGTCGACGCAGCAGCCCTGCGGGTGCTCCTCGTCGGCGCTCAGCGTGCCATGGAACTCCTTGAAGCGGCCCCGCACGGTGGTCATCATCATGTGCTTGACGGAGAACTCGATGCTGGAATGCGCCGGGTCGAGCTGCCAGGTGGACAGGGCGGCTGCCGTGGCGCTGCGATTGGCCATGGGTCACGTCTCCTTGCGGCTGAGATATTCATGAACGAACTGCACCGCCATCGCGCCTTCGCCGATGGCGGAGGACACCCGCGCCTTCGCGCCCACCACCGAGCGCCGCCGTGCCAGGACGCCGATGTCGCCGGTGAACCCGCCGGGGCCGTGCACCGCGATGATCCGCCCGCGCCCGGAAGAGATCTTCACCATCGCGCAGATCGTCGGGGCGTGCCGAAGCGCGAGAGCGCCTCGATCTGGCCGCGGGTACGCCGGGGAAAGGCGGCGGAGGGGTCGTCGGTCACGGTGGCGGCCTGATCATCCTGACATCTTAGGAGGCGCGGAGCGCCGCTCCGTGACCGTCCTCACCCCTCGACCACCGGAGGTTCTCCTGATGTCGTACTCTGCCCCCGCCGTCCTCGCCGCGGCCGCCCTGGCCGGGCTGGCCGCGTGCTCGGGCGAACACGCCGACCGCACGCCGGCCACGCAAGCCGACTCGCAGCCGCCTCCGGCGACGGCCGGCGCGACCCCGAGCGGCGATTCGACCTTCGTGGCCCGCCTGTCGCCACTCAACGACTCCGTGACCGGCACATCGCCGGCGGGCGAGGTGCGATTCACGTTTGCCGGTGACAGCTTGACGATCACCACGCAGGCCACCGGGCTGCCGAAGGACATCACCCACTGGCAGCATTTCCATGGCTTCAAGGACGGCAAGAATGCCACCTGTCCCACGGCAAGCGCCGATAAGAACGGCGACGGCATCGTGGACCTGATCGAGACCGAGGCGACCTCCGGCACGACCATGGTCCCGTTCATCGAGGATCCCGTCAGCATGGACGTGGCCAAGGGCACCTACCCGAAGGCTTCGGCCGACGGCGCGCTCGACTACAGGAAGACGGTGGTCGCGAGCGCCCTCGAGGCGGCGTTCGGGAAGGCGTTCCCGGGGCAGAAGCTCGAGCTGGACAAGCGGGTCGTCTTCATCCACGGCGTTCCGGAGAGCACAAAGCTGCCGAAGTCGGTGGCCTCGCTCGGCCCACTGCCGGCCACCGTGACGATCCCCATCGCGTGCGGGAAGATCGAGCGCCAGTAGTCAGACCGGGGCCGCGAGCTCGTAGGAGCGGACCCGCGCCGCGTGGTCGTAGACCTGACTGGCGATCATCAGCTCGTCCGCGCCGGTGCGTTCGGCGAATGTCCGGAGCCCCGCCCCGACCGTCTCGCGGGTACCCAGGAACGAGCACGAGAGCGCCTCGCCGAGCATCCGCTCGTCGGCCGGCGTGAGCCGCTCGCCGTAGCCCTCCACGGGAGGCGGAAGCCGGCCCGGGTGCCCGCGGCGCAGGTTCACGAACGCCTGCTGTAGCGAGGTAAAGAGGTAGCGCGCGTCCTGCTCGGTGTCGGCGGCGACGACGTTGACGCCGAGCATGACGTGCGGCCGCTCGAGCCGGTCGGATGGCTCGAACCGGGTGCGGTAGAGCTCGAGTGCCGGCAGCAGCGCCGCCGGCGCGAAGTGCGAAGCGAACGCGTACGGCAGCCCGAGCATCGCCGCGAGCTGCGCCCCGAACAGGCTCGAGCCCAGGATCCAGATCGGCACGTCGAGGCCCGCCCCCGGCACGGCCTGCACGCCCTGCCCCGAGCGCGGCGGCCCGAAGTAGCTCATGAGCTCCACCACGTCCTGCGGGAAGCTCTCCGCCGCCGCCGGGCTCCGGCGCAGGGCCCGGACCGTGAGGATGTCCGACCCGGGAGCACGCCCCAGCCCCAGATCGATGCGACCCGGATACATCGAGGCCAGGGTGCCGAACTGCTCGGCGACGAGCAGCGGCGCGTGGTTGGGCAGCATGATCCCGCCCGCGCCCACCCGGATCGTCGAGGTGGCCTCGGCCACGTAGCCGATCACCACCGCGGTGGCCGCGCTGGCGATGCCGGGCATCCCGTGGTGCTCGGCGAGCCAGAAGCGCCGGTACCCGAGCCGTTCGGCATGACGGGCCAGATCGCGCGAATGGCGAAAGGCCTGGGCCGCGTCGCCCCCTTCGACGATGGGCGCGAGGTCCAGCACGGACAGCGGCACCAGGTCAGGCATCGAGCAGCAGCTCCCTCTCGCCCTGAACCCGGGCGCTCCGCGGCAACAGCAGGACCAGCGGCCCGACCAGTAGAAAGCTGGCGGCCACCAGCACGAAGATGTGATTGTAGGCTAGCACGGCCGCCTGCTCGTGCACCACGTGGTCGAGCAGCTCGACCGCCCGCTGCCGCGCGGTGACGAGGTCCGCGCCGGCGCGCTGGGCCGCCGCGGCGGCGCCGGCCAGCCAGCGAAGCGCGACCGAGGTCCGCATGTCCTCGACCAGGACGGCGTGGTACGTGGCCTCGCTGTGCGTGAGCGTGGTGGCGGCGAGCGCGATCCCGATGCTGCCCATCACCTGACGCACCACGTTGTAGAGGCCGGTCGCGGAGGTCATCCGCGCCCGCGGCACGGTGGCCAGCGCCGCGGTGCTCAGCGCGGCGAACAGCAGGCTGAAGCCGATCCCCTGCCACACCTGGGGCCAGACGAGATCCCAGACGCCGGTCTGCATGGTGAGCCGCGCCAGGTCCCAGTAGCCGAACGCGGTGAGCAGCAGCCCGGCGCCGACCATGAGACGGGGGCCGGTCAGGTTGTAGAGCCGCCCCGCGATCGGCATGGCGACGAGCATCGCCAGGCTCCGCGGCATGAGCGCGAGCCCCGAATCCATGGCTGTGTATCCCAGCAGATTCTGCAGAAAGAGCGGGAGAATGAAGAGCACGCCGCTCAGGCCCGCGCCCATGACGCCGCCCATGATGGTCGCTGCGCCGAACCGCACGTTGCGCAGGATGGAGAGGTCCACCGCGGGCCGCCGGGCGGTGAGCTCGCGCCAGACGAACAGCGCCATCCCGACCGCGGCGAGCACCGCCAGCCGGACGATGAAGCCCGACTCGAACCAGTCCTTCCGCTCGCCTTCTTCCAGCATCAGCTGGAAGGCGCCCAGCCCCACGATCATGAACCCGAGGCCGGCGAAGTCAATCGCGGCCCGGCTGCGCTCGAGGTACGGCGGGTCCTGGATGACCCGCTGGACCATGAGCAGGTTGACCAGGCCGATCGGCACGTTGATGAAGAACACCCAGGGCCACGAATACTGGTCGGTGATCCACCCGCCGAGCGTGGGCCCGATCGCCGGGGCCAACACGACGCCCATCCCGTACACGCCCATCGCGACGCCCTGCTCGTCCGGCGGGAAGCTTTCCCGCAGGATGGCCTGCGGCACCGTGATCAGCACGCCGCCCGAGAGCCCCTGCAGCATGCGGCAGGCGACCATCACGGGCAGCGAGTGGGCCAGGCCGCACAGCATGGACGCCAGGGTGAACAGCGTGATGGCCGTGAGATAGAGATGCTTCCGGCCGTAGCGCGCGCTCAGCATCCCGACGATCGGCATCACGAGGACGTTGGCGAGGATGTACCCGGTCACCACCCAGGTGATCTCCTCGATGGTGGCGCCCAGATTGCCCGCCATGTCGGGAAGCGCCACGTTCACGATGCTCGAGTCGAGCACGGCCATGATGTTGCCGATCATGACCGTTCCCGCGATGACCCACTTGTGGTCGATGGGGCGGCTCATCCCAGCGACCCGGGCGTCAGCCGGGGCGCCAGGATGGCCATCGCGCGGGCGACGGTGCTTCGCTCGCCGTCGGAGAGATCGGCCAGCCGCTCGGCGAGCGCCGCGCGCGCGCCGGCGAGATACGCCTCCACCTGCCGCCGCCCTGCGGCGGTGGCGCGGAGCTCGACGCGGCGCCGGTCGCCCGAGGCCGACCGCCGCGCGACCAGCCGCTGCGCCGCGAGCTCGTCGAGGACCCGGGTGACGGCCGGGCGGCTGAGCAGGATGTAGTCGGCGAGCGCGGACGGCGAACAGCCGGGGTAGGCGTTGACCAGCGTCAGGGCGCGGAGCTGGACGTCGGACAGGGTGGAGGACCGCCCGCCCCAGGCCTGGGCCCGCACCAGCCGGGTGACCAGCAGACCGACCTCCATGACGGCCGGCGCCACGGCGTCGCGGCCGGCGCGGGCGCGTGCACCACGCAATAGTTGCATTTGTGAATCATATGCCGCCCCGAGTCCGGGGCAAGGCTAGAGCTGGCGGGAGGTCTGCTGGCTGCGCCGGTGGGCGGGGTGCGGCGGCCGGGGCTCGTGCTCGGGCACGTCCAGCCCGATGAAGGCGGAGAGGTCGCCGCGGTCACTCCGCGGGACGACCGACCACGAGCCGTCGTTCTCGAGCACGATCGCCAGCAGGTCCCCCAGGGAGGCGTAGCCGGCCATTCGCGCCGCCGAGCGGATCTCGGCCTCGGTCACCTGGGCCAGACGGATCTGACGCGGCACCAGCTCGCCGTCCCACAACACCACTCGGGGTTTGGTCTTCACCGCCCGTTCGACCTCCCGCCACCGCTGTGTCCCCCAACGAGTCATGGCCTGCAGACCGAGGTAAGTGGCGAGCACCGCGGCGCCGTCGGTCAGGGTGACATCCTTGCTGAGCGGGATCGCGGCCACGATCGAGCCCAGGGCGATGGTGATGATGAGATCGTACGCCGACATCTTGGCCAGCGCCTGCTCGCCCAGGAGGCGGAGCGCGGCCACGAGCCCGACGTAGGTGCACGCCGCGAGCAATACGATCCTGCCGATCGACTCCCAGCCGGCGAAAAAGAGTGGTCCCTGCATACGCCTCCCGCCGCGGCCGTCGCCGCGGCTGTCAATGTGCGCCGGGCATCGCGGGCAGGTGGTGAGCGGCATCACCCGACCCTCGTTACCTTGCGGCCATGCCGAGCACCTCGACGCGCTGCTTCCTCCTGCTGGTAGACGGTCTCCGGCCGGGCGTGGCCGAAGCCCGCCTCGGCGCGGGCGAGCTGCCGCACCTCGCGGCGATGCTCCGCACCGGCGGGCGGACGCGGGCCACGACCGTCTTCCCTTCCACGACCAGTGTCGCCTATCTCCCGTTTCTCACCGGGTGCACGCCGGGCCGCTGCGACATCCCCTCCATCCGCTGGCTCGACCGCCGGACGTACGCCGGCCGCTGGTGGCGCGACCGCGAGGCCCTACGCAGCTACTGCGGCTACCAGGCGCCCCGGCTCGACGACGACATCGCGGAGGATGTCCGCACCATCTTCGAGCTGGTGCCGGAGAGCCTCGGCATCTTCACCCCGATCGCGCGGGGACTCACGCCCGCACGCGATCCGGCCCGCCGCGAGCGCCAGCTCTGGGGCGCGCTGGCGCACTACGCCCAGTGGCATCAGCCGTCGGACGACGCGGTCGCGCGCCACCTGCTCCGCGCCGTGGACGGGCCGGCGCGGTTCGTGTTCGCGCAGTTCCCCGCGGTGGACGGGTATACCCATCAGACCCATCCCGATGCCGAGCCCGTGCGCCGGGCGCTGCGGAAGGTGGATGAGGTAGTCGGCCAGGTGCGGACGCTGCTCGACGCGCGGGGCGAGCTCGAGCGAACGCTCATGCTCCTCGTGAGCGACCACGGGTCGGCGCCGGTCCACACCCATCTCGACCTGGCGGAGTGGTTCCGGGCGCGGGGGGTGCCGACGCTCTCGCATCCGGTGCTCTGGGAGCGGAATCCGCGAGCCGCGGTCATGGTGGCGGGGAACGGATCGGCGATGGTATACGCCCGTCCCGGCGCGCCGCGCGAGGCGCGCTGGCCGATCGAGCGCCTGCGCGAGCCCGGGACGTTCGGATCGCCTGACGATCTGGTGGAGCGGCTGCTGGCGGAGGAGGCGGTCGGGCTGTTGGCGGCGGAATCGGGCGACGGCGGCGTGTGGGTCGGGTCCGCCGCCGGCTCGGCCAGGCTGCGCCGGAGCGAAGACGAGATCCACTACGAGCCGCTCACCGGCGACCCGCTCGGCGTGGGCGGCGCCCTGCGAGGCACGGACCGGGAATGGCTGGAGGCCACGTGGGACGGCGAGTGGGCCGACGCAGCCTACCACCTGCTCGACCAGTTCCGCGCCGGCCGCGCGGGCGACCTGCTGGTGGTGGCCCGCGAGGGCTACGACTTCAGGCGCCGGTTCGAGATCCCGGAGCACCGGGCCGGCCATGGCAGCCTGGCGCGTTCCCATATGCAGACGCCGGTGTGGTCGAGCGAGCGGATTTTGGCCCGGCCGCTGCGGACGGTGGATCTCTATCCCGCGATGCTCGACTGGCTGGGCGTGCCGGTGCCACCGGGCATCGACGGCGAGCTGGTCTGGCGTCCCGGCGAGCGGCGCCGGCGGGCCGGCGCTGCGCAGGCAGGCCGCGCGGAGGGGGTGCCTTCGGGGGCCTGAGGCGTTAGAATTCTGGCCTTCGATCGCAGGTCGAGGGTCCGTAGCTCAGTTGGATAGAGCGCTTGCCTCCGGAGCAAGAGGTCGCGCGTTCGAATCGCGCCGGGCCCACTCTGGAAACACCGCGCCCCGCCGTCACTTGGTGATGAGCGGGGCGTTGTCGTCCCGGAAACGGCGGCGTAGCGGTCGGCGCTCGGCGATGCCAACTTTCCGGCATGAGCCGGGAACACTGGGAACGCATCTACCGCACCAAGGACCCTACGCAGGTTAGTTGGTATCAGCCTGAGACCCGGCTGTCTCTCGACCTCATCCGCCGCGTCGCTCCTGACCTCGACGCCGCAATCATCGATGTCGGTGGGGGTGCGGCCACGCTCGTGGATGGCTTGTTCGATGCGGGCTACCGCAATGTCACTGTGCTCGACTTCGCCCCGTCCGCGCTGGGCCTCGCCCGTCGACGCCTTGGGAGTCGGGCCGCTAGCGTGGTCTGGATCGCCGGAGACGTCCTGGACGTGCAGCTTCGCGCCTCGGCGTATGCGGTTTGGCATGACCGGGCCGTCTTTCACTTCCTGACAGACGCCCGGGCCCGTACGCGGTACGTGGCCCAGGTTCGTCGCGCCGTACGGGTCAATGGGCACGTGATCATCGCCAGCTTCGGGCCGGACGGCCCGACGCGTTGCAGCGGCCTTGAAGTGGTGCGCTACTCCCCCGAGGCCATGCACAGTGAATTCGGCGCAGGCTTCCTGCTGCTCGAAAGCGTCCGCGAAGATCACCACACACCTTCGGGCGCAACCCAGGCATTCGTTTACTGCCTCTGCAGAGCCGAGCGGTAACCCGGAACCCGCACCCGCACCGAGGGCCGAGTCCGAATTTCCAGCCGCGCACCCTGGCGGGTTCCTACACAGCCGATAACTTGGTGGCCAACGGACCGCGGCACGTACTCCCCTGGTTCGACCGGCAGACCTGGACAAGGAGACTGGCTATGGCGGGTGTCGCCGACACGCAAGCGTCTCTCGAAGCGGTCCTGAAGGACGAGATCCTCCGGATGTACCAGGAGGTCGCGGACCAGCCGGAGGGCACCTTCCATTTTTACCACGGTCGAGAGGCGGCGGAGTTGTTCGGCTACTCCTCTGAATGGCTCCATCGCGCTCCCGCCGGAGCGGTGGCATCATTCGCTGGAGTCGGGAATCCGCACGAGCGCAGTCAGTTGAAGCCGGGAGAGACGGTGCTCGACCTCGGCAGCGGAGCGGGTCTGGACGCGGCTATAGCCTCCTGGCAGGTGGGGCCTGGGGGACGTGTGATCGGAGTCGATCTGAATCCCGCCATGTGCGTGAAGGCCCAGGCCCACGTCGCTGCAACGGGGATGCAGATGGAGTGCCGCCAGGGAGGCATGGAGAACATCCCGGTCCCCGACGCCTCGGTGGATGTAGTGATCTCGAACGGCGTAATCAATCTCTCCTTTCGCAAGCGGCGAGTGGTCGAGGAGATCTTCCGGGTGCTGCGGCCCGGTGGCAGGATCTCGATTACAGACATCGTGAGCGCCAAGCAGCTCTCGCAGTCGATCGTGAACGACCCCAAACTTTGGGCTTCGTGAATCGGTGGGGCTCTCCCGGAGGGAGAGATGTTCAGGCTGCTGGAGGAGTCGGGCTTCTCACGTGTGCGTTCCGCCGTGGTGCCGGGGTTTCGGTTCCGGAAAGCGGCAACGCAGGACGCGGCGGAGGCGTATGGGGTGAAGGCGGTGATGATGACCGCCCTCAAACCTGCAACCCCTTGAACGTGTAGCATACAGGCCGGGCCGGTCAGGCGTCATCGAGCTGGGCCTGGCGACCGGCAAGGCGGCAGCGAAGACTCCCCAGCGCCGGATCGGCGTCGCGCCATACGACCCGGGGTGCGCCGTAGACCAGCAGTGCCGTGGCGCCGTGACGGACGCGGCTGAGTGCGTCCTGACCTGCGGCAGCGACGTGCACCCGATTGCAGAGTAAATCTCCGCCTGCGGCCGCAAGCCGCAGCGCCGCAAATCGCACTCGTCGGAGCATCCGCCGGCGCCGGCATGGGAATCGGTCGCCGCGTACGCGTTTACGACACACGGCACCGGCGGGCGCGGGAAATGCGGCGCTCCGCACCGAATGGGGCGGCACGCCCCGTCATCTCATGCCCAAAACCCCGCGCGGCCCCCGCCCTGATCCGCTGATGCGCGAGGTGAACCGACTCCTCGCGCAGCTCGACCATTCAGCGCCGCGGGGCGCCAGCGAGCCCGCGCACGTGCCCGGCGGCGAGGGCGGGCACGCCCTGTCGCGTCCCGGAGTCGGTCGCCGACCTCGCATGGTTGTGGGCACCGCCCACGCCGAGCCGCTCACGCGCTTCGACCTCGCGGCGCTCTGGGCCCGAATCCTTCTGGCCCTCGGGCTCGGCGCGGCGATGACTCAGTGGCCCTATCTCCACGGCTGCGGCTGGCCGCTGGCCGCCTACCTCGGCGCGGTGGCGATGGTGCTCATCGCCGGGGCCGGACTGGCGTTCGACTCGTGGCGGCTCCGCTCCGGCGTGGTCCACGTACTGGCGGTGGGACTCGCGTTCTGGGCGATCGTGCTGGTCGCGGAGCAGGCGCTGCCGCGAGTCGGCTACGCAGCCGAACCGGCGACGTGGAGCTGCGGGATCCCCGAAGTCGGCGCAACTCAGCGCCGTCCCGCGAAGCCCACCGATGCGTTCGTCGAGAAAGGGGGCGTGCCCTGATGGCGAACATCGGGTACGGCCAGGTGCGGGCCGGCGGGCGGCTCGAGCCGCCGCTCCTGACCGGCGGCGACGGCCGTTAGCTGACGCCCGTCGCCGACTTCACCGCGAACGCCTGCCGCGCCTGCCGCAAAACGTCCTCCAGCTCCCGTTTGAGCTCGGCGATCTCGTGCTCGATCTCGGGCAGCGACGAGCAAACCGGCGTGACGCCGAGCATGCCGTTGGCGTGCCGCACTACGCGCTGCAGGGAAATGTGCACGCCCGGGCTCTCCGAGCGCGCGCCGCGCTGGATGTTCAGGGCGAAGCGATGGTCCGTTCTCGTCGTCATATCGGTTCCGGAATCGGGGTGACACTCGCGGGCGCCGTGACGCGCCGCCGGCCGGGCCTGAGCTCGACCGGGGCCGCCCCGCCCGCCTCGGCCGAGCTCCGGAGGTAGGCGTTCGGGTCGTGCATGAGGGCGCCCGGCGGCAGGTGCCGGTGCAGCGCGCCCAGCTCCGCGGCGATGCGCCGCTCGTAGAACTCGGGCAACTGCCCGGTTTGTCCGGTCATGAACCGGAGCACCGCCGGATCCTCGTCGAGCAGCCGCCGGATGGTGCGGTGATACCGGATCCGGCCCCAGCCCTCGGAGGAGATCGCGCGGACGACGTTCATCCAGCGCGGGATCGCGCCCCTGTTCGACGCCAGGCGCCGGCGGATGGCGCGCCCGGAGAACGAGTACTCCGAAAGATCGACCAGCCGGTCGTAAAACTCCGGCCAGGTGTAGTTCCGGGGAATCACGTTCATCGCGTGGTTGTTGTTGAGCAGCGCGAACGGAAACGGCAGCACCCGCCCTGCCCGCTGGTACTCCAGGTTGAGCGGCGCCGCGCGGCCGAATGCCGACAGTAGCGAGTACGCCGGGAACGCGCCCGGCGTGAGATCGAGGAACCGCTTGGTGAGCTCGAAGGGCTCCGCGCCCTCGTCGCAGTCGAGGCCCAGCACGAAGTTGGTCTGCACGTACGGCACGTAACGCAGGATCATGTTCACGTGCTCGGACACCAGCTTCACCTTGTCCATGCCCGTGCGTCGCGTCTTCGACTTGTTCCCCAGATCGTACCAGGACTCGATCCCGGGCAGGATCGCCTGGAAACCGTTGCGGGCCAACCGCTGGAGGTGCGGCTCGGACAGCAGCGACAGGCTGCTCTCGGCGATGTGCCGCATGCGCCCCTGGGGCACCGCGGCTTCGATAGCATTCATGTAGTCGTCGAAGCGCACGCCGAAGTTCGGGTCGTGCCAGGCGACGATCGGGTTATCGACCTTCCGGAGCAGGAACCGGAGGTCCTCGGCCAGTTGAGGAAAGCCCAGCGGCTGGTACTCGACCGTCGAGTCGATGCAGAAGGCGCAGGAATAGGGGCAGCCCAGGCTGCCGATCATCGGCACGATCTTGATGGCCGGCGCCCTGGCAAGCGTGGCCTCGACGTACTTCCAGCGGGCCTCGAGACCGGGCAGCTCCGAGGGCTGGCGCTCAGCGGTGATCAGCCGCCCGAGCGGGCGGCACGGCGCGCACTCCGCCAGGACCTCGTCGATGACGGACCGGTCGGTGAAGCCGAGCACGTAGTCGAAATACTGGAGCGCGTCTTCGGGGTAGCAGCGCGCGTGCGGCCCACCCAGGACGGTGACCGTGCCGCGCTGCCGGTAGAGCTGGCTCACCGCGTAGGCGAGCTGCGCCGACTGGGTGAAGGCGCCGATGAACAGCAGGTCGAGATCCGCGGGCAGTGACGCGAGGACGTCCTCGCCCCCGATGTAGCAGGCGAAGCTCACCCGATGCCCGGCCTCCTCGCACCAGACGCCCAGGACCTGCGGCATGATGCTGGCGAGGTTGGGATTCATGATCCGGCCGTAGAGCGACTTCCGGGAGCTCTTGGTGACCAGGTCGAGGATGCCGACGCTGAGACGCCGGACGGCGCGACCAGCCGGTACTCCATTCACCCTGACTTCGGCCACGGGCCCTCCCTCCATGAAGCCACACCGAACCGCGCCGGGCCAGCCGGCTGCACACCGGTAAAATTGTATCGCGGTCCACTGCCGGGGCCGATGAAGAAAAAAGGGGCCGGCACAATACCAGCCCCTTGCAGCCCACATTGGTTGATGCAAGCTACACGACTACCGGATCGACCGCCACTCCCCTTCGGGCACCTCGCACTCGGAGCACTGCGTGGCCAGGAAGCGGATCGAGACCACGAGCTGCTGCGGATCGGGCAGCTCGTGGCCGTCGGCGGCATCGACGGCCGAATGAACCTCACCCCACTGGTCGGTGACCACGACGGCCGCCCGCCGGTGGGCGAAGGCCCCGCTCGCATCTACCAGCACCTCCAGGGCATCGGTCGTGGTCTCGGCGAAATCGGACGCGTCCCCGCGCCGTCCGGGCACGATCACGCAGAGTCGTCCTCCCCATTCCGCGACCTCCCGGGCGGCGCGGGCGAGCCGCTCGCGTACGTAGTCGCGACAGGCCGCGCATCCCACCGAGTGGATCGCCACCAGCGCCCGCGGCCCCCGCACCGAGTGCAGATCCACCGGCACGCCGGTCGCTGCGGACACGAGCTGCATCTCCGGGAGCAGTGCCCCCGGGGTGATCGTCCCCTCCTCCACGGAAGGCATCATTCCTCCACGCTCATCGCTTGGTTACGTGTACCCGCCACCGCTCCGGGCCATCCTCCAGGTACTCGAACCCGAAGGCATCGTCTCCGCGGGTGGCGCGGAGGGTGTAGTACATGCACTTGGGATCGTGGTCCACCGTGAGCTCGAGGGTCTGATCGGTGCGCAGACGCTCGTACGCGCCCATGATCCGCTCGAAGCGGTCCTTCGGCTCGACCGGGCGGACGTCCAGCAATACGATTTCCTTCATCGGTTCGCTCCTTCGCTCGTCGCGCCGGCGAGGTGCACCATCGGCAGGTCCTCGCCGGTGCCGCTGCCGCACCCCCAGCCGCCGCGCCGACCCAGCCACTTCCGCCAGGCCACCCGGAACCGCGCCGTGCTCGGCGCGAGGACCAGCGTGCCGGCATAGCCCTCCACCGCGAGGCGCCGCATCATCGCGCCCACGCCCATGCCGTCCTGCAGCGCCGCCTCGGGCCCGCCGCCCAGCAGTCGGATGTGCCGGAGCGTGCCCGCGGTCCGGTGCAGCAGCGGCTCGAGCCCGCGGTCGAGCGCACCGACCCGCGGATCCGCGTCCCACGCGAGGGCAAGCCCGGCCGAGCCGGCGAGCGCCGCGTCGTCGGCGTCGACGGTCCCGCGGAGCACCACCGCCACCTCCGCGCCCGCCGCGGCCATCGTCGCTGCCCTCGTCACGCGCGAGGCGACGTCCGCCGGACCGTCCAGAAGCACCGGCGCGCCGAGGGTGCGGGAGAGCCGCGCGAGCGCGACGTCGTGACCGGTGCGGAGTGCGCGGTAGCCCGAGATCCTGATCCCCGCGCTTCCGGCCCGGTCGAGCAGCGCGAGGACCGCGCGCCGGTCGCTCTCCGGCGTGAGCCCGTGACCGTCGCCCTCGTTCAGCTCGAGCGCTCCGAACCCGCGGCGCGCTGCGATTTCGACGAGCTCTTCGGGCCCGGCATCGGGCGCCGCGCCGGAGCTGAGGCCGAGCAGCATCACTTGGCCGTGCGGGTGATCTCGACCCGCCACACCGAGGGCCCCTGCTCCAGGTACTGCCACTCGAACTCGCCGGCGTGCTCGAACTCGAACTGGTAGCGCAGAGGCTTCGGATCGTGGTCGTTGACGAGCACGAACGACTCGCCCGGCGCGAGCGCGTTGAAGGTGTCGAAGATGGTGGGGTGCTTCTCGCGCGGCGGAATCACCCGAACGTCCAGGATGCGCGTAGTGGTCATGACGGTTGCCCTCGTGGTGTGGGATCGCCGGCCGGCATCAGCGCGCGACCGCGTAGGAGCAGCTCGGCTCGCCGTTCGGGATGTAGCTCAGCCGAGCCGGGCGCTCGCCCAGCAGCTCGGCGATGAACCCGAGCTCCGCCCGGCAGGGCACGCGCGTCGCGTCCACCAGCGCGCGGATCGGACAGTGGCAGAGACGGAGAGTGGGCGTCTCGGCGGAGCCCTCCACCCGGGCCATGAAGCCGAGCTCGCTCAGGATGCGCGCAACCTCCTCGAGCCGATGCCGGCCCCGGAGGTGCGCCACTCGCGCCAGGGCCTCGTCGCGGCGCTGCTCGACGCCGTGCTCGATGAACTTCCGCAGGAGGTGTCCGTTCCCGGATTGCTTCAGGTAGGCGGCGAGCTCGCGGAGGAGAGCGCCCTCACGGCGGGGAAAGAGCGCCTCGGCGTCCGGCGTGAGGCCATAGACGATCTCCGGCCGGCCCGGGCCGCTCCTGCGGGCGCTCTCGCGCCGGACGAGCGCCAGTGCGGTCAGCGCCTTGAGATGGCCGCGGACGGTCTCGATGTTGAGCCCGAGTTGCCGGGCGAGCCCCGGAATGGTCGCGTTCCCGCCGCGTTTGAGCAGGTCGAGAATGGCGCGCTGGGTTTGGCCGGGACCGGACACTTTCAAGAGGGCTGCTCCTGTGCATGAGCACCATATCGCCCCGTTCGCTACTTTGTCAAGGCTCTTACCTTGATAAATCTCGATGCATCTTCTGCCTGGAGGGCGCGACGGTGGCCGACGTGATCCTCGAAACCCTGACCGACGACGAGCTCCGCGCCGAAGTCCGGCGCCGGGGATACGAGATGCACAGCCGGCAGTTCAGCGAGGCCGGCCAGCGGCTCATCCGCGAGCTGCCCGAGCTGCGCCGCCGCCTGGACGAGCTGGAGGCGCTGGCCGTCGCGTTGCGCAGGCCCGGGAACGCAGTAGGTTGAGCTGTCCATGACAACTCTCCCCGCGCCCGAGACGAACGAGTACGCCCCGGCCTTTGCCGGCTACGTCGGACGCCTTGGCCGGAGCGAGGACGTCCTGGCCGTGCTGGCCGGCCAGCTCGAGGAGCTCCCGGAGCTGGCGCGCCGCTTCGGCGAGGCGCGGGGCGACTACCGCTACGCCGACGGCAAGTGGAGCGTCAAGGAAGTCATCGGTCACCTGGCCGACAGCGAGCGCATCTTCGCCTACCGCGCGCTCCGCATCGCGCGCGGCGACGGCACGCCGCTGGCCGGCTTCGACGAGGAGGTGTACGCGCCGGCGATGCAGGCGGACGCACGCACGCTGGCCGACTTCGTGGACGAATGGCGGGACGTGCGCCGGGCCACCCTCTCCCTCTTCCGTGGGCTTCCGGCCGCTGCCTGGACGCGCCGGGGTACGGCCAATGGCCAGTCGATGACCACCCGGGCCGCGGCCTGGGTCATCGCCGGCCACACACGCCATCACGCCGCTGTCCTGCGGGAGCGCTACACCGGCTGAGGCCGGCGACTCACTCGACATGCCTACTGGTCAACTGGAGCGACTGGGCGCCGCGCTTGCGGGCCGCTACGCCGTCGAGCGCGAGCTCGGCCACGGCGGCATGGCCGAGGTCTACCTCGCCGACGATCTGAAGCACCGGCGCAAGGTCGCCATCAAGGTGCTCCGGCCGGAGCTGGCGGCGGCACTCGGCGCCGACCGGTTCTCGCGCGAGGTGCGGATCGCTGCCGCGCTCAACCATCCCCACATCCTGCCGCTGCACGACTCGGGCGAGGCGGGCGGACTCCTCTTCTATGTCATGCCCTTCGTCCGGGGCGAGTCGCTGCGCCAGCGGCTGGCGCGGGAGGGCCAGCTTCCGATCGAGGAGGCCATCGCGATCGCCCGGCAGGTGGGCGGCGCGCTGGAGCACGCCCACGCGCGCGGCCTGATCCATCGCGACATCAAGCCGGAGAACATCCTGCTCCACGAAGGCGAAGCCATGGTGACCGATTTCGGCATCGCCCTGGCTCCGGGGAGCGAGACGGAGAGCCGGCTGACCGGGACCGGGCTCGCGCTCGGGACGCCGGCCTACATGAGCCCCGAGCAGGCCGCGGGGGAGCGGACGCTCGACGCGCGAACCGACGTGTACAGTCTGGGCTGCGTCCTCTTCGAGATGCTGGCCGGCGAGCCGCCGCATGCCGGGCCCACGGCGCAGGCAATCATCTTCCGGCGGGTGACCGAGCCGGAACCGCTGGTCCGCCGCCTTCGGCCGACCGTGCCGGTCCCGATCGAGCGGGCGCTCGTCCGGGCGCTCGCCAGGGCCCCCGAGGACCGGTTCGACTCGGCGGCCGCCTTCGCCGCCGCGCTGGCGGCGCCGATCGCCGGACCCACGCGGGCGCCCTCCATTGCGGTGCTGCCGTTCGCGAACCTGAGCCCCGACCCGGAGAACGAGTACTTCGCCGACGGGATCACCGAGGACGTCATCACCCAGCTCTCCAAGATCCGCTCGCTCAAGGTGATCTCGCGCAGCTCCGTGATGGCCTTCAGAAAGCGCGACCAGAGCCCGCGCGAGATCGGGGCGGCGCTGGACGTGGCGACGCTGCTCGAGGGCAGCGTGCGGCGGGCCGGCCGCCGGGTCCGGATCGTGGCGCAGCTCATCGACGTGGAGACCGAGCGGCATCTGTGGGGCGAGACCTACGACCGGGATCTGACGGACATCTTCGCGATCCAGACCGACGTCGCCCTGCAGATCGCGGCGGCGCTGGAGACGGAGCTGTCGCCGGACGAAAAGCGCCGGCTTCGGAAAGAGCCGACCCGGGACGTCGAGGCCTATCAGCTCTATCTGCTCGGCCGGCAGTGCTTTCACCAGTGGACCCGGCCGGGGGTCGAGCAGGGGCTTCGGTACCTCGAGCAGGCCGTCGCCCGGGATCCGGACTTTGCGTTGGCGTATGCGGCGATGGGGTACGTGTACATGGACGCCGCCCTGGGCGTGGTCAGCGGCTTTCCGCCGGACGAGGCGTTCCAGCGGGCCAGAACGGTCACCGCCCGCGCGCTCGAGCTGGACCCGGGGCTCGCCGAAGCGCACGCCGTCCTGGGCTATCTCAGGTGCGCGTGTGACTACGACTGGACGGGGGCGGAGATCGAGTTCAAGCGGGCCATCGAGCTGAACCCGAACAGCGGCTACGCCCACGACATGTACGGGCTGATGCTGGCAGCGGTCGAGCGCTACGACGAGGCGATGACGATGCAGCGGCGGGCCCATGAGCTCGACCCGATGCACCATCGCATCGACGTCCTCACCACGCTGCTTCGCGCGGGACGCCATGACGAGGCCCTGACGGGGCTGCGCCGGCTGGTCGAGATCGAGCCGGGGTTCGCGCTCGCGCATCTCACCCTGGGCTGGGCCCAACTGCTGAGCGGAAGCCCGGACGAGGGGATCGCCTCGCTCGAGCGCGCCGTCTCCCTTTCCCCCGACAACACGATGTACCAGGCGCAGCTCGGCGAGGCGCTGGGGCAGTCGGGGCGCGCTCCCGAAGCGCGCGCCGTGCTCCGCCGTCTCGAGGAGCTGTCGACCAGCCAGTACGTATCACCCTATCATCTGGCCTACGTGCTTACCGGACTGGGAGAGCACGAAGGCGCGCTGGATTACCTGGAGCGCGCATGGGAGGAGCGGGCGGGCGCCCTGTTCGGGGTGAAGGGCTCGTTCCTGTTCCGGCCGCTGCGCCGGCACCCGCGCTTCCAGGCGCTGCTCCGCAGGATGAATCTGGCCTAGCGGCTCCGACCGCCTCCCCTCCGGATGCGGTTATCTTTCCGCACTCCCTGATCCGGAAGAACCGTGCACGTAACACACGAGGCGCCCGCCGGCGGAGGGCTCACGCCCGGCCAGGCCCCGGCGCAGATCCTTGTCGTCGATGATGAGCGGGTGGTGCGGGCGTTCGCTTCCCGGGTCCTGCGGGAAGCCGGCTACCGCGTGCGCGAGGCGAGCGACGGCGGCGAGGCCTGGGAGCTGGCCTCCCGCGTGGGCGCGGAGCTCGACGCCGTGCTCTCCGACGTCGTGATGCCGCGGCTCACCGGCGTCGAGCTGCTCCACCGGCTGGCCGAGACCCATCCCCAGCTGCCGGTCGTGCTCATGTCCGGCTACGGCACCGAGGAGCTCAACCTCCGCGGCATCAGCGCCCCCTGCGGGCTGCTGCTGAAGCCGTTTGCCCCCGAGCGCCTGCTCGACGAGATCCGGCGCTGCCTGGCAGCCCGCACATGACGGCGTCCGAGGGCGACCGCGCTCACAGCGCGGGCGTGCCGGCGCCATAGCTTGGGCCGCATCTCCAGCAGGCAGGATGTTATGAACGCGGGACGTCGCCAGGCACGCCTTCGGCCGGAGTACGAGGCCCTCTACCCGGGGGTGCCGGCCGGCGAATGGCGAGCGATCGGCGAGCTGCTCGACTATGTCGCCGCGGCACGGCTTCGCGGCGGGCGCCGTTCGGGCGAGATGCTCCGCGGCCGTCCGCTCGACGACCGGCACTTCGAGTTCCGGGGCGGCGGCGAGCGGCCGCCCGGGCGGGCCGGTCCGCGCACCCGAATCACCGACCTCCAGCAACCAGGCGCCTCCCGATGACCACCCGACCCGCGCCGCGGAAGGTATCCGCCGACCTGCTCACCACCCTGGGCTGGTTGAACGGTACCCTCCACGTGCCGAGCCATCTCTCGCTCGAGGAGCACCTCGCCGCCGGCAGCGACCAGCTCAAGGTCACCGGGGTCGCCGTCCCCAGCGAGCCGGACCGACTCCGGTTCGTGGCGCTTCGCCGGGACGCGGTACTGGTGGTGGCTCCCGCCCTGCCCGAGGAGCGCGAGGATCCGGAGGCCGAGTTCAGCACGGCGCGGGAGGTCGCCTGTCTGCTGCCCGGAAGCATGCTGCGCGGCACGCTCCGGGTGCTGCAGCACCTCCGGCTTTCGGATCACCTGCGACAGGCCAGTCAGCTGCTGACGCTCAAGCACTGCCTGCTGGCGCCGTACGGCGCCACGGCCAACTCCCCCGGGGCCCGGGCGCTCCACACCGCCGTCGTCAACCTGAGCCACGTCGTCGGCATTTCCGAGCAGGCCTAGTCCAGTGCACCCGATTGCACTCCGTCCCGGCGCAACCCGTGCATGGAAGCGCCGGCGAGTGTAGCATCCTCTCACCCCGTACATCCAGCGCGGCCCGTTTCCGGAGACCTTGTGGTACTCAGGCACCGGCTGTGGCACTGCATCCCCGTCCTGGTCACCCTGCTCGCCGGTTGCGGCGATGATGGCGCGGTGGGACCACGCGCGAGCGGTCCGCCCGCGGCCCTGAGGCTGGCCGCGGGCGGCGGGCAAAGCGCGCCGGCGTGCGACACGCTGGCCGCACTGCTGCTCGTCCGGGTGATCGACAGCGCCGACCGGCCCGTTGCCGGTATCACGGTGCGCTTCAGTGCGGCCGAGCGTGCCGGTACGCTCACGGCGGCTGAACCGGAGACGAACGCCCGGGGCGAGGTCGCCGCCCGCTGGGTGTTGGGTCCGGTGGCCGGCCCGGCGGCGGGCACCGCGAGCGTGGCCGGCCTGCCGCCGCTCGAGCTCTCGGCTACCGCCGTGGCGGGGCCGGCCGATCCGACCCGGTCCACAGTCTCGGCCGACCCGGCGGCGCTGCTGGTGGGCGACAGCACCGTCCTCCGGGTGGTCGCCAGGGACCGGTTCGACAACCCGGTGACCGCAGCGGCGGTCCTCCTGAGCCTCGGTGGACGGGGCGGTACGCTCACCCAGCCGCCGCCCACGGATATCGAAGGTGTCGCGCTCGGCGTGCTCCGGCCCTCGGCCGCGGGCGAGGATACGATCGCCGCCGTGGTCGGATCGGTCCCGCTGAGCGCGGTCGCGACGATCTCCGTCTCGACCCAGCCTCCCGCCGTCGCGACGGTCACCGTGACCCCGGCCGACACCCTGATTCCGGCGGGCGCGTCGGCGCCGCTCGTCGCGATCGTCCGCGACACCCGGGGCGACGTGATGAGCGGCGTCCCGGTGGAGTGGAGCTCCAGCGATGCCGGGGTCGCCGCCGTGGACCCGGACGGCGTGGTCACCGGACGCGGCACCGGCACTGCCGACATCCGTGCGAAGGCCGGGGGTCGCAGCGGGAGCGCGACGATGACGGTGAGCTTCGGCCAGGGCACCCGCCTCGACATCCCCTACTGCACGATTGACGGCGTGCCCGATTCGATGGACGTGTACGTGCCCAGCGCCACGAAGCCCAGGCCGCTTCCGGTGGCGGTGCACATCCACGGCGGTGGGTGGACCAGCGGCCACCGCTCGCGCGGGTTCTGGTTCGACGCGATCACCGACGAGCTGCTCGACCGCGGGTATCTGGTGGTCAGCCTGGGCTATCGCTTCGCCCCGACCTACAAGTACCCCGCGCAGATCCAGGACGTGGCCTGCGCCATGCGCCACCTCCGGGCCAGAGCGTCGCGCTACGGGCTCGACCCGGATCGGATCGGCGTGTGGGGGGCCAGCGCCGGCGCCCAGCTCGCCGCGCTGCTCGGCACGATCGACGGGAGCAGCGGGATTCCGGATGCGGGCGGCTTCCCCGGGGAGTCCGATCGCGCGAAGGCGGTGGTCGGCATGTCCACCATCACCGACTTCACCCGGACCGACGAGCTGCGGGACAACTACCGCCGGGAATTTCCCACCTGGCCCGACCCGGCGTCCCCGGAGCTGATCCAGGCGAGCCCGGTGACGCACGTGACCCCCGACGATGCGCCGTTCCTCTTCGTGGTAGGCGACGCGGACACCCTGGTGCTCCCGGCGCAGTCCGCGCACATGGACTCGCTGCTTCGCGCGGCGGGCCTCGCGTCGGCGGTGCTGCACGTCGCCAACGCCGACCACGGCCTCAAGCCCGTCGGAGCGCCCATCTCGCCGGACTCGGCGGTCGTCATCCAGCGCATGGCCGATTTCTTCGATCGGCGGTTGCGGTAGACTTCCAGAAATCGCGCCGCTACTCTGCATCCAGGCACCCAACACCGGCCTGCGGCAGGATCATCCATGTTCTCCATCCGGTCACCCCATAGCGCGATCCGGCCCTGGTACTCGGTCGCCGTGCTGGGCCTCATCGTGGTCGGGGACTATCTCACCGGTCCCTTCATCCACTCGGCGGTGCTGTTCTTTCTCATCCCCGTGGGCCTGGCGGCGTGGAGCGCGCGCACGCGGTGGTTCCCCGTCGCGCTCGCCGTGGTATGGCCGCTGCTCCGGCTTGGCGTCGTTGCCCTCTGGGGCTGGCCCTGGCCCACGTGGCTCACGGTCGAGGACACGATCGTGGACGTGGTCCTCTCGGTCGGCTTCGCGCTCCTCGTCTGGCAGATGCGGCACCAGATGCTGGCCATCCGCACGCTCGAGGGACTGCTCCCGATGTGCGGATTCTGCCATCGCATCCGCACGTCCAACGGGGGATGGCAGCGGGTGGAGAGCTACATCCTGAGCCACTCCGAAGCACGGATCACCCACACCTTCTGCCCGGAATGCGGGCGGCTGCACTACGGCCACCTTGCCGACGACACGCCGCCGGCGCCTCGGCCGGGCTGAACGAAGCCATCCCTGCTTGCGGGCGCCACCGGACGGGGTACCTTCTCCCGAACGGCCCTATCCAGAGGCGCTCATGTCCACCCCACCGCGCACCGGCATCGTCCTCGTCGTGGACGACCAGGAGAGTGTCCGCGCGCTGCTCCGCCGCGAGCTCAGCAATGCCGGCCATACCGTGCTCGAGGCGGGTGACGGAGCGGAGGCACTGCACCTGGTGCGCCGCCGGAACGGCGGAGTGGATCTCATCCTGAGCGATGTGGTCATGCCGCACATGAACGGGACCGAGCTCGCCACGATCGTGGGCACCGAGTTTCCCGAGATCCCGATCATCCTGATGTCCGCCTTCGCCCCGGCCGGCGTTGCCCGGGTGGGGCTCGGAGAGACCATCGTGCCCGTCCTCCAGAAGCCGTTCGACCCGGAGCAGCTCTCGGAGCTCGTCCAGGTAGCGCTGCAGCACCCGCTGGGGCTCCCCTCCGGCACCGCGAGGCCCATGTGAGCGAGCCTCGGGGCCGCGAGGCTCGCCTTCGCCCGGAGTTCGACTATCTCTACCCCGAGCTCGAGCCCGGCGCGTGGCAGCCGGTCGAGGTCCTGATCAACCAGGTCGTCACGATGCTCTACGGCGACCGGTCTCGCGCCGACCAGATCACCGGCGAACGGCTCCTGCGGGACGATCACTTCGAGTTCCGGGGCACCTCGCCGCGCCCGCCCGGCCTTCCGCCCGAGTTGAGCCGGCTGAGCGATTCCGGGACGCCACCGGACCGGGCGCGGCGCGACACGGAGGCCCGCCGGGGGCCTCCCGCCACCTGAAGGTCGGTGATCCGCCTCGTCCCGCTCCTGCTGCTCGCTCTCGCTGCCCGGCCTGTTCCGGCGCGCGCCCAGCAGGTGGAGCTCCAGGCCTTTCTCGGTTCCTCGGTCAACACCCCTTCGCCCCTCTGGATCTACCAGAACGGCCAGCCCGACCTGCACTTCACCGGGCACTGGGCCACCCGCCCCCTCCTCGATACCTGGTACTACGCCTGGCGGGTCGGGCTCTGGAGCGGGGATCGCGGCTGGCTGCTGGATTTCACCCACCACAAGATGTATCTCACCAACCCGCCGCCCGCAGTGCAGCTGTTCCGCATCACCAACGGCATGAACCTGTTCACCGTGAGCCGCGGCTTCCGGAAGGGCAATATCACCTATGCCTTCGGCGCGGGTCCGGTGGTGACCTTTCCCAAGAACGAGATCCGCGGCGAGCGCCTCCAGAGCGGGCGCCGAGGCTTCTGGGGCGGCTACTTTCTGTCGGGAGCGAACGTGATGGCGAGTGCGACGCGGCGGTTTCCCGTCTTCGAAAAGGTTTTTCTCAGCCTGGACGGACGGGTCTCGTTCTCCTACGTGAGCGTCCCGGTGGCGCGGGGGCATGCCTCGGTGCCGAACCTCGCCCTGCACCTGCACGCGGGGCTAGGATTCCTGCCATGACCGATCCGCGACCGCAGGCGCTCGTCGTGCACAAGGCCACGCGCGAGTGCCCCATGACCGAGCCGCACCCGCGCGAGATCTGCGGGATCGTGAAGGAGCGTGAGCGGCGGCAGCACGCTGCCGACCGCTAGCCGCGCTCGCCGCCCAGGATCGAGAGTACCGCGGCGCGCTGCGCCCGGTAGACCTCGGCCAGCCTGCCCACCGCCAGGTCGAGCCTCGCGGAGCGCGGGGCGTACTGAAAGAACCCCGCCGGGCTCTCGCGCAGCAGCCCGCGGCCGAGCAGGCTCTCGAAGCACTGACCGATCGCGTCCCGCTCGTCGTACAGCTCGCGGGCCATGTCCTCGGCGGACCAGTTCCGGCCCGGCGAGCGCCGGGCGAGCAGCAGCACCTCGAGCTGCGCCGGGGAGTCGATGTAGCGATCGATGAAGCGACGGACGTCGCCGGGGAGCCCGGTCACCGGTCTCCGGAGATGGGTTGACCCTCGGGCACGTCGCTCGGCGCCGGGCGGAAATCGAGGTGCTCGGCCCGGATGATCACGTACCCGCGCGGGGTCGCCAGCCGGGTCAGCCGCTCGCCCGACATGTTGACCATGCGCTGGGTCACACCCGGGAAGATCGGCGCCACCTCGTACCAGACGGAGGCGCTGAGGTCGGGGTACTTCCGCTGGAACTCGGACTTGAGACGCGCCTGGACTCCCGCCACCTGGGCTCCTTGTGGGGCTCGGCGACAATTTATACCGCGCGGCCACCCCGGGGCAGCGGCAGCCCCCGTGGACATTCCGGGCGCGCCCATGTAGTGTGGATGGGAATGGATGTTCGTGGCATCCATCCCACCACCCTGGATTTCAACGACAATGCCGGATTCGCCGGGCGCGCCGCCGATCGTGGCCGGGGCCGCCAACTGCCTGATTGTGGACGATGAGCCGAGCGTTCGCCGCTCGCTCGTGCGCATGCTCCAGGCCCAGGGCTTCACCTGCTTCGAGGCCAGCAGCGGGCGCGAGGCGCTCGGCGTCCTCGAGCGGATCGGCGATGCGCCGCTGGTCATCTCCGACATGCGCATGCCCGAGCTCGACGGCATCGGCCTGCTCGAGGCGCTCCGCCAGCGCTACCCGGATACCTCCGTGATCATGCTCACGGGAATGGGCGAGACCACCACCGCGGTGGACTGCCTGCACCTGGGGGCTGCCGACTTCCTGCTCAAGCCGATCTCCGTGAGCGAGCTGCAGGCGAGAGTGGCGCGCGCGCTGGAGAAGCGCGCCCTGGTGCTGCAGAACCGGTTCTACCAGCAGAATCTGGAGCGGCAGGTCCACGAGCAGGCGCAGCGCATCCAGGAGCTGTTCCTGCAGGGGGTGCAGATGCTGGCCCGGGCGCTCGAGGCGAAGGACGCCTACACCCGCGGCCACTCGATCCGGGTGAGCCGGTATGCGGTGGCGACCGCGGAGCGTCTTGGCTTCGACGGTGCGAGCCTCGACGGCATCCGTCTGGGCGGGGAGCTGCACGACATCGGAAAGATCGGGACCCGCGAGGCGGTGCTCCACAAGCCCGGCACCCTCACGGCCGACGAGTTCCGCCAGATCAGCGAGCATCCCGCTCTGGGCGAGCGCATGCTGTCCCCCCTGGCGCAGGAGTCGCCCGACGTGCTCAGGATCGTCCGCTCGCACCACGAGCGGCTCGACGGCCGCGGCTTTCCCGACGGACTCCGGGGGGCCAGGATCCCGATCGAGGCGCGCATCGTCGCGGTGGCCGACTCCTTCGACGCGATGACGACCGAGCGGCCGTACCGCCCCTCACGTCCGGCCGAGGACGCCATGTGCGAGCTCCGCCGGGTCGCGGGAACGCAGCTCGATCCCGATGCGGTGGAGGCGTTCGTAGCGGCCTTCCCCGATCCGGCCGTGCTCCCGCTGCCGGCCTAGACCGGCGCCTCTTCCCCGTCCTCGTCGCCGTTCCCGTCCTTCGCGTCCTGCGCGAGCTTCACGTAGCGGGCCTTGAACTCGTCGAGCTCGGCCTCGGTCGCATCCTCGAGATCGGCCAGCGCGGTGTGCGCGCCCTTCACGGCGCGGAGCAGCTCGTCCAGCTTGATCTGCATCGCCACGCTGTCGCGGTTCTGGGTGTTCTGAATGAGGAACACCATGAGGAAGGTGACGATCGTCGTGCCCGTATTGATCACGAGCTGCCAGGTATCGCTGAAGTGGAAGAGCGGACCACTCACCGCCCACACCACGATGACGAAGACGGCAATGCCGAAGGTGACCGGGTGTCCCGAGGCCCGCGCGGTCGCCTTGGCGAAGCGGGTGAAGGATTCGGAGATGGGCATGGTTCAACATGCGTTGCGGAGCGTGGGAACGGCTGTGGCGCAACTCACTTGCGGACGGGCGGACGGGCGGACGGGCGGAACGAAGCGAAGGGGCCATAACCTGAGGCATGGTTCCGTCGCGACGCTCAGGATGGCTCCGGGGGCCAACCGAGGTACACGCCGAAGACCGTCCGTCCGTCTGTCCGTCCGTCCGCCCGTCCGCCCGTCCGCCCACCCTACAGCCTCCCTCTCCGCTTCAGCCCCTGGTACTTCATGACCACCGCCGCGCCCGCGGCGCCCGGGGCGACGTCGAGCACCAGCACTCCGCGCCCGCGCATCTCGGCGAGCGCGGCGTCGCGGGCGCCGAGCAGCTCCTCGGCGGCGGCGCGCTCGAACGCGGCCGGCGCGGTCGGGGCCCGCGCCGAAGCCAGCGCCTCCAGCGCCGGGTCGCGCAGGGTGACGGCGAGCGGGAGGTGCCGGGGACGGAGCGTGGCGGCATGCGCCACCAGGGCTTCGCTCGCGGTCCGGTCGATCACATCGGTGAAGAGCACGGTGAGAGCACGCTTCCGATTGTGCGCGGCGAGGTGGCGGAAGGCCGCCGGGTAATCCGACTCGACCAGCCGTCCCTCGGCGCGCGCGAGCCCGTCCAGCACCGCGCGCAGGGCGCGCCTCCCGCGGGCCGGAGCCAGGTATTGCTGCACCTCGTCGGCGAAGACCATGAGGCCGACGTTGTCCTCGTGCTCCACCGCCGCGCGCGCGAGCTGGCCGGCCGCGACCAGAACCGCCTCGAGCCGGGCCACGCCGTCGAGCTCCGCCGTAAGCAGCCGGCCCGCGTCCACCACCAGCAGCACCTGCTGCCGCCGCTCGTCCTCGTACTGCCGGGCGATCGGCTTACCCCGCCGGGCCGTGGCTTTCCAGTCGATGATCCGGGTTTCCTCGCCCGGCACCCACTCCCGCAGGCGCTCGAACAGACGGCCCGTGCCCGGGGCACGAGCACGCCGGGGGCCGGCCTCCCACCGCCGAGCCGACCGGAGCGGGAGCGGACCGAGCGGCAGGTCGGGCAGGGCGGGATACACCGTGGCCGACCAGGGCAGCGCCAGCCGTCCCTGCCGCCACGCGAGGCCGAGCGGCCCCAGGACTCGCGCGGACAACTCCCCGCCCCGGCCGACCCCGCGGCGCGGGGGCACCAATGGCAGGAGTTCCTCGAGGCCTCCGTGCGGCGGCACGGTGAGCTGCCGGGCAGCGGCTCCGGCCTCGCCCAGCGGCTCCGGGAGCTGCTCACGCACATGCACGGTGAGGGCTCGGCCGCGCCGATGCCGCCAACGGTAGCGCACGACCGCCGGCCGCCCGGCCACGAACCCGGCGGGCGCCTCGCGCGAGACCTCGAGGACGCGGGGCGACGCACCCCACGCGGCATCGAGCGCGAGCGCGCCGAGCCAGACGAGGTCCAGCGTCAGGAGCAGCCCCGCCGCGGCCGGCCACCACACGGCGAGTGGCGCCACCAGGGCGAGTGCGGCCGCGCCGAGGAACCAGCGCCGCGACGGCACGATCAGCGGGGCGCCTCCACCTTCTCCATGAGCCCCCGCAGTGCCGTGTCGGCAGTGATGCCCTCGAGCTCGAGCTCGGGCGCCACCACTACGCGGTGCCGCAGCACCGCCGGGGCGAGCGCCTTCACGTCGTCCGGGACGACGAACCCGCGGCCGTCGAGCAGCGCGGCCGACTGCGCCATTCTGAGCAGCGCGATGCTCCCGCGCGGCGACGCGCCGAGCGCCAGGACCGGCGAGCCGCGGGTCGCGCGCACGATGGCGGTGATGTACCCGACCAGGCTCGGCTCCACGCGCACCCGCCGCACCGCCTCGCGCAGGCGTCGGAGTCCGTCACCTTCGACCACCCGCTCGATGCCATAGCTCGGCGGCACGTCGGCTTCGAAACCGCCGATCACGCGGTGAAGAAGTCCCCGTTCGACCGCATCCTCGGGGTACCCTACCAGCACCTTGGCCATGAACCGGTCGAGCTCGGCCTCGGGAAGCGGATAGGTGCCCTCGAACTCGATCGGGTTCTGGGTGGCGAAGACGGTGAAGCTCTCGGGCAGCACGTGGCTCACGCCGTCCACCGTCACCCGGCGCTCCTGCATGGCCTCGAGCAACGCGGCCTGGGTCTTGGCCGGCGCGCGGTTGATCTCGTCGGCCAGCACCAGGTCGCCGAAGAGGGGGCCCGGCCGGAACTCGAACGTGCCCGGCCCGGTGAGCAGGCTCACGCCGGTGACGTCCGACGGCATGAGATCGGGGGTGAACTGGATGCGCCGGAACTCGAGGCCGAGCGCGAGCCCGAGCGCCCGCACCAGCAGCGTCTTGGCGGTACCCGGGACGCCCTCCAGCAGCACGTGCCCGCGAGCGAGGAGCGCCGCCACGGTCTCGCGCACCACAGCCGACTGGCCCAGTACCACGCCCTCGAGCGCCTCCACGAGACCACGGGCCGCGGCGGCGTGGGAGGCGGTCTCGTCGGGGGCGAGCGGCAGCGGGTCCGTGTTCATGAGGGGGTCAGCTCCTGTCGGAGAATGTCCACGGCGTCGGCAGCCCGAATGACGTCGTCCGGGCCGGCCGCGCGGCGGGTGATGGCGGTGAGCGTCGCCAGCGCGACACGGCCCCGCTCGGTGCGGACCGCCGGCGCGAGCCCGTCGAGCCACGCGCCCGCCTCGCCGCGGGGTGCCGTCCCGGCAGGCGCGAGCCGGCGGCGAAGTCCCTGAACCAGCAGTCCTACCGCCACGTCGTGTCCGCGCGCCGCCGCGAGCGCCGTGGCCAGCGCGCGCACGTGCTCGAGCGGCGACCGCCGGCGCCGGGGGATCCCCGGGCGCACCGGACCGAAGCGCACACCCGCCGCGAGCAGCGCGAGCACACCCACCACGGCGAGCTGCAGGACGCCCCAGCCCCACGGCGAGCGCAGCGTCCACTCGATCGTCGCACCGGCCAGGGTGCGCGAGGCATCGAATCCATGATGGTATTCGTCCACCACGAGGCGACGATAGCGGGGCACCACGAGCCCGAGCGCGAACGGACCGGCGCCCGTCTCCCGCAGGGCACGATTCTCGAACAGACGATCGTCGGCCACGAGCGTAATGGTGCGGCCGGTCGCGAGCACGAGCCGCACGACCACCGGGAGGCCGGGTGTCGTACGGAGCAGCGTGTCGACGGCGATCGGGCTCGGTGCCTCGCAGCGAACCGGGTCGCCGTCACCACGCCCGGAGGAATCCACCATCACGGGCGATGCGCGCCGCAGCAGCACGGCGGACGCCCGCGGGAACGCGCGCTGCGCCCCGCCCTCCGGAAGCACGATTCGGAGGGACTCGGCGCCCCGCGCGTACACGTCCCACCCGAGACACTGAAAGGCAGCGAGGGCGCCCGGACCGGCCAGGAGCAGATCACCCGAGCGCGCGGCCAATGCGGCGCCCTCGCGCGCGTCGAGGTGCAGGCTCGGGCCCAGCACCGCCAGCACATCGGCGGAATCGGCCGCGCCGTCGAGCATCGCCAGCGGCCTGCGCCAGCGCTCGACCCGCACGCCCAGACGGGAGAGCGCATCGGTATAGGCTCGCGCGCCCGACGGCCCGGGGAGGAACGTGGAACGGCGGGTGTCGACGTCGGTCAGACCCGCGCGCCCGAGCCCGGCCAGTCCCGCCGCGATCGCGAGCGCCAGCACGAGTGTCGCGCCCAGCGCGAGCTCAACCCGCGGCCGCACGCCAGGGTCCCGTGGTCCGAGCGAGCCAGCGGCGATACTCGTCCACCCCGCACGGGTCGCCGCCGAAGGCGCATCCATACAACGAGCGCACCAGCCCATCGAGGCGGGTACGATCCTCCCCGGCGAGCCGGGCCTCGCGGGCGCACTCCGCGGGGGTCTTGCTTGGGTGGTAGCTCAGCAGGCCGTCTCGGTCGAGGCTCAGCGCGAGCGCCACGAAGGCGAGCTGGAGCGCCTCGGCGATGCGTCCCTCCGCCGCGGCTGCGTCGGCTTCGCGGCGGTACCAGGCCGCGTCGCGCACCTCGTTGGCCTCACGACGCGGACGTCCGCCTGCCGGCGCCGCCGCGCCCCGCACCGTCCGCCACACCACCCAGGCGCCGTGCGCCAGGATGAGCAGCAGGACCAGGAGCAGGGCGCCGAGCAGAACCCGGAAGACGGCAGGGTTGTCGGCGCGGAGGCCCGCGAGCCACTCGACGAGCCGCGCCCACCATGCATGCAGCAGGCGGCGGGGAGCGGGCGTCTCGGCCCATCGGTAGTCGGGCGCGGCGAAGACGGAATCGAGCACGGCGCGAAAGGCGGCCGTGGTGTCCCGCGCCGCCGCCGGGAGGCTCACGCGCTCCGAAGCTGAGACGCCAGCAGCTCCAGGTCGAATCCTTCCTTCCGAACGCGCAGATCGTAGTAGGTGATCGTGAGGACGCAGTAGAACAGCGGATAGATGAAGATCTGCACCAGTCCGGTGATCGCGAGGGCCAGCACCGCGGCCAGCATCGCCGAGCCCGCCGACGGCCCGGTGGGAATGCTGCCCGGCAGCAGGACCGCGAAGATGGTCCCGATCGCCACCACGGGGATGTAGATCAGCACCAGCAGCACGAACCCGAGCCCGAAGATCCGCCAGCGCGAGCCGCGGGTGAGCCGCCACGAGCGCGACAGCGCCTGCATGGGCGAGAGCCCCGGCTCCAGCACCAGGGCCGGAATCGCCAGCACGAGCCCCACGGCCAGGATCACGCCCGGGACGACCAGCAGCAGGAATCCGAGCCCGACCACCAGGCTGAAGAGCAGCGAGCAGACCAGCACGGTGCCCACGTACGGCGTGGACCGGCGCAGCGCCTCCCGCGCGGTGATCGGCCGGCCGAGATAGCTCTCCGAGACGATGAAGACCGTCGCCGCGGTCGCGATCAGGTTGAGCACGACCAGCACCACGAGGTACACCAGCGACAGCGTGAGATTGGCTAGCAATCCGCCGGCGCTCTCGAGCAGCAGGCGCAGCACCAGTGGTACGCCGGTACAGATCAGCGCCACCGTGGCGAGGGCGCTGAAGTGGCGGCGATAGAGCGTGAACGACGTGTCGAGGATCTCGCCCACCGACAGCGGCCGGAGCGCGGGAGGCGTCATGCCGGCAAAGATATTACAATCGCCCCATGCCCGCCTCCGCTCCGCCGAGCGCTGATTACCGCCAGCACCTGGAGATCGAGACCCCCGAGCACGTGGTGCTCGATCTCGAGATCGCCGGGGTGGGCTCGCGCACGCTCGCGGCGGTACTCGACATGCTGATCCTCGCCGGCGGCTACCTGGCGGTGATCGTGACGCTGGGCATTCTGGCCGGGTTCGGCTACACCGTGGGGCGCACCGGCGCCCTGCTCCTCCTGCTCGGCGGGTTCGCGGCCGGCACCGGCTATTTCATTTTCTTCGAGGGATTGCGCCGCGGGCAGACGCCGGGGAAGCGGCTCGCCGGGATCCGGGTGATCATGGAGACCGGCCATGCGGTGACACCCGGTGCCGCCGCCGCGCGGAACCTGCTGCGGGTCGCCGATTTCCTGCCGCCGCCGTACCTCACCGGGCTGTTGCTGATCGCCTTTCATCCGCGGGGCAAGCGTCTGGGCGACATGGTCGCCGGCACCGTCGTGGCGCGCGACCGCCCGCAGGAGGCGCCGGCCCGGCGACCGGCCCGGGAATCCAGTTCGGCTCCGGCGGCGATTCCCGAGCTGACGGAAGACGAGTTCGCCCTGCTCGCCGGGTTCGTCGCCCGGCAGGGCGAGCTCGCGCCCGAGGCGAGCGCCCGGCTTGCCGCCGGGCTCGCGGTGCGGTTGGGCGTGCACCCGGCGGCTGGAAGCGACGACTCGGCCGCGCTGCTGGCGCTTCACACCGCCGAAGCGGCGCGACGCCGGGGCGGCCTGGCCGCGAGCCGGGCGGCCGCCGCCGCGCGGTTCGCCGCCCGCAAGCAGGAGCGGTGGGACGCGTTCGAGCGCCTGGCCGACCGTGCGGCCCGACGGGGCCTGGACAGCTTCGACTCGCACGAGCTGCCCGACTTCGCCGCGCGCTACCGGGAGATGGCAGCCGATCTCGCCCGGGCCCGGACCTACGGCGTCGATGCGGCCACACTGGCGCGCCTGGAACGCCTCGCCGCCGCGGGGCACAACGCGCTCTATCGCGACGAGCGCCACGCCTGGCGGCGGCTGTGGGTCGTGCTGGCCCGCGAGTGTCCGGCAGCCGTGGTCGAAGCACGGCACTACGTCCTGGTGGCGTTCCTGGCGTTCGCGGCGCCGGCCGCGGCGGGGTTCGCGGTGCTGCACGAGCGGCCCGCCCTGGCCGCGGAGCTGCTGCCCGACGTCATGCTCCGCCGGGCCGAGGCTGGAGCAGCACGGCGCGCCGCCGACCAGGGGTACGTGGATGTGGCGGCCGAGGACCGGCCGCTCATGGCCTCGGGCATCATCACCAACAACGTGCGCGTGGCGGTGGCGTGCTTCGCGGGCGGGATCTTTCTCGGCGTGGGCTCGCTGGTGCTGCTGGCGTTCAACGGCCTCGCGATCGGCGCCTTCGCCGCTCACTTCGCCAATGCGGGACTGCTCGACTACCTGCTGACCTTCATCCTGGGGCACGGGGCTCTGGAGCTGTTCGCCATCTGGGTGGCCGGCGCGGCCGGATTTCTCCTGGGTCGCGCGGTCGTGGCTCCGGGCGATCTGACCCGCGCCGACGCCCTGGTCATCCACGGACGCCTCGCGATCCGCATGGTCGGGGCGGCCGGGCTCATGCTGCTGGTGGCGGGAATGATCGAGGGGTTCGTCTCGGCGGGCGGGTACGGCCTGCCGGTGCGGCTCGCCGCTAGCGTCGCGAGCCTGGCACTCCTCGGCGCCTACCTGGCGAGCGGGGTCAGGGCTCGCGCAGCATCGTCCGCATCCGGATGGCCAGCGATTCGATCTCCCGCAGGCTCGTAACCGTCTCCGGATCGATCCGGCTCTCCTCCAGCAGCAGGAGCTGCACCTCGGCCAGCAGGGCCGAGAGCGGGTTGGAGAGGTCGTGCCTCAGCCTGCTGAGCCGCTCGGCGTCGGTCATGTGATCCAGGCCAACGACAGGGAGGGGGTGCGGAGGCGATGCTGAGGCCTCCGGTTGGGAGTCGGATGCCGAAACATCGTACCCGCATGGGAGTTACGCAATGCAGATACCCCCTCTTGACTCGGTTCGGGGCGGCCTCTAACTTGAAGTGCTTCTCGGGTCGGCAGGACACTCCCCGTCACAGTCAGCACCGTCGCGCTCCGAACTTCGGGGCCCATCATACATCGTCCAGCCTCTGTTGATGCACCTCACTTCCCACCGCCCGCCGGCTCTCCGGCCGGGCCCGCTTGTCTGGAGTCTCCTCCGTGGATATCGCTGAGCTGAAGCAGAAGTCGGTTGCGGAGCTGCACACGCTGGCGGAGCAGTTGAACATCAGCAACTACTCCGGCCTGCGGAAGCAGGATCTCATCTTCCGCATCGAGCAGTCCCTCCTGGACTCGGACACCGTCATCCGGGGCGAAGGCGTCCTCGAGATCCTGCCCGAGGGCTACGGATTCCTGCGCAGCCAGGACTGGAACTACCTCTACGGCCCCGACGACATCTACGTTTCCCCGAGTCAGATCAAGCGCTTCGACCTCCGGACGGGCGACACCGTCATGGGGCAGGTCCGGCCGCCCAAGGAGGGCGAGCGGTACCTGGCGCTGCTCAAGGTGGAGCAGGTCAACTTCGAGGAGCCGGAGAAGACCAAGCACCGGATCGCCTTCGACAACCTGCGCCCGCGCTATCCCGACGCCCGGATCCGCCTGGAGCGGAAGACGGGCGACCTCTCGATGCGCGTGGTGGACCTGCTCTCGCCCATCGGCAAGGGACAGCGCGGCCTCATCGTGGCGCCGCCCAAGGCCGGCAAGACCATCCTGATGCAGAAGCTGGCCAACGCCATCAGCGAGAACCACCCCGAGATCGTCCTCATCGTGCTGCTCATCGACGAGCGGCCCGAGGAGGTCACCGACATGGAGGAGAACGTCAAGGCCGAGGTCATCTCCTCGACCTTCGACGAGCCGGCCGACCGCCACGTCCAGGTGGCCGACATGGTGATCGAGAAGTCCAAGCGGCTGGTGGAGCACGGGCGGGACGTCGTGATCCTGCTGGACTCGATCACTCGCCTGGCCCGGGCCCACAACGTGGTGGTGCCGCACTCGGGCAAGATCCTCTCCGGCGGTGTCGACGCCAACGCCCTGCAGAAGCCCAAGCGGTTCTTCGGCGCCGCGCGCAACATCGACAAGGGCGGCAGCCTCACCATCATCGCCACCGCGCTGATCGACACCGGCAGCCGCATGGACGAGGTGATCTTCGAGGAGTTCAAGGGCACCGGCAACATGGAGCTGGTCCTCGACCGCCGCCTCGCCGACCGGCGCATCTACCCCGCCATCGACATCCAGCGCACCTCGACCCGCAAGGAAGAGCTCCTCATGGACAAGGACGAGCTCAACCGGGTCTACCTGCTGCGCAACTTCCTCGCCGACATGCCGCCGGTGGAAGCGCTGGAGTTCCTGCTCGAGCGGATGAAGCGGACGAAGAACAACAAGGAGTTCTTCGCGACGCGTGCCACTGCAATTGATGTCGATCGCCGGCCAGATGCGCTTATCCACCAGCCGCCGGTCCAGCACCACCTCTAGATTTCCCGTGCCTTTGAATTCCTCGAAGATCACCTCGTCCATGCGGCTGCCGGTGTCGATGAGT
>DASUXW010000122.1:0-11891 GCA_036377715.1 Gemmatimonadales bacterium
ATCCTCCCGCTGGTTGTCCTGCTGGCCCGCCCCGCCCCGGCCGGGTTACGTTGTCCGGACCCGGACGAGGAGGCTGGTCATGGCCGACGAGGCGCCGCTCCCGAGCGCGGCGGAGCAGGCGGTGGGAACGGCTGCCCCGCAGCGGATCCATCTGGTGGTGGTCACGACCCGCGCCCTTCGCGAAGAGGATCAGGGGGTGGCGGGCGCGATCCTTCGGACCCGCTTCTGGCACCCGGGCGAGCACCGCTGGAGCGAGAACGACTTCGAGACGCTCGAGCACGCGCAGCGGCTGTTCATCGACGAGAGCGGGTGGGTGCTGCGCCAGCAGCAGGCCCTCGACGCGCCGCACGCCTTCGAGCTGGTGTTCGAGGCCCGCCGCGAGGATTTCAGCCGGCCGAGCACCGAGGCGATGCTGCAGGAAGTCGGGCTCTCGCCCGAGGATGTGGCGGCGCTGATGGAGCGGGTGGACCGGGAGGACGGCGAGGCCCGGTGAGCGAGTCGTTGATGCATACCTTCGCCGACCACTTCTCCGCACTCGCGCCGGCCTATGCGGCTGCCCGTCCGACCTACCCGCCGGAGCTGTTCGAGTGGCTGGGCGGTCTCGCCCCGCGCCGGCATCTGGCGTGGGACTGCGCGGCCGGGAACGGACAGGCGACGCTGCCGCTCGCGGCGGTGTTCGACGAGGTGATCGGGACCGATGCGAGCGCCGCCCAGTTGGCGCAGGCCACGCCCCATCCGCGAGTGCGCTATCGCGCAGCGGTGGCCCACGCGAGCGGTTTGGCCCCGGCGTCGGTGGACCTGGTGACGGTCGCGCAGGCGCTCCACTGGCTCGACCTCCCGGCGTTCTTCCTCGAGGCCCGGCGGGTGTTGGTCTCGCGCGGGGTGCTCGCGGTCTGGTGCTACGGCCTGCCCCTCACGGGCGAGGCGCGCGTTGACGACGCGCTCGACCGCTTCTACCACGAGACCGTCGGTCCGTACTGGTGTCCCGAGCGTCGGCTGGTCGAGAGCGGGTACCGGACGCTGCCGTTCCCGTTCGCGGAGCTGGAGCCGCCGGCGTTCGAGATGGCGCACGACTGGACGCTGAGACAGCTGCTCGCCTATGTCGCGACCTGGTCGGCCACGGCGCGGTTCCTGGCGAGCGAACGATATGATCCGGTGGCGCCGCTGGCGGCCGAACTGCGGGCGGCGTGGGATGACGATCGCGTGCGACGCGTCCGCTGGCCGTTGAGCGTTCGCGTGGGACGGGTGGCGTGAACGGGCCGCCGCCGACCCGGCGAGGGCCGGGGTCGCGCACGCTGGTGCTCGTCCTCGTGCTGGGTGCGATACTCGCGGTGGCGCTCCCGACGATCTTCGCGCGGAGCCGAACGGCGCGGACGATGCGCGTTGATCTCACCGAAGTCGTGGGGGAGTGCCGGGAGCTCTACGCCAAAGCACCGACCGCCGCCGACACGGCGGCTGTTGACTCGGTGCGGCCGCTCCTGCACGGCCGCGAGCGGCCCGGCGATCCCGCGTGCGGGCACTACCGCCGGCGCAACATGACCCGGCCGCTCGGGCGTTGAGAGGTCCGGACGCACAACGGCCGGCCCGGGGATCCCGGGCCGGCCGTTGCGGGTGCGCGGTCTTAGCGCCCGAGCTTGACGACGTTCTCCGCCGCCGGGCCCTTCTGGCCCTGCACGACGTCGAACTCGACTCGCTCCCCTTCGGCGAGGCTCTTGAAGCCCTTGCCCTGAATCGCCGAATGGTGGACGAAGCAGTCCTTCTGGCCGTCCTCGGGCGTGATGAAGCCGAAGCCCTTGGCGTCGTTGAACCACTTGACCGTGCCGGTAGTACGCATTGTTCCTGACTCCTTACGAGATGCGTGAACCAGGCCCTCACGCTGGGCGGTCGCCGAGATCGGCAGACCGTACAAAAAAGGGGTCGGCGCGAGTTCCGCCGGCCCCTTTTGCGTGCTGGCTTTGGCTCTACCTGTCCCTATAGGCGCACAAAGTAGCGGCGCGCGCGTGGCGCCGCAAGGGGCCGTCGGAATACATTGGAGTCTCGTTCAAGAGGATCCAATGATCGCCCGTCAACGGCACCTCGACGTACCGTGCGGCCCGCGGGCCGAGGCGTGACTCCCCGCTTCCGCCGCGGGCTCACGGCCGACGCGCCTTCGCTGGCCCGGCTCGCCGAGCGGACCTTCCGCGAGACCTACGGCGCGTTCAACTCGCCGCAGGATATCGAGCAGTACGTGGCCGGCCACTTCGGTCCGGAGCGGCAGGCGCTCGAGCTGGCCGACGAGGCGACCGTCACCCTGGTCGCCGAAGCCGGCGGGACCGCCGCCGGCTACGCGCAGCTCCGCTGGAGCGACCCGCCTGCGTGCGTGCCCGGGCCGATGCCGATGGAGGTCAGCCGCTTCTATGTCGATGGACCGTGGCAGGGGCGCGGCCTGGCCCAGGGGCTGATGGCGGCGACCGTGGACGCCGCCCGCATCGAGGGTGCGCGTACGCTCTGGCTCGGCGTGTGGGAGCGGAACGCTCGCGCCATCGCCTTCTATACCAAATGCGGCTTCCGCGAGGCCGGCACGCAGACGTTCGTGCTTGGCACGGATCGCCAACGGGACCTCGTGCTGGTCCGGGGCCAGTCGCCCCCATGAGCCCCGGTGCCGCGATGGATCTCCTGCGCTGGAACCTTCAGCCCGCCAGGGGCCGGCGGAACTGGCACGGGGGCCCCACTCCAGTCGGCGCGTTGCGCGGGGTCGGCGCGGTCCAGGCGGCATGGCGTCCCACACCGCGACGCAAGAGCATCTGGGAGCTGACGCTGCACATCGCCTACTGGAAGTACACGGTGCGGCGCCATCTGACGAGCGGCGCACTGCCGCGCTTTCCGCGGAGCCCGTCCAATTTTCCCGCGATGCCCGATCCGGCCGACGAGCGCGCCTGGGCGCGCGACGTGGCGCTGCTGCATGACGAACACGAGCGGCTGGTCGCGGCGGTCGGGAAGCTTTCGGAGCGCCGGCTCACCGATCGGCCCGCGGCGCGCCGGCGCTGGACTTATGGCGAGCTGGTGCTCGGCATCGCGGCGCACGACGCCTATCACACCGGGCAGATCCAGCTCCTGAAGCGACTGTGGCAGGAGCGTCGATCGCTCGGCAGGCCCCGGGCGTGAGCCTCGAGCTCACGGAGCTCGCTGCCGAGCGCGCCACGGCCGCGACCGACGGGCTACTGGCGCTGGTCGCCGCGGCGGGCATCCTGGCGCTTCGCCGCCGCACCCGCCCCTCCTTCGGCCGCGCGGTCTGGCAAACGGCGCTTGGCGCGATGGGCGTCGCGTCGGTCCTCGGCGCGGTCGCCCACGGGGTCGCGCTCACCGACCGGGCGCGAGAGCTCCTGTGGCAGCCGCTGTACCTCGCGCTCGGCGTCACGATGGCGCTCTTCGTGATCGGCGCCGTCCGCGACCGGTACGGCGACCGGGCCGCCCGACGCCTCCTCCCGCCGATGCTGGCCCTCGCGCTTTTGTTCTATGCCGTGACCCGCGCGACCGGCGGCGACTTCCTCGTCTTCGTGCTCTATGAATCGGCCGCGCTCCTGCTCGCGCTGCTGATCTATCTGCGGCTGGCGGTCGAGGGACGCTCGGGCGCGGCCGCGGTCGCGGCGGCGTTCGCCCTCAGCCTCACGGCGGGGGCCGTGCAGGCTTCCGGCATCGGCCCGGTGCGGCTGGTGTGGGAGTTCGATCACAACGGACTGTTCCACCTGATCGAGCTGCTCGGGCTCGTGCTGCTGGTGGCGGGGCTGCGCCGCCTTCTGGCGGTCGATCAGGAACCGGAGACCGCATGAGCGCGATGATCCCATCGGCGGTCGCCGCGATACTCGATCGGGACCTGCGGGCGCTTCGGCGAGAGCTCGACGCCTACCCTGACGACCGGACGGTCTGGGCGGAGCCCCCGGGCTTTCCCAACTCCGCGGGCACATTGATCCTGCACATCGCCGGCAACCTGCAGCACTACGTGGGCGCCGTCCTGGGCGGCACCGGCTACGTGCGCGATCGGCCCGCGGAGTTTGCCCGGCGCGACGTGCCGCGGGCGGAGCTGCTGGACGATATCGAGCGCGCCCGCGTCGCTGTGCGCTCGACTCTCGACCGGCTGGCTCCCGACGTGCTCGGCCACGAATATCCGGAGGCGGTTGCCGGCGCGCGCGTCCGCACTGGAGACTATCTGATCCACCTGTGTGCTCATCTCACGTACCATCTCGGTCAGGTGGACGTGCACCGGCGCGTCATGACCGGCAGCGGCGGCGGTATCGGCGCCGTGCAGGCTGCCGAGATCGGACGCGCCGAGCGCGCGCCTGTCTGAGCCCACCGCGAGGAGCGACGATGCCCGACGATCTCAAACCGCCCGAGAACACGCGCGAGTTCGTGGCGATGTGGAACTCCGCCACCGCCGCTCACCTCGGGCACAAGCTGAGCGGGATCCTGCAGCAGCTCACCCGATCGCTCCCCGAGGGAGCGATGCTCGACGACGCGCAGGCCGACGCGCTCGCGCCGGTGCTGATCCGCGCGATGCAGGTGGCGGCCTCGCCTGAGGGAGGCGTGCACGCCGCGGTGCAGTTTCTGGGCGAGTACGCGGCCGACCGCGTCTCGTGAGCGGCCCTCGCCCGGGCGTGCTGGAGCTCACCCTGCCGGAGTGGATCGGCGACGTGGTGCAGTGGGATCGCCGGTATCGCACCGGCGAGGAGCGCATGCGGCTCGCGATCGCGCTCGCGCGCGAGAACGTCGACCGGGAGCTCGGCGGCCCGTTCGGGGCCGCGGTCTTCGGCGCGGGGACCGGCGAGGTGGTCGGCGTTGGGGTGAACTCGGTGGAGCGGCTGGGCAATCCGGTCCTCCACGCCGAGACCGTGGCGCTGATGTACGCCCACCACCGGCTCGGCTCCATCTCGCTCGCGGTGCCGGCGGCGCCCGGGTACGAGCTGGTGAGCTCGTGCGAGCCGTGCGCGATGTGCCTGGGTGCCGTGCACTGGAGCGGAGTCCGGCGTCTCGTGACGGGGGCGACCCGCGCCGACGCCTCGGCGCTCGCCTTCGACGAAGGGCCGGTGTTTCCGGAGTCGTACGCCTACCTCGAGCGCCGCGGCCTCGAGGTCGAGCGCGAGGTGCTGCGCGACGAGGCCGCCGCGGTGCTGGCCCGGTACCGCGAGCGCGGCGGGCCGATCTATTGACGCGCCGCCGGGACCGCAGTTTCATCCATGGCGTGGCCGGCCGAACTCTCACCCTCTCGAGGATGCGATGCGGAATCTGTTCGCGCTCTTCGCCCTGATCGGCGTCGCCGGGATCGTGCTCGGCGTACTCACGCTCCTGCGTCAGCCCTACGGCCAGTACGGTCCGTTGCCCTTCACCTACGAGTACACCGGCGGGCCGGGGTCGATCATCGCGGGCTTCGCGCTTCTCGCGGCCGGCCTCTATCTCCGCGCGGCGTGGCAGGGCAGGGACTGAGCGAGCGCGCTCGACCGTGTCGCTGCGCAGCCTGATCGCGGAGACGCTGGCCCAGCTCCGATCACGGCACCGCCGCCGGCTGCCGTTCCTTACGCCCGCCGTCGAGCGCCGACGCCCCCGCATCGCCGCCGAAGACTACGCCGCCCGCCACTCCATCGAGCACACCCTCGACCGCAAGGCCGCACTCCGGCGGCTGGCGCCGCACCGGCGCGATGCCGCGGAGCGCTATCGCCAGTTGCTGAGCTACGAGCTCGCGGGCCTGCGCGAGGTGGTCACCGCCCTCGAGTCGAGCCCCTCCTCGCGCGACCTCCAGGAGTGCCTGTCAGAGACGCGGGAGGAGATCGTCCGGCTGGAGATCGAGGTGGCCTGGTGCGCGTCCCTCCCGCCGACGTGGACGACCGTCGGCGCGCTCTGACGCGCGAAGTCGGCCTCCTGGTCGGGCTCGTCCTCCTGGTGGACGGGATCTTCGTGGGCCTGTCCTACGCTCTCCGCATCGCCACCGCAGCGCCCCAAGTTCGGCTCGGCTACACCATCCTGTGGACGGCCCTCACGCTCGTGATCGTCCTCCGTGCGCTGGCGCGGATCCGCGCCCTCCGGGCACGGCGCGGGCGCTGATCTTGACCGGTTGCTAATTGATCGGTTAATTAAGTGCATGGCCGACTCCTCCAGCCGCGAGCAGATTCTCGATGCCGCGGAGCGGCTCTTCGCCCAGCACGGCTACGCGCGCACCACGATCAAGCAGATCGGCGCGGAGGCGGGCGTGAACAGCGCGCTCATCTACTACTACTTCGGCGGCAAGGAGGCGCTCTATCACGAGGTGCTCGGCCGCTTCGTGGACCGCCTGGCCTCCCGGACCACCGCGGCCGCGGTGGCCCGCGATCCCGCGGCCGGCCTGCGCCGGTTCCTCCACGCGCAGGCCGAGGCGCTCGCCGCCAATCCGCACTTCCCCCGGCTTCTCGTGCGCGAGCTCGCCGAGTCGGACGCGGCCCACGCGGTGGAGCCGATGCAGCTGCTCGCCGCCACCAGCTTCCGCCGTTTGTGTGAGCTCATCGAGGACGGGCAGCGCACCGGCGCCTTCCGCCGGGACCTCGACCCGCGGTACGCCGCGATCTCGAGCATCGCCCAGCTCGCCTACTTCTACGTCGCGCGGCCGGCGCTCCGGATCCTGCTCGAGACCGGGCCCAGGGGCCCGGGCCCCGAGGTGACCCGCGCGTTTGCGGATCACGCGGCCGAGTTCGCGCTCGCGGCGCTCGCCGCACCGAGCGGGCGCCGGCGCGGAGGCACGGGGTGAGCGCGCGAGCGTGGGTGCTGCTGGTAGGCCTCGCCGCCTGCGGCCGGGGGTCCGCGAAGGTCATCGAGGGGACCGGCACCGTGGAGGTGCGCGAGTACGACGTCGCGCCGCAGGTGCCCGCTCGCGTCCTCCGGGTGCGTGCCGACGAAGGCGATGTGGTGCACGCCGGCGACACGCTGGTCACCCTGACCCAGTCCACCACCCGGGCCGACGTCGCTCGGGGCGAGGCGCGCCTGCGTGCCGCCGAAGCCGAGCTGACGGAGGCGGTGGCCGGCCCGCGCGCGGCGGAAATTCAGCGGTCCGAGGCCGAGCTGCGGGTGGCCGAAGCGGAAGCGGAGCGCGCCGCGCGCGATCTGGAGCGAGTGCGGCCCCTCGCCGCGGCCGGCACCGTGAGCCGGCAGTCGCTGGACGCGGCGCAGGCGGCGGCGGACGCCGCGCGCGGCCGGCGCGATGCCGCGCGCGAGGCGCTCAGGCTGCTGCGGCAGGGCACACGACCGGAGCGGGTACAGGCCGCCCGCGCGGAGGTGGGCAGCGCGCGGGCATCGCTCGAGGCGCTCAGGGCGGTCGCGGAGGATCTGGTGCTCACCGCGCAGGTGGACGGGACGGTGGTCTCGCGCAACGCCGACCCGGGCGAGGTGGTCCCCGCCGGCCGCTCGGTCCTGACCCTCGCCGAGGCCGGCGAGCCGTACGTGTGGGTCTACGTGGCGACGCGCGAGCTGCCCCGGATCCGACGCGGGCAGCGGGTGGCCGCCCGGCTCGATGGCTATCCCGAGCGCCCGATTCCAGGCGTGGTCGCCTCCATCAGTCCGGAGGCGGAGTTCACGCCGCGGATCGCGCTTACCGAGCGGGAGCGCGCGGACCTGATGTTCGGGGTCAAGGTCGCACTGACCGATACCACCGGCCTGCTCCACCCGGGCCTCCCGGTCACCGTCGCCTTCGATACCGCCGCGGCCGCCCTGTGAGCCTGCCGATCGCGCCGACCGAGGCGGTGGTGACCCGCGGGCTCCGCAAGACGTTCGGCCCGATCGTCGCGGTGGACGACCTCGATCTGACGATCGGCCGGGGCGAGCTGTTCGGGCTGCTCGGGCCCAACGGCTCGGGCAAGACCACCACCATCCGGATGCTCTGTGGTCTCATGGAACCGACCGCCGGCTCGGCGACGGTACTCGGGTATGACATCGTCCGCGAGGCGGAGCAGGTGCGCCGCCGGATCGGCTACATGTCGCAGCGGTTCGGATTGTATGACGACCTCACGGTCCGCGAGAACATCCGGTTCTACGCCACGCTGTATGGCCTGCACGGCGCTGGGCGGCGCGCGCGCGTGGACGAGCTGCTGGGGGAGCTCGACCTCGCGGAGCGGGCGCGCCAGCTCGCGGGTACCCTGAGCGGCGGCTGGAAGCAGCGGCTGGCGCTCGCCTGCGCCATTGCCCATCGCCCGGGCATGCTGTTCCTGGACGAGCCCACGGCGGGCGTGGACCCGGCGTCGCGCCGGCTCTTCTGGCAGCGCATGCACACGCTGGCCGCGCAGGGCACGACGATTCTGGTGACCACGCACTACATGGACGAGGCGGAGCAGTGCGGGCGGCTCGCCTTTCTCTCCCGCGGCCGGCTCATCGCGCTGGGCACCGTGTCCGAGATCCTGGCACAGTTCCACCAGCCGTCGGTCGAGGACGTCTTCATCGAGCTGCAGCGGCGCGACGAGGGAGTCCTGATATGAGTGGGCTCTGGCCGATGCTGTGGAAGGAGCTGATCCAGCTCCGGCGCGACCGCCTGACCCTGGGGATCATGCTGGGCATCCCCGCGATCCAGCTCGTGCTGTTCGGCTACGCCATTCAGACCGAGGTGCGCCACCTCCCGACGGTCGTGCTGGACGAGTCGCGCACCGCCGAGAGCCGGCGGCTGGTGGACGTGCTCCGGACCAGCGGCAACTTCGATGTCGTCGAGCGCGTCGGGAGCCGGGCCGAGATGGCCGCCCGGATCCAGAGCGGGCGCGCGAATGCGGGCGTCGTCATCCCGCCCGACTATCTGCGCCGGCTGAAGGCGGGCGGACCCGCCCGGGTGCAGGTGGTGGTGGACGCGGCGGATCCGCTGGCTTCGTCGGCGGCCCTCTCGGGCGCGCAGCTCGCCGGTCTGGCCCGCGACCGCGCGCTGGCACGCGAGGCGGGGGCGCCCCCGCCCGCGATCGAGGTGCGGCTCCGGCCGTGGTACAATCCGGGGCTTCGAAGCGCGGTGTTCATCGTGCCGGGCATCATCGGGGTGCTGCTGTCGATCACGATGGTCCTCATCACCAGCGTCGCGATCGTGCGCGAGCGGGAGCGGGGCACGCTCGAGCAGCTCATCGTGACGCCGATCGGCAAGACCGGACTGCTGCTGGGCAAGATCCTGCCGTTCCTGATCATCGGGTACGTGCAGATCACCGTCATCCTGATCCTGGGGTGGGTGCTCTTCAGAGTGCCCATGCTGGGGAGTCTCCCGCTGCTCTACCTCCTGAGTCTCGCGTTCATCGTGGCCAGCCTGGCGCTGGGGCTGCTCATGTCCACGCTGGTACGCAGTCAGGTACAGGCGATGCAGCTCAGCTTTCTCTTTCTCCTGCCCAACATCCTCCTGTCCGGGTTCATGTTCCCCCGCCAGGCGATGCCGGACTTCGCCCAGTGGATCGGCCTGGCGCTGCCGCTCACCTACTTCCTGACGGTGCTCCGCGGAGTGCTGCTCAAGGGAGTAGGCCTGGAGTATCTCTGGCCCGAAGCGCTGGCGCTCTCCGCCTTCGCCGTGGGCCTGGTGGTGCTGAGCGTGCTCCGATTCCGCAAGACCATCGAGTAGCGATGACGGCTCTCGGCGCCACCCCCACCGCCGGGGGCGTCCGCTTCGCGCTGTTCTCCGCGCATGCCACGGCGGTCGAGCTCTGTCTGTTCGCCGACGCGGCCGACGGCGGGGAGACCGAGCGCATTCCGCTCACCGCCGGCGCCGATGGCGTGTGGCGGGTCGAGGTGCCGGGCCTCGGTCCCGGCGCGCTCTACGGCTACCGCGTCCACGGGCCGTACGCTCCCGAGCAGGGCCACCGCTTCAATCCGGCCAAGCTGCTGATCGACCCCTGGGCGCGAGCCCTCACCGGATCGGTCCGGTGGCATCCCGCGCTCGCGAGCCACCCCGACGGCCCGCCCGGTGCGACGCCCGATCGCGGCCCGGATCCGCGCGACAGCGCGGCAGCGATGCCCAAGTGCATCGTGCTCGATCCCGCCTTCGACTGGGGTGACGACCGGCCCCCGGCCACGCCGTGGGACCGCACGGTCATCTACGAATGCCACGTCAAGGGCATGACGATGCTGCACCCCGAGGTCCCCGGCGAGCTGAAGGGGACCTATCTCGGGCTCGCCAGCGAGCCGATCATCCGTCACCTGCGCTCGCTGGGCGTCACGGCGGTGGAGCTGATGCCGGTCCATCAGGAGGCGAGCGAGCCGAGGCTCGCCGCACTCGGTCTGGTGAACTACTGGGGCTACAGCCCGCTCGCGTATTTCGCGCCCGATGTGCGGCTGGCGCGGGCGGGCGGTGGACGGCAGGTCGGCGAGTTCAAGACCATGGTACGGCGGTTCCACGAGGCGGGGCTCGAGGTCCTGCTCGACATGGTCTACAACCACACTGCCGAGGGCGGCGAGCGCGGCCCGACGCTCAGTTTCCGCGGCATCGACAACGCATCCTATTACCGGCTCGATCCCGAACACCCGGATCGCTATCTCGACTACACCGGCTGCGGCAACACGCTCGACCTGCGGGGCGGACCGGCGCTCGAGCTGGCCCTCGACAGTCTCCGCTACTGGGTCGAGGAGATGCACGTCGACGGATTCCGCTTCGACATCGCGACGGTGCTGGGAAGGCTGGATCCCGGTTTCTCTCCCTCGGCCCCGTTCTTCACCCGGGTGCGGGAGGACCCGGTCCTCGCCCGGGTGAAGTTGATCGCCGAGCCGTGGGATCTCGGCCCGGACGGGTATCAGGCGGGCCGCTTTCCGGCGGGGTGGGCGGAATGGAACGGGAAGTACCGCGATGCCATGCGGCGCTTCTGGCGGGGCGATCCCGGCATGGTCGGCGAGGTTGCCACGCGGCTGACCGGCAGCAACGACCTGTTCGAGGCCGAAGCGCGCGGTCCGCTGGCCAGCGTGAACTTCGTCACCTGCCACGACGGGTTCACGCTGCACGACCTGGTGAGCTACGAGGACAAGCACAACGAAGCCAACGGCGAGGACAACCGCGACGGGACCGACCACAATCTGAGCCGCAACTGGGGCACCGAGGGCCCCGCGATCACGACCCAGGTGGCGCGCGTGCGGGAGCGGGTCAAGCGCAGCTTCCTCGCGACGCTGGCGTTCTCCCAGGGCGTGCCCATGCTATCCCACGGCGACGAGCTCGGCCGCACCCAGCGCGGCAACAACAATGCGTACTGCCACGACAGCCCGCTCACCTGGGTGCACTGGACGCTCGAGCCGGCGCAGCAGGCGCTGCTCGAGTTCACCCGCTCGGTGTTCTCGCTCCGGGAGGCGTACCCGGTGCTGCGGCGGAGCACCTTCCTGCCCACGGTAGCCGCCGGCGGGCATGGGGTCACCTGGTGGCGGCCCGACGGCACGCCGATGGGCGAAGACGACTGGCACCAGCCGTCGCTGCACGTGCTGGGAATGCTGGTGGACGGAGGCCAGCCGCTCTTGGTGCTGCTCAACGGCGGCGGGCGCTCGCGCGAGGTGGTGCTACCGAGGATCGAGGGAGACTGGGCCGTGCTGATCGACAGCGCCCACGAGGGGCGATGGGACGTCGGGACGGTGGTGATTCTGGCGCCGCACTCGCTGGTGCTGCTCGCGCGGCGGTAGGGACTCAACTCTTCCCGTCGGCCCCCACGATGATGAAGGTCAGGGTGCCGCCGACGTTCATGAACGGCCCCTTGTTGCCGAGGGTCTGGGCCAGGGCGTTCTGCAGCCGCGGGTCCGATGCCGTGACCACCACGCCGAGCTGCATCCCCCCGCTCGGACCACCGTCCGGCGGCACGAAGTTCTCCCAGTCGAGCGTGTACTCCGGCTTGCTGAAGGAGAAGCTGCCGGGCAGATAGGGGACCAGCCCCGGCGGCACGATGCCGGCTCCGGCGTCGGCCGGCCAGGTGCCG
>DASUXW010000123.1:0-4885 GCA_036377715.1 Gemmatimonadales bacterium
ACGGGCGGACGGGCGGACGGGCGGACGGGCGGACGGGCGGACCGAGGAATAGCACAGGCACACCGGTGCGGTATGCGGTTTCCTTCCGCCTGTCCGCCTGTCCGCCCGCCCCCCTCTAGTATATTGATGCCATGGCCGAGCCATCTCTCCCCAATCTCATCGTCCTCGACCATCCGCTCATCCAGCACAAGCTCAGCATTCTCCGCGATCGCGAGACCAGCACCCGTGACTTCAAGCAGCTGGTGAGCGAGATCGCGATGCTCATGGCCTACGAGGCCACCAAGGATCTGCCCACCCATCCCGTGGAGCTCGAGACCCCGCTGGAGCGGACCAGCGGTCGCCAGGTGACGGGGAAGAAGCTCACCCTGGTGCCGATCCTCCGCGCGGGCCTCGGGATGGTGGACGGCATCGCGCAGCTCATCCCGTCGGCACGGGTGGGGCACATCGGACTCTACCGCGATCACGACACGCTCCGCCCGGTGGACTACTATTTCAAGATCCCCGGCGACGAGGGCGACCGCGACTTCTTCGTGCTCGACCCCATGCTGGCGACCGGCGGCTCCGGCGTCGCCGCGGTGAGCGCGCTCAAGGGCGCGGGGGCGAAGCGCATCCGGTTCCTCTCGCTCGTGGCGGCGCCGGAGGGCGTCAGCCGCATGCGCGAGGCGCACCCCGACGTCGTGGTCTATACCGCCGCGCTCGACCGCCAGCTCGACGAGCGCGGCTACATCCTCCCCGGGCTCGGCGACGCCGGCGACCGGCTCTTCGGCACCCGCCACCTCTGATCACCACGTGAACGGTCTCCGACTCACCTTCTGGGGCGCCGCGGGCCAGGTGACCGGCTCGATGCACCTCCTCGAGGCGGCGGGCGGGCGGTTCCTGCTCGACGCCGGCCTGTTCCAGGGCCGGCGGGCGGCGAGTCACGAGCTCAACGCGCGGCTCCCGTTCGACCCCCGCCGGCTCGACGGGATCGTCCTGAGCCACGCGCACATCGATCACTCGGGCCGCCTCCCGCTCCTGGTGCGGCACGGGTTCCACGGCCCGATCTACGCCACGCCCGCCACGCGCGATCTCTGCGCGGTGATGCTCCCGGACGCCGCGCACATCCAGGAGAAGGACCACGCCTACCTCCAGCGCCGCGGCAAGGCCGGACCCGAGAGCGAGCCGCTCTACAACATGGCCGACGCGATCGAGGTGCAGGATCTCCTGGTGGGCGTGCCCTACCGCCGGATCACCCATCTCCGAAAGCACCTGGCGCTCGACCTGGTCGAGGCTGGCCACATCCTGGGCTCGGCGACGGTGGACCTGCGCATCACCGAAGGCGGCAGCCACCGGCTGGTCTTCTCGGGCGACATCGGCCGTCCCGGGCTCCCGATCGTCCGCGACCCCGAGCCCCCTTCCGGGCCGGTGGACACGCTCATCATAGAGTCGACCTACGCCGACCGCGATCACGAGTCGGTGCCGGGCTCGGAGCGCCGGCTGGGCGAAGCGGTGCGGCGCACGGCCGCGCGCGGCGGCAAGGTGCTCATTCCGTCGTTCGCGCTGGGCCGGACGCAGGAGATCGTGTACGCGCTGCACCAGCTCTGGCGGCTCGGCGACATTCCCGAGGTGCCGATCTTCATCGACAGCCCGCTGGCGGTGAGCGCGACGGCCGTCTTCCGGCTGCACCCCGAGATCTTCGACCAGCGGGAAAAGCTGATCGCCAGCGGCGCGAAGCTGTTCGACTTCCCGCTGGTGCGGTACGTGCGCGACGTGGAGGAATCGAAGGCGCTGAACGGGATGCGCGGGCCGGCCGTGATCGTGGCGGCGAGCGGGATGGCCGAGTCCGGTCGCATCCTCCATCACCTGATCAACGGCATCGGCGACCACCGCAACCTCGTGCTCTTCGTCGGTTTCCAGGCCGAGCACACGCTCGGCCGGCGGATCCTGAGCGGGCAGGAGGTCGTGACGATCCTGGGCGACGAGTACCCGGTGCGCGCCGAGGTCGAGGCGATCGGCGGCTACTCCGCCCATGCCGACCGGAACGAGCTCCGCGCCTGGGTGCGTCGCCTGGGCGGCCCGGTCCGCCGCGCCTTCGTGGTGCATGGGGAGCCCAACGCGCTCGGCGCCATGGCCACCATCCTCCGCGAAGAGGGCGTGCGCGACGTGGTCATCCCGAAGCACGGCGAAGCGTTCGAGCTGTAGTGCGCCGCGCGCTCTTCCTCGTGCTGGTGCTGGCCGGGATGGCGTACACGGTCGCGCTCGGCATGGTCCTGGTCACCAGTCAGGTCGACCAGCGCCGCCCGGTGGACGTGATCGTGGTGCTCGGTGCGGCGCAGTACAACGGGCGGCCGTCGCCCGTGCTCAAGGCGCGGCTCGACCATGCGTTGGCCCTCTACCGCGAGCGCACCGCGCCGCTCGTGATCGTCACCGGCGGCGTGGGCCGGGGCGACACGATCAGCGAAGCGGAAGTGGGCCGGCACTATCTCGTGGCGCACGGCGTGCCCGCCGATTCGGTCGTGGCCCAGCGCGAGGGGCGGACGACCATGGCCTCCATGAGCGCCGTCGCCGAGTGGCTCCGGCCGCGCGGGCTCCGGCGCGTCGTGCTGGTGAGCGACCCGTTCCACATGTTCCGGCTCCGCCTGGAGGCACGCCGCACGGCGCTCCAGGCCTATACCTCGCCCACCGAGAGCAGCCCCATTTCCGACAACCCCGTTCTGGAGCTCCGCTATCTCCTCGCCGAAGGGCTCAAGGTCCCCGTGGCATGGGTGCGGAGCTGGTGACTCATGACCCTCGTCTCTTCCGAGCGGATCTATACCGGCCGCATCGTCAACCTCGAGCGCGACACCGTACGCTTCCCCGACGGCTCGACCGGCCAGCTCGAGATGCTGCGCCACCCGGGCGCCTCGGCCGTGGTGCCGTTCGTGGACGAGCCCGGCGGCGAGGACCCCCGGGTCCTCCTCATCCGCCAGTTCCGCCACGCGGCCGACGGCTTCATCTGGGAAGTGCCGGCGGGCCGGCTGGACCGGGGTGAGCCGCCCGAGGCCTGCGCGCGCCGCGAGCTCGAGGAGGAGACCGGAATGCGCGCCGGCACCCTCCAGCGCCTGACGACGATCTACACCACTCCCGGATTCACCGACGAGCGCATCCACCTTTTCCTCGCGCACGGGCTCGAGGCCGGCAGCGAGCACCGCGAGGCCGACGAGTTCATGGAGCTGCACACGCTCCGCTGGTCGGCCGTGCTGGAGAAGGCGCGGAGCGGTGAAATCGTGGACGGGAAGACGCTGGTGAGCCTGCTCTACGTGGAGTGCTTCCGGCGCGGGCCGCCGTCTCTCGACTGAGGCGCGCCCCCCGCCTACAATTCGGTCATGCCCGCCCAGACGTACGATGCGCTGCTGCGCTCCCTCTCCCGGAGCGAGCTGGCGCCCGTCTACTACCTGCATGGGCCCGAAGAGATCCTCAAGCAGGAAGCCGTGCAGGCCATCGCGGACCGCGCGCTGGACCCCGGTCTGCGCGATTTCAATTTCGACCAGCGCCCCGCGGGCTCGCTCGATCCCGAGGACATCTTCTCGCTCTGCACCACGCTTCCCATGATGGCCGATCGGCGTGTCGTCGTGCTGCGTGAGGTGGAAGCCTGGAAGCGGAAGCCCAAGGCCAGGGGCGCGTTCCTCGAGTACCTGAAGCGGCCCTCACCGGAGACGGTCGTGGTGCTGGTCCAGACGGCGCCCGACCGCGAAAAGGAGAGCGAGCCCGACAAGGACCTCGTGCGCGGCGCGTATTCGGTCGCCTGCGAGCCGCTCCCGCCCGAGCGCGCCAGGCGCTGGCTGCTCCATCGGGCGGGGAAGCTCGGCGTGACGCTGGAGGACGCGGCCGCCGATCACCTCCTGGCCGCGACGGGCAACGACCTTGGCACCGTGGCAGCCGAGCTGGAAAAGCTGGCCGCGCTTCCGGCCGGTGCGCCCCTCAGCGTGGAGCAGGTGGGCGGACTGGTCGGCGTTCGCCGTGGCGAGACGATCTACGACTGGCGCGACGCGGTCCTGGACGGGGATGCCGGGCGTGCGGCCGCCGTGCTGGGTCCGGTGCTGGACCAGCCCGGGGTGACGGGCGTCAGGCTGGTGACGCTGCTCGGCACCACGCTCCTGGGCGTGGGGCTCGCCCGAAGCCACTACGACCGGCGAGTCCGCGGGCCGGCGCTCGAGCGGCTGGTGTTCGACCGCCTGCGCGATCTCCGGCTGTACGGACTGCCCAACTGGAAGGACGAGAGCGCCCGATGGGCGAGGTGGGCGGCTGGGTGGCCGGCCGCAAGAGTGGGCGAGGGCCTGCGCGCCGCGCGCGACGCCGACCGCGCGCTCAAGCAGACGACGATCTCGGACGAGCGCGGCATCCTCACCGATCTGGTGCTCCGACTCGCTGCCACCCGGGCCGCGGCGGCATGAGGACACTCGGAGCCGCGGTCATCGCCGCGGTGGCGCTGCTCGCCCTGTGGAGCCCGGCCCGCGCGCAGACCGATCCGCGCCTGGTGCAGGCGATGCACTCGGCGCAGGAAGGGCAGAGCGATTCGGCCCGCGCCGCGGTCGAGCGTCTGCTTGCGGCCACGTCGCCGAGCGACAGCCTCTACCCGCAGATCCTGTACACCCAGGCGATGGTCGCGGGCTCCGCCGCGGACATGCGCCGGTCGCTCCAGCGCGTGGTGGTGGAGTATCCCACCTCGCCCTGGGCGGACGACGCCCTGCTTCGGCTGGTGCAGATGGACTACGCCGTACGAAACCTGGAGAGCGCGGAGCGGAACCTCGAGCGGCTCAGACAGGATTTCCCCGCCACGCCGCTGCTCCCCCAGGCGGCCTACTGGGCCGGCCGCGCCTACTTCGACGACAACAAGCCGGCCGCTGCCTGCCGCTGGCTGGCCGAC
>DASUXW010000124.1:0-6144 GCA_036377715.1 Gemmatimonadales bacterium
CATCCCGCACATCGGCTATCTCCACAGCGGGTTCGAGAAGCTGGGCGAGTACCGTCAGTACAACCAGATCATCCCGCTCACCGACCGCACCGACTACCTCTCCCCCATGGCCAACAACGTCTGCCTCGCGATGGCGGCGGAGAAGCTGATGGGGATCGAGATCACCGAGCGCTGCACGGTGCTCCGGGTGATCGCCTGCGAGATGAGCCGGATCATCTCCCACCTGGTGTGGCTCGGCACTACGGGGATCGACCTCGGCGCCTACACCCCGTTCCTGTGGTCGTTCCAGGAGCGGGAGCGGATCTACAACCTGCAGGAGATGTGGACTGGGGCGCGGCTCACGACGAGCCTCACCCGGGTGGGCGGCCTCATGGCCGACATCCCCGAGGGGTTCGAGGCCGGGCTCCGCGAGTTCACGCAGACCTTTCCCAAGACGCTCACCGAGATCGACACCATCTTCACCCGGAACGCGATCTGGATTGGGCGGACCCAGGGTGTCGGGGTGCTCACGGCCGAGGAGGCGATCAACTACTCGCTCTCCGGCCCGATGCTCCGGGCCAGCGGCGTGGATTACGACGTGCGCAAGGACAAGCCCTATCTGGACTACGAGTCGTACGACTTCGACGTGCCGGTGGGCGAGCACGGCGACATCTACGACCGCTACCGGGTGCGGCTCGAGGAGATGTGGCAGTCGAACCGGATCCTCGAACAGGCGCTCGACCGGCTCCCGGCGCTCGAGGGCGCGCCGATCAACGTGGACGACGCCCGCGTCATCCTCCCGCCCAAGTCGAAGGCGATGAGCGACATGGAATCCATGATCCACCACTTCAAGCAGGTCATGGAAGGGGTCAAGGCGCCCGTGGGCGAAGCCTACATGGCGGTCGAGAACCCCAAGGGCGAGCTGGGCTACTATTTCGTCTCCGACGGGACGGCCAAGCCGGTACGGTGGCGCATCCGCCCGCCGGCGTTCATCAACCTCGCGAGCCTGCCCCGCATGTGCGAGGGCGCGCTCCTCTCCGACGTGATCGCGATCAACGCGAGCGTGGACATCGTGATGGGAGAAGTCGACCGATGAGCGTACACTCGGCCCACGGCGGCGCCGACACCGCCACCGGGCCCTACCGGCCGGTCTTCACCGGCGAGACACGGACGCGGCTGGAGGAATTGTTCGCGCGCTACCCGACGAAGCAGGCGTGCCTTCTCCCGGCGCTCTGGATGGTGCAGGAGGAGCGCGGCTGGATCTCCGAGCCCGCCATCGGCGAGGTGGCGGAGGTGCTCGAGCTCACGCCGGCCTACGTGAAGGGCGTGGTGACGTTCTACACCATGTACCACACCCACCCGGTGGGCCGGCACTTCATCCAGGTGTGCACCACGACGCCGTGTAACATCTGCGGCGCGGAAGAGGTCGTCCGCTCGATCCTGGCGGCCACGGGCTGCGGCGAGCTGGGCGCCACCAGTCCCGACGGCCGCTTCACCGTCATGGAAGTCGAGTGCCTGGGCGCGTGCGGCTTCGCCACGGCGATCCTGGTGAACGACGATTTCATCGAGAGCGTAACTCCGGACAAGGTACCGGGCATTCTGGCGAGGTATCCGTAATGGGCTATCCGCATCCGAGCGATCCGAAGGAGACGGTCGTCCTCTCGAAGTACTTCGGCGATCCCGAAGCGCGGACCTACGACGGCTGGGTCAAGCGCGGCGGGTACGAGGCGCTGCGGAAGGCGCTCGGCATGACCCGCGAGGCCATCGTCGAGGAGGTGAAGGCCTCGGGTCTCCGCGGACGGGGCGGCGCCGGGTTTCCCACCGGCCTCAAGTGGTCGTTCATGCCCAAGGACGTGGTCAAGCCCCACTATCTGGTCTGCAACGCCGACGAATCCGAGCCCGGCACCTTCAAGGACCGCGAGATCATGCGGTGGACGCCGCACGCCCTCATCGAAGGGTGTGCCATCGCCGCGCACGCGATCGGCGCCGAGCGGTGCTACATCTACATCCGCGGCGAGTTCACCGAGCCGTGGAAGGTGATGTCGGCGGCGGTGCGGGAGGCCTACGCCCACGGCGCCCTGGGCGCGAACGCGTTCGGGAGCGGTCGCCGGATCGACATCGTGCTGCACCGCGGCGCCGGCGCGTACATCTGCGGCGAAGAGACCGCGATGCTCAACTCGATCGAGGGGAAGCGGGGCAATCCCCGCATCAAGCCGCCGTTCCCCGCGGTCGCCGGCGTCTTCGGGATGCCGACCACGGTCAACAACGTCGAGACGCTGGCCGCGGTGCCGCACATCATCAATCGGGGCGCGGCGTGGTACAAGTCGCTCTGTCTCGGCAATGCCAAGAGCACGGGCACCAAGCTGATCTCGATCTGCGGGCACATCCAGCGGCCGGGGAACTACGAAGTCACGATGGGCACCCCGATGAAGGAGATCCTCTACGACATGGCGGGTGGTCCGCCGGCGGGGCGCACCATCAAGGCCGTCATCCCCGGCGGCAGCTCGGTGCCGATCATGACCCGCGAGGAAGCCGAGGCGGCGCTGTTCGACTACGAGGGCATCATCGAGCAGGGCTCGATGCTCGGCTCGGCCGGGATGATCGTCATGGACGACACCACCGACATGGTCTACCAGATCTGGCGGCTGGCCCGGTTCTACGCCCACGAGTCGTGCGCCCAGTGCACCCAGTGCCGCGAAGGCACGGCGTGGACCACCCGCGTGCTGGCCCGCATCCTGGCCGGGCAGGGCAAGCAGGAGGACTACCAGCTCCTGCTCGACCTCGCCGAGAACATGACCGGAAAGACCATCTGCGTGCTGAGCGACTCCTGCGCGGCGCCGGTGGTGAGCGGAATCAGGAAGTTCAAGGACGAATTCGAAGCCTACATCGCGGGCGCGCGCGAGCCCGCGCTGGCCGCGGTTTGAATCTGATCACCACGGAAGCACGGAAGGCACGGAGGTGACACGGAAGGGACACCGGAACAGATCGGGACGCGGAGCCAGCAACGAAACGTTGTTGTTGTCCGGGTCCAAGGCCCCTTCCGGGGAGACGAGTCCTTCCGTGTCACTTCCGTGCCTTCCGTGCTTCCGTGGTGAATCACGGAGCCCGAGTTAAGGACGAAGCATGGCCGAAGACCTGGTCACTGTAACGATTGACGGCACGCCGGTGAGCGTGCCCAAGGGCACCACCATCATCGAAGCCGCCAAGCAGAGCGGCATTCTGGTGCCCCATTACTGCTACCACCCCTCGCTGCCGGCGCCGGCGGTCTGCCGGATGTGCCTGGTGGAGGTGGAGAAGGCGCCCAAGCTCATGCCCGCGTGCGTCACCGCGGTGGCCGAAGGGCAGGTGGTGCACGTCAACAGCCCCAAGGCCAAGCAGGCGCGGGAAGGGGTGCTCGAGCTGCTGCTCATCAACCACCCGCTCGACTGTCCCATCTGCGACCAGTCGGGCGAGTGCGAGCTGCAGGACTACACCTTCCAGGAAGGGCGAGCCCAGGGGCGCTACGCCGACTACCCCAAGCGCTACAACCCGGTCGAGGACTTCGGGCCCGACATTCTCTACGTGCCCAACCGGTGTATCCTCTGCACCCGCTGCGTGCGTTTCATGGAGGACGTCGCGAAGGACCCGGTGCTCAACGTGAGCGAGCGGGGCGACCGCGCCTTCATCGGGATCTCGCCCGAGCAACCGCTCGATCATCCCTGGTCGGGCAACGTGGTGGACCTCTGTCCCGTCGGTTCGCTCCTCTCCAAGGACTTCCTGCACAAGGCGCGGGCCTGGGACCTCGACAAGACGGCCAGCGTCTGCCCCGGCTGCACCCAGGGCTGCAACATCAACATCGACACCCGCGACGACGTCGTGGTGCGGATCCGGCCCCGGCCCAACCTCGAGGTCAACCGGCACTTCATCTGCGACTACGGCCGGCTCAACTACCGCTGGATGAACCGCGGCGACCGGATCGAGGCGCCGCTCGTGCGCGACGGCGACCGGCACGTCGCCACCGACTGGGATACGGCGCTCGCCCGGCTCGAGCAGGTGCTGCGCGGCGCCTCGGGCTCGGCGGTGGTGCTGGCGTCGGCGCGTGCGTCCACCGAGTCGCTCGGGCTGGTGCGGCGCCTGGTCGATCGCTTCGACGTCACGGCCGCGGTCCAGGTACCGCTGGGCGACGAGGCCCCGCTCGCCGGGATCCCCAACCTCGCCCTCCGGCGCGAGCGCGCGCCCAACCTCATGGCCGCCGAGCTGCTCGGCTACACCCGCAACTGGCAAGCCGCCATGCGGCAGGTGCTCTCGGCGGCGGTCGTGATCGTGCTCGATGCCGATCTCAGCGAGGCCGACGAGGCGGCCCTCGCCGCCGCGCCCGGCGCCCTGGTCGTCCTGGGCACGCTGCTGGCCGACGGGCTCCGGAACGCCGAGCTGCTGCTCCCGGTCACCACCATGGCCGAAGAGAACGGGACCTACGTGAACCGCGACCGCCGGGTGCAGCGCTACCTGCAGGCCAAGGCGGCGCCCGGCATGGCGCGGCCGGCCTGGTGGGTGGCGGGCGAGGTCCTGGCGGGCCCCGGCCCGAGCGCCGACGCGCCGTCCACCGCCGCCGAGGCCTTCGCGCTTCTGGGCGAGCGCTGGCCGGTGTTCGGCGGTCTCACCTACGCCGATATCGGCTTCACGGGCCGGGTGCTGTCGGCCGAGCCTGCGCCCGCGGGCGCTGGAAGGGCCGCGCCATGACCCCGGAGATGAAGGGGTTTCTGCTCCTCAGCATCATCAAGATGCTGTTCGTGTTCACCGTGGTGATGGTGGGCGTCGCGCTGCTCACGCTCATGGAGCGCAAGGTGAGCGCGTGGATGCAGAACCGGTTCGGGCCCAACCGGGTGGGCTGGGGCGGCCTGCTCCAGCCGGCAGCCGATGGAGTCAAGAACATCCTCAAGGAGGAGACGGCCCCGGCCGAAGCCAACCGCTGGCTGTTCCAGCTCGCGCCGGCGATGTCGTTCATCCCGGCGCTGCTCCTCTCGGCGGTGATCCCGTTCGCGGCGCCGCTCCCGCTCGACTTCGACTTCACCCTGGGCCCGCTCGGCCGGTTCGTCCATCACGGCCCGATGCCGATGGTCGTGGCCGACGTCCCGATCGGCTTCCTGTTCGTGCTGGCGATCAGCTCGATGGGGGTATACGGGATCGCGCTGGCGGGTTGGTCGTCCAATAGCAAGTACTCCCTGCTCGGCGGCCTTCGCGCGAGCGCGCAGATGGTGTCCTACGAGGTGGCAATGGGGCTGAGCCTCATCCCGGTCCTCCTCATGAGCGGCAACGTGAGCTTCGACGCGATCATTCGCGATCAGCAGGCCGGGCTGTGGTACGTCCTGCCGCTCTTCCTCTCGTTCTTCATCTTCCTGGTCTCGGGGTTTGCCGAGACCAACCGGCTGCCGTTCGACCTCCCCGAGGCCGAGTCGGAGCTGATCGCCGGATACCACACCGAGTACAGCGCGATGAAGTTCTCGTTCTTCTTCATCGCCGAATACGCCAACGTGGTGACGGTGTGCGCCATGGTGACGACGCTCTTCTTCGGGGGCTGGGACATCCCGGGGCGCTGGGACGAGCAGGGCGGGGTGCTCCAGACGCTCGCGACGGGCGGGTTCTTCTTCCTCAAGCTGATGTTCTGGATCTTCTTCGTGATGTGGATCCGGTGGACGCTGCCGCGCTTCCGCTACGATCAGCTCATGGCGCTCGGCTGGAAGGTGCTGATGCCGCTCGCGCTGGTCTACATCATGGTGATCTGCGTGGCGATCTACCTGATCGAGCACGTCGCCGGGATCACGAGCCCGAAGGCGGCATCGCTCGCGCTCTTCGGCGTAAACGTGGTGCTGGGGCTGCTCGTCTTCGGGCTGCTCGACAGCGGTGTCTTCATCAAGGGCTCCAGCCGGCAGCAGCGGCGGGCGCTCGAGGTTACGGGCTGATGGCGATCGGCGTCAAGGTCATGAAGCGCCCTGAGCGCGAGGTCAGCTACGTGCGGGCCACGCTCAAGGGAATGGCGCTCACCTTCAAGCACATGTTCGAGCCGAAGGTGACGATGCAGTACCCCGAGCAGAAGAGCACCACCGACTGGAGCCTGTCCAACCGGTGGCGCGGGACGCACCGGATGCTCACCGACGAGCAGGGCCGCTCCAAGTGCGTGGCCTGCGG
>DASUXW010000125.1:0-47408 GCA_036377715.1 Gemmatimonadales bacterium
GTATGCCGTTTCCGTCCGTCTGTCCGCCCGTCCGCCTTTTACCGCATCGCCTCGCGAATCTCCCCCGCCGCGGCGATGGCGTTGTCCACGTCGCGCGAGAGCGCCTTCGCCTGCTGCGTGGCCTGAGTCAGGTCGCTCAGCACCGCGGCGACGCCGGCCGACCGGAGCCGGAGCAGGTCGAAGCGCACGTTCTGCATGGCCAGGACGCACGACTCCAGATGGCCGGCTACCTGGGCCCGGCGGGTGCGGAGCTCGAGCATCGTCTGCCGCTGGCGCTCGAGCAGGTTGAGCCGACGGGCGCGCTCGGGATCATCGGGCTCGCGGGAGAGCGCCGCGATCCGCTCCTCGACCTGCTCCAGGTCGTCGTTGGCGATGTTGCTGTCGATCGCGTGCAGCGTCCGGGCGGCATCCGCGGCGCGCTCGTAGAGCCCGTTCACCGTCTGCGAAATCTCGGGGAGCAGCTTCCGCTCGGCGGGCGGGAGGCGATCCATCAGCTTGAGGATCGCCTGCCGGTCGCCCTGGACCTGCCGGATGGTGGCCAGGTGGGCGCCGAACTCCTCGACTTTCGGCGGCGGGAGCTGCCGCGCCAGTCCCGCGGCGCCACGGGCCATCGTGGTCTCGATCGCGTCGGGCGCCGGCGGGCGGGTGAGCACATCGCGCCAGCTGTAGCCCGACTGCCAGAGCTGCGCGTAGCTCCGGAGCAGCCCCAGCCCCATCCCGAAGGTCGGGAAGAGAAACCAGGGGTGCTCGATCCCGGTGGCCACGTTGATCCCCATGCAGCCGAGCGACACGGCGGCCCAGCTCGCGAACTGTCCGCGGACCCGCTGCACGATCCTGGGCTCGCCCGTGTCGCGCATCTCGAGCTCGTCGGGCCTGCCCCGGCGCGTATCCGAACGCCGCGGGCGGAGCTCCGGGCGCGGCGCCGGACCGGGTCCCAGCGCGGGGCGGCCCTCACGCTGCGATCTCCCCGCCGGCTCGGCCAGCGGCCGCCGCGTGGGCGCACCGGGCCGCTGCCCGCGGAAGGTCGTCCCCGTCGGCCGGTAGCCGCCCACGTTGCGGTTTTCCAGCGACCGGCGCAGCGCGTCGGCCGTGGGCCACCGGTTCTCGGGGTCCTTCTCCAGGCAGCGGCCCACCGCCAGCGCCAGGTCCTCGGGCACGTCGCCCCGGCGGGTGCGGACGTCGGGCGCGGGCTCGGTGATCTGCTTCATCAGGATGCCGGCCACCGTCGGCGCGGTGAACGGCAGCTCGCCCGTGAGCATCTGATAGCTCACCACGCCCAGGCTGTACAGGTCGGAGCGGCCGTCGATCTCTCGCTCACCCGCCGCCTGCTCCGGGCTCATGAACGCAGGGGTGCCGATGGCCACGCCCGCGCCGGTGAGGGTGGCCCCGGAGGTCGAAGAGAGCGCCTTGGCGATGCCGAAGTCGGTGACCATGACGCGGCCGCGAGCGCCCTCCAGCAGAATGTTGTCGGGCTTGATGTCGCGGTGGATGATCGACAACGCGTGGGCGGCGCCGAGCGCGTCGGCCGCTTCGGCCATGATGCGCCGGACCTCGTCCACCGGAAGCTTGCCCCGCCGGCGAATGCGCGCGGCCACCGACTCGCCGTCCACGTATCCCATGACGAAGTAGACCAGCCCGGCGCCCTCGCCAACCGTGTGGATCGGGACGATGTGCGGATGGGACAGCCGGGCCGCCGTTTGGGCCTCGCGGGTGAACCGCTCCCGGATGTCACGCTGAAACGCCAGCTCGGGGGGAAGTACCTTGATGGCGACCCGCCGCTGCAGCCGCTCGTCCTTGGCCCGGTAGACCACGCCCATGCCGCCGCGCCCGATCTCACCCTCGATCGTGTAGGCGTCGCCCAGCGCCTCGCCGAGACGGGCGGCGAGCGGCCTCTCGCTCGGGTCGCCGGTCATCGGGAGCGCCGCCGCGGGCGAGCGGCGGAGCACGAGAGGGTGGACTGGAGCGCGCTGGGACCCGCGAACATGGCAGACAATCTGTACCCGTGCCCCGCGAGCGGCAACTGAACGTCGGAGTCTCGGACGTCACCTCCACGAGCCGGATTCGGCAGAAAATCGGGACCGGTGGCCATATTGGCAGCGAGCTCCTCGGAATTTCGGCAGCATATGGTGCCCGGCCGAGCGGCGGGAAACCCAGCGAGACCATAAGTTGTTATTTGCCAAGCCCGGAAACAGGGATAGCGGTGGCACGGTCAGTGCGAAACAGCCCCGATCTCTCGCGGGTCATCATCTCTCCCGATCAATTCGGGGACTCGGAAGGAGTAGTTTCGAATGGCCGAACGTTTGACATTGCCCGTACTGCCTCTACGCGAGGTGGTACTCTTCCCCGGGGTGACCGCGCCGATCGGCGCCGGCCGTCCGGCGACGCTGCGCGCCATCGAGGCCGCGCTGGCTACGCCGGAGCGGCTGGTGTTCGCCGTCTCGCAGCGCCAGAACGTCGAAAGCGTCAACCCGGACGTGCTCTACACCATCGGTACGATCGCCAAGATCGGCCAGTTGCAGCGCGGCCTCTCGGGGATGCAGCTCCTGCTCCATGGCGAGCGGCGCGGCATCGCCATCCATTACACCGATAAGGACGGGTATCTCCAGGCGGTCGTCCGCGAGGCCGACGAGATGCTCCCGATCAATCCCGAGGACGCGGCGTTCGTGGCCCTGCACCGTGAGGCGCGGGTCCGGGCGGCGGAGCTGGGGCAGAAGTCCGGCCTGCCGGACGAGGTGGTGCAGCAGGTGCTGGCCGGGGTCAACGAGCCCGGCAAGTTCGCGGACCTCGTCGCGGGATACATCGACATCACCCCCGCCGAGCGGCAGGCGCTGCTCGAGACGCTGAGCGTCGAGGAGCGGCTCCGCCGGGTGCTGGTGCACGTCCAGCGGCAAATCGGGGTGCTCGACGCCCAGGAGGACATCAAGTCCCAGGTGCAGGAGGAGCTGGGCGAGCGGCAGCGGGAGATGTTCCTGCGCGAGCAGCTCAAGACCATTCAGCGCGAGCTGGGCGAGGGCGACGAGCGCGACGACCTCCAGGAGCTGCGCGAGAAGCTGGAGGCGCTCGACCTGGCGCCTGAGGCCCGGAAGGAAGTGGACCGCGAGCTCAACCGGCTCACCCGGATCGGCCGCGAGTCCATGGAGAGCCAGGTCATCCGCACGTTCCTGGAAAACATCGTCGAGCTGCCGTGGAACGTGCGCAGCAAGGAGCACCTGGATCTCGGCGAAGCGCAGAAGATCCTCGATGAGGACCACTACGCCCTCGGCGACGTGAAGGACCGGGTGCTCGAGTTCCTCGCCGTTCGCCAGCTTCGCATGCAGCAGGAGGCGGCGGAGGAGGGCGGTGAGGACGAGGAGAAGGGCGAGCGGAAGGCCGAGGAGGTTGCGCAGGGCGAATCCACTGACGTGCCGCAGGCCACCGCCACGGTTCCGGCGCCAAACGTGCCCATAAAGGGCAACGACGACGACCGCGCGCGCGGCCCGATCCTGCTCTTCGTCGGCCCGCCGGGCGTCGGCAAGACCTCCGTCGCCAAGAGCATCGCCCGGGCGATGGGGCGGAAGTACGTCCGCATCTCGCTCGGCGGCGCGCGCGACGAGGCCGACATCCGCGGCCACCGGCGCACCTACGTGGGCGCCATGCCGGGCCGAATCGTCCAGGGGATGAAGCAGGCCGGTACCAAGAACCCGGTCTTCCTGCTCGACGAGGTCGACAAGCTGGGCGTCTCGTTCCAGGGCGACCCGGCGAGCGCGCTGCTCGAGGTGCTCGACCCGGCCCAGAACGACACCTTCGTGGACCACTACCTGGGGGTGCCGTTCGACCTGAGCGAGGTGCTGTTCATCGCGACGGCCAACTTCATCCAGAACATCCCGGGCCCGCTGCTCGACCGGATGGAGGTGGTCGACTTTGCCGGGTACACCGAGCGGGAGAAGCAGGAGATCGCCCGGAAGTACCTCATCCCGCGCCAGTTCACCGAGAACGGGGTGAGTCCCGAGAAGATGACCATCACCGACGAGGCGCTGGCCGAAGTGATCACCAGCTACACTCGCGAGTCGGGCGTGCGTCAGCTCGAGCGGGAGATCGGCCGGCTGGCCCGGAAGGTGGCGCGCAAGATCGCCGCCGGCGAGGCGGCCCAGGTCACGGTGGACAAGGACATGGTGGACGACCTGCTCGGCCGTCCCAAGGTCCACCCGGAGAAGATGGCGCGCCACGACGAGGTGGGCACCGCCACGGGGATGTACTACACCCCGACCGGCGGCGATATCATGTTCGTCGAGGCCAGCACCATGCGCGGCAAGGGTGAGCTGGTTCTCACCGGCCAGCTGGGCGACGTCATGAAGGAATCGGCCCGCGCCGCCTGGACCTACGCCCGCTCACACGCGGCGGGGCTCCAGATCGCGGACGAGATGTTCGACCGGGACCTCCACATCCACGTGCCGGCCGGCGCCATTCCCAAGGATGGTCCGTCGGCGGGAGTCACGATGGCCTCGGCCGTCGTGTCCACCCTGTCGGGGCGGCCGGTGCGCCACGACATCGCGATGACGGGGGAGATCACGCTGCGCGGCCGGGTGCTCCCGATCGGCGGCGTGAAGGAGAAGATTCTCGGCGCCGTTCGCGCGGGAATCAACCGGATCATTCTCCCCAAGGAGAACGAGCCGGACCTCGAGGACCTGCCTCAGGAAGTGCGCGACAAGATCGAAGTGCACCTGGTCTCGGAGCTGGGCGAAGTCCTCGCGCTCACGCTCCGGGGCGCCACCTTCCGCGAGGGTCGTCTGCTGTTCGGGGACGAGAAGAACCCGCGGGAGGTGATGCCGTTGTCGGGGGGATTTCGGCATTAGCGGTGAACGGTGAACAGTGAACCGTGAACGGTGAACAGTGAACGGTAACGGCACACCGGGAGTCTCTCTGGTGTGCCGTTACCGTTCACCGTTCACCGTTCACCGTTCACTGTTCACCCTCCTTCACCCCGGAATCTCTCCAACGCCAGCCGCGCCGCCGCGACGAAGGCCGGCGCGGTGCTCCAGTGTCCCTGGACGTCGCTGCCCTCCCGGGTGGCGAGGATGGCGATGCGGTCGTCGATGATGCTGATGATCGGCATGCCGGGCCACGGCAGCGGGGTGACCGTTTCCACCGCGGCGAAGCCCAGGTCTACCGGATTGGTGGAGCAGAGGGTGAGCACGAGGCCGGCGGAATAGGGGCGCCGGAGTGCCGGTGCAAGCAGCGGGTAGGCATCGGGGGGAGCAAGGAGGGCCACCGAGCCGGTGGCCTTGCTGACGTCGCGGGTGAGGAGCTGGAGGACGGCCCGGCCGGAATCGATCTCAACCAGCGCGGGCGCGTCGGGGGCATTCACGGTGTCGAGCTCGTTGCTCAGCCGCTCGAGCGCCTTCCCGTGCTCGGTCGAGATTCTGGCGATCACCGCGGCCGGCGGCTCCGGCCGGTAGCGCTTGGGACGGCCGCCGTCGGCCCGGGCCGCCCCCTTTGCCACCAGTCCCTCCAGTGCGCTGTAGGCGTTGGCGCGTGCCAGCCCCGCCGTGCGCGCGATGGCGTACCCCGTGCCCGGGCCTCCAGTGAGGAGCACCGCGTACACCAGACTCTCGGTGGGGGTGAAGCCGAACGGGGTGAGATCGATCGCCGCCATCGCTACGCGTAGTCGATCGTCCAGCCCAGGAGCCTGGCGATCAGCGCGAGCCGGAACGTGACGTCCACCTCCCGTCCCTCGGCTGATTTGGTGTCGGCCTGAAGCGGGTAGGAGTGGTAGGTGATCTTGTTGGTCGCCTTGGGAGCCGCGCGGAGGTTCTTCGGGCGCCACACCCCGGTCTCGTCACAGTCCTTGAGCAGCCTGCCCAGGACCCTGGACGCCACGGGCGCCCACGGGAGCGCTCCCATCCGAGCCATCAGCTCGATGTAATGCAGGGCGAGCGGAATGTCCTTCGGCTGCCCCTTGGCGTCGGCCTCGATCGGGTCGCCCAGGAGCAGGTGCTGCGGCTTGACCGTCCGCTTGCCCACCTGGATCGCGAACGCCTTCTTGGGTGCGGGCTGCGCCAGGTAGTGGCCTAGACGTTCCGTGAATCCGGCCCGCTCGCGCCGCAGGTTGGGCATGACGGACAGCATCGCGACCGAGTACCAGCTCGGCGGATGCGCCTCGGGATCCAGCACCAGGGTCGCGCCCGACTTCACGAACGGCTTTTCGGCCAACGGGCTCCGCAGGAAGTGCGAGATCTCGTTGGCGATCTTGTGCCCCGCGCCCCTGAGGCGCGGGTCGTCCGCATAGCCGGCTTCGGCCAGGGCGGCCGAGGCCGCCTCGCGCAGGATCCCTCGCGCCCACGCCTCGGCCGCCTCGTCGGACTTGACCAGCTTCTGGAACTCGAACAGGAGCGTCGGGTCCTCGTCCCGGCTCAGGAGGCGGAAGAGCACCCGGTCGGCGAGCTTGAACGGTCGGCTCGCCAGCGGCCAGCCGAGCTGAAGCAGCCGGCGGTACTGCGGAATGGTGCCGATGTCCTTGATGCCCTGAGCCGCCGACGGCGCCAGCCCCAGCATGTTGCCGCCCCAGACACCGGTGTCTTTCTGCTTCTTGACTACGGCCTGGGCCACCTTGGACTCCACGACCGCCATCTGGGCGGCCGCCACGGCATCCGGGGAGATGTATCCCGGCGGGGCCAATTCGGCGTAGGTGCGGTACCGGATCGCCGGCCCGGCGTTCTCGAGCAGCCAGGTGAGCGGGATCCGGTGCTGATTGGGCAGTTCCAGAAACGCTCCTGGGGAGGGGGTCAGGGCGTAGGCGGCCGGGAAGATAGGCGGAACTGGCCGGAGGCGGAAGAGTTAGCGAGTCCCTCCTCGCATCCGTGACTCCCCGGCCTGACGGAATTCCGAGGTGCGATTCCAGGTCGGCTGCGATTGGGCGTCGGCGACGAATACTGCTGTCCGCACAGTGACGCGAAGCTGTTGCATAGCACCGTCATAGGCGAACCAGGGTTGGACCTCGTCGCTGGGCTGGTGGTACCGCTCGGCCACGTACTTGTCGGACTGCTCCTTGCCCCAGCCGGCCGGCCGGCCGATGAAGTCGATGCCGCGCTCCAGGCTCGTCCCGGGCACCCCCGCCCGGGCCAGCGAGAAGTGGTCGGAGCGGAAATAGGCACCCCTTGTCAGCGCCTCCTGGTTGATCGTCACCCTCAGTCCCTCGGCCGCCGCGGCTCGGGCGATCGTCTTCCCCAGGGACGACTGATCCATCCCGAGCGCCGAAAAGTCCCTGGTTCGGCCGTAGAGGTTGAGCACGTCGAGGTTGAGAATCGCCGCCATGTCCCTGAGCGGGAACGGCGGATCCGTGGCCAGTGCCTGGGAGCCCAGCAGTCCCGATTCCTCGGCAGCGAACCCGACGAAGACGATCGAACGCGCCGGATGTACTCCGCTCCTGACGAACGCCTCCGCGGTCGCCATCACGCCGGCGGTCCCTGAGGCGTTGTCCTCCGCGCCGTTGTAGATCGAATCCCCGTTGACGGGGGCGCCGATCCCGAAGTGGTCGTAATGCCCCCCGATGAGCACCGCCTCGTGCGCCAGCGGCCCCTTGCCGGGCCAGCGGCCCAGGACGTTCGCGGTCTCGGAACGCTTGATCGTGCTCTTCACCGCGGCGTCGAGTTGGAGGTCGAGCGGCACCGCCCGGAAGCCTGGCCGGGCCGCGGCGGCCATGAGCGACGAGAGGTCCTTGCCGGACCGCTGGAACAGCCGGGCCGCGGCGTCCTCCTGCAGCCATCCGGCCACCTGGAGCGATCCCGGCGGGGTCTCCAGCCGGATCTGGGGCCCCACCCATCCCGAGAGGACCGTCGTCCACGGATATGTCGCGCTCTGGGTGGTGTGGATCATGAGGATCCCCGCCGCGCCCTGACGCTGAGCCTCCTCGATCTTGTAGGTCCACCGGCCGTAATAGGTGAGGATCTTGCCGCGGAAGAGCGTCGAGTCGCGAAGCCCGGGGTCGTTGACCAGGGTGACCACGATCTTCCCCTTGGCGTCCACGCCGGCATAGTCATTCCAGCCGAGCTCCGGCGCCACAATACCGTAGCCGACGAACACGGCGTCGCCCGTGGTCCGGACCTGCGGTTCGTTCCGCATGGACCACATGACGAAGTCCTTCTTCCACTCGAGCGGCTGAGCGGCGGTTCCGGCTACGCTCAGGCTCGGCTCCGGCGTGAGCGAGATGATCGGCACCCGCTGGTACCAGGTCCCGCTGTCGCCGGCCGGCTCGAGGCCCAGCCGCTCGAACTGCGCGGCGATGTAGCGAGCCGCCGTGATGCCGCCACGCGTGCCGGGGGCGCGGCCCTCGAGCGCGTCGTCGGCCAGAAACTCGAGGTGCGCGCGAACCACCCGCGGGTCCAGTGCACGGGCCACGCGGTCGGCGGGGGCAGGGGTTCGCGGCGTCTGGGCGGCCAGCGGGGTGACGGCGAGCGGGAACAGGGCGAGCAGGCGGAGCTGAGCGAGCAAAGGCATGGGACTCCTGTCGTGGTACGTGTCGGTCATAGCCGCAGCCGCTTGAACACGGACTCCGGCAGCAGACGGATGACGAGCATGATCGGCCGCCAGAACCATGGAATGTACGCGATGTCGGTCCGGCGCCCGATGGCGCGATGGATGCCGGCGGCGGCCCGCCGCGCGCTCACGAACAGCGGTCCCTGGCGGAGGCTCGCCGTCATCGGCGTGTCCACGAACCCCGGCTTGAGGGTCACCACCGATACGCCCGCGCGATGCAGCCGGTTTCGGAGTCCCTCCAGGAACCGGTCGAGCCCGCCCTTGGCGGCGCCGTAGACGTAGTTGCTCTGGCGCCCGCGGTCGCCCGCCACCGAGCTGACGACGGCGATGCACCCGTTCCGTTGGGCCTCGAACCGGTTGGCGAGATCGGTGAGCAGCGCGACGGTAGAGGTGAAATTCACGTCAATGGCGGCAAGCGCGGCGGTCGCGCTCGCCTGGCACTCGGCCTGGTCGGGGAGCACGCCGTGCGCCACCAGCGCGATGTCATAGCCGTCGTATGCCTCCCAGGCCCTTCGCAGCGCCTCGGCGGCCCGGCCGCGGTCCGTGACGTCGAGGATGTCGGTGGTCACCTGGGCCGCCCCGCGCACGCGGAGGTCCGAGGCGACCGCGTCCAGCCGGGCCGCGGTTCGTCCCGTGAGGTACAGCCGGGCGCCTTCCGCCGCGAACCGTCGCGCCACCTCCGAGGCGATCGCGGAGGTGGCCCCGACCACGAGCACCCGCTGCGCGGCCTCAGGCGGCATGCACCCGCCGCCAGAACGAGGAGGAGAACCTGGGGTCGCGCTGGCGCTCGAACCGCTCGAGCTCGGGGAAGAAGGTCCGGAAGCTCTCCGGGCTCATCCGGGCATCCTTGGCCGGGTAGACCGCCCCGCCGGCCTCACGCACCACGGCGTCCAGCTCGTCGAGAAGCGCGAGGGTCAGCCGCCCGCGGAAGGCGAAGTCCACCGCGAGGGTGAGCCCCGGCCGGGGAAACGAGAGCAGGCCCGGTGAGCGGGCCGTCCCGAACCGTTTGAGCACGGCGAGCGAGGCCGGCTCTCCGGAGCGGCTGATGCGCTCGAAGATCGTCCGGATCGGGCCCTCGCCCGGCTCGTCGGGCACCACGCACTGGTATTGCACGAACCCGCGGGTGCCGTACAGCCGGCTCCAGTCGCCCACGCCGTCGAGCGGAAAGAAGAAGGGCGCATAGGGCACGGTCGCCTGCCGTCGAGCGCCGAGCCGGGCGTGGTAGTAGACGGTGTTGAACGCACGGAGCGTGGCGTGGTTGAGCAGGCCCGCCGGCGCGTCGCACGGGACCCGGAGCCGGGTCGGCCGCGCGGGCGACGGGCCGACCGGCTCGAGCGGGGCGTGATCGCCGCGGAGATAGATGCCGCGACCCATCCCGCGCCCGCGCGCCAGGCAGTCGACCCAGGCCACGGTGTACTCGAACCGGTGGTCGTCGGCCGCGAGCTCGAAGAACCCGTCCAGATTCGCGAACCGGATCCGCTCCATCGCGATGCCCGCACCCGGCACCCGCGCGAGCCGGAGCTCCGCCCAGAGCACCAGGCCGGTGAGGCCGAGCCCGCCCACCGTGGCGCGGAAGAGCTCGTCGTCGGGCCGGCACACGATCCGCTCGCCGGTCGAGCGGAGGAGCTCGAGCCGGGTGACGTGCGCGCCGAACGTGCCGGTGCGATGGTGGTTCTTGCCGTGAATGTCGTTAGCGATCGCCCCACCGACCGACACCCAGCGCGTGCCGGGCACCACCGGCAGGAACCACCCGCGAGGAACGATGAGCGCGAGGATCTCTGCGAGCGTCACGCCCGCCTCGCAGCGGAGCAGGCCGTGCTCGGTGTCGAATTCGATCAGCCGGTCGAGCCGATGCACGTCGAGAAGGAGCCCGCCGTCGTTGAGGCAGCTGTCGCCGTAGCTCCGGCCGCACGCGTAGGGCAGCACGAGCCCGGTCACCCGCCCCAGGGCCGGCGGCTCGGAGCGCCACAGCACCGGGAGGACGCCGGCCGGCGTGGCGCGCGGATAGCCTCCCCACGACCGATAGGTGCGCACGCTAGACGGCGAGATAGAGCACCAGGGCCACGAGCGCGCCGAGCAGGTAGCTCACGGGGTCGCGCACGGTGGCGACGAGCGGATCGTCGTGGGCGAGGCCGCGGCCGGCCAGCAGCCAGGTGCGGCTGATCCAGAACAGCAGGATCGGGCAGATGAGCCAGAGCAGCAGCGGCTGGCGGTACAGCGCCATCACCTGGTCGCTGTTGATGTACAGGGCGAGGACCAGGACCGAGAGGTAGCCGCTCGCGGCTCCCATGGAGCCGAGCCACTCGCGGTCGCCCCGGACATAGCCCCGGCGTCGCACCGGCTCCGCCGCATCGCCGCTCAGGGCCGCGACTTCGTTGTACCGTTTCACGAAGGCCAGGCTGAGGAAGAGAAACATCGAGAACGCGAGCAGCCAGGTGGAGAACCGCACCTCCGCGGCCGCGATTCCCGCCAGTACGCGGAGAGTGTACAGGCCGGCGAGCAGCAGCACGTCCAGCACGGCCACCAGCTTGAGGTGCACCGAGTAGGCGGCGGTCAGCACCACGTAGATCCCCAGCAGCTCCTGGAACCCGGAGGGCAGCGTGAGGGCGGCCGCCAGCGCGATGGCCAGCAGCCCGGGAATCAGCGCGAGCGCCACCAGCGGACTCAGCGTACCCGCCGCGAAGGGCCGCTGGCGCTTGGTGGGGTGGCGGCCGTCGGCCTCGCGATCGAGGAGGTCGTTGAGCACGTACGCGCTGGAGGCGGCGCAGCAGAACGCCGCGAACGCCGTAGCCGCCCGGGCCATGGTCTCGGGGTGGAACAGCTTGTGGTCGAGTACCACGGGGACGAACACCAGGAGGTTCTTCACCCACTGGTGAGGCCGGAGCACCTGGACCAGGGCTCGTGCCCGGGTTGCGGCCCGAAGCGGCGCCAGCTCGGCGGTCGTCATGGGGTCTCCCGCGCGTTGGGTTCAGCCACGGGGCATCGCGCCGAGCCGGAACCCGGCAGCGCTCGAGGGCAGATCGGTCTGCATACCCAGATCGGCGAGAATCGCTCCCGCGGTCTCGAGCCCGGATCCGAGCGCGGTGCCGGTGGACACGATGGACGGGAAGCTCCGGTAGTTCCCCGCGAAGTACACGTTCGGCCACTCCTCGCTCCGCACCGGCGGGTTCCGGAAGCCGCGCCGGAACACCGGGGAGTACATCGGCACGCGGGCGACGTGGGTCCAGAACGGCTCGAGGTCGAAGCCGAACACGGCGCGAAAGTCCTTCCGGTAGCTCGCGAGGAGCTCGTCGTCGGATGCGCGGAAGAGCGGCCGGTCGCGGCCTCGCAGATGGGTCACGAAGTTGACGCAGCTGTCGCCCGGGCGGCCGATGGTCGGATTGAGCGAGCTCAGCAGAAAGATGCCGCACGCGGTGCGATCGAGCGAGGCCAGGTTGATCCAGTACGTCCGCGGGTCCACCGCCTGTCGGGTGGCGCAGACCACCGAGATGAGCGCGGAGTAGCGGATGCGCTCGAGCTCGGCGGTATGGTCGCCGCCCGCGAGACGGACGTACACCTCCGTCGGCACCGTGCTCACGAACAGATCGGCGCCCACGCGCTCGCCGGTGCTCAGCTCGGCTTCGCGCAGGCGGCCGCCGCCGGACACCAGGCGCTCCACCGCGGTCGCGAGCCGCACCTTTACGCCCTGCTCGGCCAGGAGCCGGGTGACTCCGTCGCACAGCACCTTGGTCCAGTTGGCCTCGGGGATGTAGCCCAGCGGCGCGGAGCCTTCGCGGTAATGGAGCCGGGCGCCGAGCCACGCGCCGCTCACTTCATCGCACGGCAACTCGAACTTGAGCCGGGTGAGCCGCTCGAACAGCGCCCGGCGGGCGCCGCTGCCCGCGTAGTGGTCCACCAGGTCCGCGGCGCTCCGGTCCTGCCAGTCCGACCAGTCCGGCTTGTCGAACGCGTGGAGCATCAGGCGCACGAACCCCGCCTTGTCCCTGAGCGACATGGGAAACGCGAGGAATCCCAGCGGTGAGCCGAGGTCGTAGGCGCGCGCGCCCAGGTGGAAGAGCATCCGGACGCGACGCCAGCGGACCGCCGGCAGGGCACCGATCAGATCGAGAAAGTAGAGCAGCGGTCGGTCGCGGTGCAGAATGTGATGGTAGCCGAGCGGGTAGAAATGCCCGTCCTGCTCGAAGCTCCCGGCCAGACCGCCGAGCGTCGGCCCCCGCTCGATCAGCGTAATGTCGGTGACGCCCGCGCGCGCGAGGGTGTACGCCGTCGCGATCCCGGACAGGCCGCCCCCCAGCACCACGACCGAGGGCGCGCTCACGGCTCGTCTCCCGGGACCAGCAGCGAGAGCTCGACGATGCGAAAATCCGCCGGCCGGAAGTCGGGGGTGATCCCGACCTCGCCGATGGTGTCGGAGATCCAGACGGTCATGGTGGTGGCGGAGTCGCCGACCGCGTCCCAGGTGCCGCGCTCCCAATGGGCGCGGTCGCCGGTCGGGGAGTACTTGTAGAAGCGGTCGGGGACGAACGTCGAATCCCCCCCGCGTTTCCAGCGCAGGCCGATGTAGGGCAGCGTCCCGTCGTCGCTCCGATAGCGATAGCGGAGCCGCAGTCCGGCGACGTAGCGATCGTGCGGCAGGCGGAACAGGAGCGCCGGCCGCGGTCCCGCCACACGCGCCGTGCTGTCGTGCCAGACCAGCTCGGTGGCCTCGACCGGCCGGAGCTCGAGCGGCACGGCACGCATCGTCGAGTCCTCCCGCAGCGCGGCGTACCCGCCCACCCTGGCGCGCGCGAGCATCGGGAGATAGCGGCCCGGCACGTCCTGATGCGGGTGCAGCCACGGGCCGTAGCGGTGCAGCAGCTCATGGAGCGGGACGCCGGCCGCCAGGTCGCGCTCGAACGCGCCCAGCTCACCGCGGAGCTCGCGGGCGTAGCCCAGACCGAACGTGGTATTGCCCCACAGCGCGCCCAGTGCCGCGACGGCGAGCGTTCCGCGGGCCAGCGCGGCCGTACGTCCGCCGTAGAGCGACCAGGCGAAGTACGCCGTGCACCAGGCCGGCACGGCGAGCGTGACGTAGCGGGTCTCGAAGCCGTCCCGTCCGAGCCCGAGCCCGAGCGCCAGCGAGCCGAGCGCGGCCAGGAAGAGCAGGAGGCCGCCGGCCCGCGCCCGCTCGCCCGGCTTCTCGCGCCAGACCCGCGCGAGCAGCCCCGCCGACGCGGCGAACCCGGCGACGGTGAGGAGGCCGGACACGGGCCACGGCCCACGGGTCGCGGGGCCGAGTCCGATGGTGGCGAACTGCACCGCGGTCTTGAGCGTCTGTTCGATACTGCGGCTCTTCGGGTGATACGGCACCGGCTCCCAGCCGATGAAGTACACCACCGTGAGTACCAGCGCCGCCCCGCCGAGCAGGAGGAGCACGCGGTCACCGCGGGCGCGCGGCGCGCCGGTCCAGGCTTCCGGCAGGAGCGCGAGGGCCAGCGGCCAGGCGGCCAGCGCGGGCACCATGCCGAGCCCGTTGGCGCCGCAGAGCGGCAGCAGCAGGGCGCACCCGCCGGCCACCGTGGCCGCGGTCCGCACGTGCATGCTCTGCCCCGCGCGCACGATGGCGATCAGCGCCACGCAGGCCAGGGCCACCGACGCGAAGAACTGGAGCTGCCACCCCCAGAGCAGGTTGGCGGCCTGCCCGACGTTGAGCAGGGCGAGCGGGAAGAAGGCGTCGGCCGCGCCGCCCCGGCCGCGGAGGCGCGCGGCCGCGAGGATCATCGCGGCCGCGAGCGCCGCCATGACCAGCACGTCGAAGTACATGGTGACCCGCATGTCCACCCCGAACACGCGGTTCAGCCCGAGGAAGACGAGACGGGGAAGCGGCACGCGGTGCTCGTTGTGCTGCGACCAGAGCCAGTCCCAGGTGACCGGCTGATTGTGCGTGAGCGTCGGCACCATGTCCCAGTCGTCCCAGGAGGGGACGTTGCTGGCGTACACCCGGAGAAAGATCAGGGCGGCCAGGAGCATCACCGCCAGCGCACCCCAGGCGACGGTCGCGGCGGCCGGCGGACGGGTCGTACGCAGCGATGCGCTCATGGGCGCACCCGCTGGTACACGCGCACCCCGGTGCCCGGCGTGGTCCACACCAGCCGCCACGCCTGCGGGTGGCGGCGCACTACGGGGGCGGCGTAGCGCTCCGAAATCCCTGGCAGTCCCAGCTCGTCGAGGACCAGCCAGGATGCGGGGACCGCGTCGAGATAGCGCGACGCGGTGTCGGGATCGGGCTCGAGCGGCGGCAGGACCGCCCGGTGCCCGGTCCGGAGAAAGGCCAGGTGCGGTACCGAGGTCGCCACTACGTCGGCCGGTGCCGCGTGGCGGCGCACGTACTCGAGCGCGGGGTCGAGGGCGTGCCAGACCGGCTCGTACGTGAGGAGCCGGTCGCGGTGCTCGGTGCCGTCGGCCGCGTAGTAGCTGATGGGCAGCAGACCGCGCAGGTATCCGGCGGCGGCCGCCGTCTGCACCAGCAGCGCCGCCGCAAGCGGCAGGACGGCGAGGGCGGCCGCCGCCGCGGGGCGGCCACGACGCGCGAGCCCGCGCGCGGCGGCGCCGAGCGTCACGATGACGAACAACCAGGAGAGCGGCGTGAGCGGCGCCAGGTAGCGCCAGAACTGGCTGGGCCACGGCGTCAGCACGATCATGGCGAGGCAGATGCCATAGAAGAGCGTGAGGAGCCGCTCCCCTCGCCGGAGCAGCAGTACGGCCCCGGCCAGCGCGGCGGCGCCGAGCAGCGCCACGAGTCCGCCGGTCACGGCGAGCAGCGCGCTGCGCGGGGGCTGCGCCTGGCGGGCACCGAGCGCGCCATAAACCTTGTCCACGAGGTACGGCCCGCTGGCCACGGCGATCCAGGCGCTCTCCCCGATGCTGCGCGGCAGGACGAGCAGGTTGCGCCCGACGCGCTCCGCGAGGCCGCCCGACGAGGTGGTGCCGAGCTCCGGGCGGAACGGGTCCACCAGCCGGCTGTTCTCGCCGTAGGTGACGTTCGAGTAGTAGTACGCGGCGCGCTGATACGGGTATGCCGGCTCGTGCCAGGCCGGGCTGTTGGTCACTCGCGCGATGTGCAGCTGCCACGCCAGCACGGGGAGCGCGGCCGCGGCGGTGCGGAATGCGGCCTGGCGAAAGCGCCGGCGGAGCGCGCTCTCGAGCACCCAGACCGCGAGCAGCGCGATACCCGCGGTCCGCAGCAGGTACGCGGCCCCGGCGACCACCCCGGCCGCGAGGCCCCAGCCGGGACGCGTCGCGCGTCCGAGACAGAGGAGAAACGTCATCGCGAGCAGCCCGAAGGGTACTTCCGCGTACAGCGAATCGGAGGGATACAGAAAGCTGTAGAACGAGAGACCGGTCCCCGCCACCGCGAGCATCGCGAGCGGCGGCTCCAGCCATCCGCGCACGACGGCGTACGCCACCAGGAGATAGGCGCCCGAGAGCAGGAAGTAGCAGATCCTGAGCGATGTGCCCACCACCGCGTAGTCGGAGGTGCCCAGCGCCCGCTCGTGCATCGCGACCACCGCCGGCAGCAGCGGCGGGTACTGCACCGCCTCGATCTCGCCCGGCTCGTTGAGCAGCCGATAGCCCCGGCCTTCCGCGAGGGAGGTGCCGAGCACGAAATACGTGCTCGCGTCCCACCGGAAGTCGATGGGTCCGGAGAGCCGCGGCGCCCACACGGCCAGCCAGAGCAGCAGCACGGCCGCGAGGCACGGCAGGTCGCGGCGGCCGAGCCGCCCCGCCCCGACGGAGAGGTTATCTTGCACCGCGCTCTGAACCCATCGGGAGACCTCCTCCGTGAAGGCACTGCTGGTCGTTCTCGCGGCCGCGGCCCTGCTGCGCCTCGCGCCCGCGGTGCGCCAGGAGCTGTGGGCGGACGAGCTGTTCTCGCTCGCCGTCGCCACCGGCCACAGTCTCGAGCACCCGGCGGATGCCGCGGTGCCCGCGCTCGGCGACTTCGTCGAGCCGCCGCAGGCGGTGGCGCCCGACGTCTTCCGACGTTACCTCGAGCATGACGAGCCGCCGGCCGGCGCGGGCCGCGTCGTGCGCGCGGTGCTGCTGTCGGATACGAGCCCGCCGCTCTACTACCTGATGCTCGCCGGGTGGACCCGGCTCTTCGGCACCAGCGATCTGGCGCTCCACCTCAGCTCGGTCTTCTGGGCGCTGGCCACCATGCCGCTGCTCTGGCTGGTCGGCCGGCGCGTCGCGGGACCGCGCGTGGCGCTGCTCGCGTGCATCCTCTTCGCCCTCGCGCCGGTCGGGATCTACTACGCCGTCGAGGCGCGCATGTACGCGCTGCTCTGGTTTCTCTCGACGCTGACGGCGTGGCTCACCTTCCGCCTGCATGACCGGGGAGGCACCGGCATGCTTTCGCTGTGGTGCCTCGTCGCGGCGGCCGGATTCCTGACCCACTACTTCTACGTCTTCGTGTTAGCCGCGTGCGTCCTCTGGCTCGTGCTGCGTCCGGGGCGCTGTCCGCGCATCGCGGTCGTGGCCGCGGTGGTCATGACCGCCGCGCTGGTATTTCCATGGTACCGGCTGCTGCCCGACAGCCTCGCCCGCTGGCGTGTCACCGGCCACTGGCTCGACGGGCTGCCGGTGCCGGCCGACCTGCTCAAGGCGCCGATCAAGCTCGGCTGGGGCCTCGTCTCGGGCCACGGGCAGTGGCGGCCACCGGGATGGACCGACAAGGCCGCCGCCGTGCTCGTGCTGCTCGCGGGCCTCGCCCTGCTCCGGCGCGGCCGCCGGGCCGTGCTCGAACGGGGCCGGGAGCTGGTGTGGCTCTGGGTGCTCGCGGCATGCATCGGGCCCGTCGTCTTCGACCTGCTCCGAGGCACCTTCACCTCGCTCATCAACCGCTACGCGCTCGCGGGCTTTCCGGCCGCCATGCTGCTCGTGGCGCTCGCGCTGAGCGCCCTGCGGCCGCGCGTCGCCGCGGGTGCGTTGGCGTTGCTCGTCGTGCTCTGGACCCCCGGCCTCTTCACGGTCGTAGGCAGTCGCCACCACACCGGCGAGGCCTACAGCGAGTCGGCCCGGGCGGTCGGTCGCTGGTCGCGTCCCGGCGACCTCGTCCTGGTCCACTCCATCCCATCGGGCGTGCTGGGCGTCGCGCGGTATCTCGAGGCGGACGTCCCCATCGCGGCCTGGGTCGGGCAGCTCGGCCGACGACGCGTGCCCGAGGACATCGAAGCCCTGGTGGCCGGCCACCCGCGCGTCGCCTTCGTGCGGGTCCACGACGTCGGCGAGCCTGCCCCCGAGGAGGAGTGGCTGCGCGCGCACGCCAGCCTGCTCGGCGAGCGCCGCATCGGCAGCGCGTCAGTGGCTTACTTCGGCCTGACGCCGGTGCGACGGTAGATCCTCGGCCCGCTGTCGTTCACCGAGTAGATCAGCCGCCACCGCTCGGGCTCGTGCTCGATGGCCGGCACCGTGTAGCGCCGGCCCACGTCGAGAAAGCTGAGCTGATCCACCACCACATACGTGACCGGGACCGAGTCCAGCAGCGCCGCCGCGCGCGACGCGTCGGCCTCGTAGGGGGGCATCACGGCCGGAAGCCCGGTACGGAGATAGGCCCAGTGCGGGGTCGAGGTGGCGATCACTTCGCCGGCCCGCGCCCGGTGCGCCAGCCAGTCGAGCCCCTCGTCGTGCAGACGCCAGAAGCGATCGTAGAAGAACAACCGGTAGTCGTGCCGCGCCCCGGCGCGGTCGGTGAACACCGCCGGGCTGGGATACTTCACGATCGAGCGGCCCAGGGTGAGCAGCTGCTGCGCGCCGATCAGCGCCGTGGTACCCGCAAGCACGCCCGTCAGCGCGCGCCAGCGCCATGACCGGGTCGCGGCGGCCCAGCGCGCGCTGGTGGCGAGCAGCAGGACCACCGCCAGCGTCACGAACGGGGTGAGCGGCACCAGGTAGCGCACGAACTGGACGGGCCAGGGCGTGATCGCGATGAGCACGAGCGACGCGGCGACGTACAGCACCAGCAGCCGCGCGCCGCGGCGTGCCAGCAGCACGAGCCCCGCCAGCACCGGGATGCAGAGCGCGATCATCGCCCCGTCGGCCGCCGCATAGGGCAGCCGCACGCCCAGCCGAGCGTCGAGCTTGTCCACCTCGCCGTGCCACCAGCCCCGATGCACGCTCACGCCCTCTCCCACCGACATCGGCATCCCGGCGAGATTGGTGAACATCCGGTCGAGGACCCCGTGGCCGGTGAGCCGTCCCAGCTCGGGCCGGAACGGGTCCACGTACCACATGTTTTCCACGTAGCCGACATTGTAAAACTGGTAGTCGGCGCGCTGGTACGGGTAGGCCGGGTGGGCGTACTCGGCCGACCGTTTCACGTGCGCCGTGTAGCCCTGCCAGGCCAGCACGGCGGCCGCGGCGACGGCGCCCCGAAGCGCGGCCCCCCGGACGCGCCGTCGCAGCACGCTCTCGCCCACCCACGCCGCCAGCAGCGCGATCCCCGCGGAGCGGAGCCCGTACGCCGCGACCGCCAGGAGGCCCAGGGCCGGCCCGCCGCCGATCGCCACGGCGAGCGTGCTCACGAACGCGTACGGGACGTCGGCGGCGAAGAAATCGGAGAGAAAGACGGTATGGCTGTGGATGACCGTGAGCGCCGCCGCGAGCGCGGCGTACCCGGGCGAGACGAAGCGGCGGCAGAGGAGGTACGCCGCGGCGGCGTACCCGGCGTAGAGCAGGACGCTGCCGAGGCGCAGCCAGTGGCCCGCCACCGCCGGGTCGTCGGTGCCGGCGGCGCGCTCGACCAGCGCGCCCACCGCCGGTAGCAGGGGTGGATACTGGATCGCCTCGATGGCGCCGGGCTCGTTGAGCAGACGGTACCCGCGGCCGTCCGCGAGCGAGGTGCCCAGGATGTAGTACACCCCGGCATCGTACCGCAGGTCGAGTGGGCCGCGGAGGCGCGGCAGCCAGAGCGCCACCGCCAGCAGGACGAGGGCCGCGAGGCAGTCGCGGTCCGCACGTCCCCAGGCCGGCACGCTGCCGTGCGTCACGCGTGGTCCCGCGGCCGGCTGATGGACATGGCGGAGATGAACAGCGACGAGAACAGCGTGCTGCATCCGATGATGACCAGCGTCGCGGCGAACGAGGCCCACTCGGGGTGGGGCAGCGGTAGCAGGTCGGACCTCATCCACTCGGCCACGATGGCCACGAGAATCGCACCGCCGAGCAGCATCAGGGCGGCGCCGAGCACGAGTCCGGTTTCCAGCTTGAACCGGCGGTAGAACGCCGACAGCGCGGGGTTGTCGCTGTCGAAGCGGCGGGTCCACGAGTAGGTCTTGGTGTGGAGGCCGAGGCTCAGGATCTCGAACCCCACGACGCTGAAGATGGTCGCGAACACGGCGGTGACGCCGGACGCCGGCCGGCCGCCGAAGCGCACCAGCCCGAGCAGCACCGCCAGGTGGAGCAGCATGCCCGTGACCAGCAGCGTCGCCCCGGGGGCGAGGAAGAGCTTGTTGGGCGAGTAGAGCAGCATCATGCGCAGGCTGCGCCAGCCGTCGCGGAAGGTGCGCAGCTTGGACTCGCCCTTCCGGGGCGCGAGCACGATGGGAAGCTCCTTGACCCTGAGCCCCGCGAGCCCGGCGTTGATCGCCAACTCGAGGTTGAACTCCATCCCCGGGCTCACCGGGCGGATCGCGTCGTACGCCTCGCGCGAGAACGCGCGGAATCCGCAGTAGACGTCGGTGTACCGCGTGCCGAAGAGCAGGTTGAGGATCCGGGTCAGCGCGGGATTCCCGAACCAGCGGTGGAGCGGCGAGATGTGGGCGTCGCCCCCGTCGAGGTAGCGGCTGCCGGTGACGAAGTCGTGACCATCGAGCGCCCGGAGAAACTCGGGGATCATGGTGAAGTCGTAGGTGTCGTCGGCGTCGCCCATCACCAGGTAGCGGCCGCGCGCGCTGTCGAAGCCCTTGAGATACGCGTTGCCGTAGCCGCGCTCCGGCTGATGGACCACGCGCGCGCCCATCCGCTCGGCGATGGCCACGGAGTCGTCGGTGGACCCGTTGTCGCAGACCACGATCTCGCCCGCGATGCCGGCCGCATCCAGCGTACGCCGGATCTTCTCGATGCAGGCGCCGATCGCCGCCTCCTCGTTGAGGCACGGCATGACCACCGAGACCAGCGGATCGTGACGCATCGTGTCCCCTCTCACACCGGCTCCAGGGCCCCGGCGGCCGCATAGGCCGCGAGCACCTGCTCGATGTCCCCGTCGAGCACCACCCGGCCGTGATCGAGCCACACGCCGCGGGTGCACACCGCGCGCACCTGATCGAGCTCGTGCGAGACCAGCATGAGCGCGCCGCCCCGGTCGCGGAAGCTGCGGAGCCGCGCCAGGCAGCGGGCGCGGAACTCGGCATCGCCCACGGCGAGCACCTCGTCGAGCAGCAGGATGGCGGGATCGAGGCAGACCGCTACCGCGAACGCGAGCCGCGCCTCCATGCCGCTGGAGTAGTACTTGAGCGGGGTGTCGAGCGAGTCGCCCATGCCGGCGAACTCGACGATGTCGTCGTAGTGCGCCGCGAGCTCGCGCCGAGTCAGCCCCAGCACCGCGGCATAGAGGCGGATGTTCTCCGCGCCCGTGAGCTCGGGGTGGAACCCCGCGCCCAGCTCGATCACGGCCGTGATGCGACCGCGGGTCACGATCGTGCCCGAGGTCGGCCGGTAGATCCCGCCCACCAGCCGGAGCACCGTGCTCTTCCCCGAGCCGTTCGGCCCCAGCAGCGCCACGGCCTCGCCGGGCGCCACCCGCAGGCTCAGATCGCGCAGGGAGAACGCCGCGCGGCGGACGTGCAGCGGCCGGCGCAGGACGCGGCGGATGAACCACTCGCGGAGCGACCGGGTCCGGTGCTCGTAGAAGTAGAAGCGCTTCGAGACGTCCCGAAGCTCGATGACCGGCGCCGGCTCAGACAATTTCGGCGAAGCTCGCGGCGTAGCTGTGGAAAACGGCATACCCGATGACCCACACCAGGGCGGCCGCGGCGGCGGTCCCGGCCAGGAGCGACGCCTCCGGCCAGTGGCCGGCATACACCACCTCGTGGTAGAGCGTGAGCAGGCCGGCGAACGGGTTGAGGAAATAGAACGGCTGCATTTCCACGGGCACCATGCTCGCCGGATAAAAGACCGGCGAGAGATAGAACAGGGAGGTGAGCGCGATCGGCAGCGCGTGGTGGATGTCGTAGTAGAACACCGACAGCGTCGCGATCGGCAGCGCGAGCCCCACGGCCAGCACCACCTGAAGCACGATCAGCACCGGCACGAGCGCATAGCTCGACGGCACCCCGTGATGGTGCAGCACGATCAGCAGCCCCAGGATGATCGCGATCTCCGCCAGGAACTCGATCAGCCGCGACCCGGCCGCGCTGAAGACCAGGAGCTCGCTCGGGAACGCCACGCTGCGGGTGAGCCGTGAGTGCTCGGCGAAGATCCAGGTGCCGGTGCTGAGCGTCTGCAGGGTGAAGTTCCAGACGAAATAGCCGCTCAGCAGGAACGCCCAGTAGTTCGGCACCTGGATGCGGACCACGTGGCTGAACACCACCACCAGGATGGCCACGGTGAGCAGCGGGTTGACCAGCGTCCACACGAAGCCGAGCAGCGAGCGCTGATACTTGACCTTGAGGTTGCGGACCACGAGCCCGCGCAGCAGCTCCCGGTAGCGCCACACCTGCCGGACGCGCGGGAACGCGCCGCGATCGGTCGCGACGGCGCTCATGCGCGCGCGCTCTCGCGACGGGACCGCGCCAGCCGGCGCGCCCGCGGGTACGCCGCCAGACCCGCCCAGCAGTTCCACCACATGCGCACGAGCACCGGCGCGGGGAGCGGGTCCCGTCCGACAGCGCGGCGCGCGAGCCGCACGCCGGGCTTCATCAGCCGCCACGCCAGATAGCCGGCCAGGGGGCCGCGGCCGCCGTCGGCCCCGGCGACGTGCTTCATCAGGAACGCGAGCAGGGCGCGCTGGTGGCCGACCACCTGCGCGTAGACCCCTTCGGCCGCCTCGCGGTGCTCGTGCCGGGCCACCGCGGCCGGCTCGTACACCACGGTGTGGCCGGCGCGGAGGGCGCGCCACAGGAGGTCGTGGTCGCCGCCGCCCGGCAGGCTGGGGCCGAGATCCAGCGCCTCGTCGAAGCCGCCGAGCGCGAGCGCGGTGGTGCGGCGGACGGCGTAGCTGCACCCACTGCCGACGCTGACCGCCCACGCGATGAGCGGCGCCGGGCGGCCGTGCAGCGGCTCGGCGGCGTCGGCCGGGAGCCGGATAGGGCGCAGCCCGCGGGAGAAGCCGCCGTTGGCCTCGAAGACCCGCTCGCCCTCGGTGCCCACGCCGAGGGGCTCGACCCGGCCGGTGCAGACCGCCGCCGACCGGTCGGTCTCGAACACCGCGGTGAGGGCGGCGAGCCAGCCGTCGCACGCCACCGCGTCGTCGTCCAGGAACGCGACCACGTCGCCGCTCGCCGTCGCGAGGGCGCGGTTGCGGGCGAAGTCGAGCCCCTGCGCGGGCTCGCGGACGTAGCGAACACCGGCAAAGCGCTCGGCCACGAGGGCGCGGGTCGCGTCGTCGGGCGGCGCGTTGTCCACCACGAGGATCTCGTGCGCGGGCGGCCGCTGCGATTCGAGCGACGCTAGCGCGCGCGCGAGCTGCGCCGGGCGGGCGTGGGTGCACACCGCGGCCGTGGAGCGGATCATTCCCATCGCGGCCGCTGTTCGGCGGCGGCCGTGCCGTACCGGAGCCAGCGCAGTCCGCCCGCGACGAGCCCCGCGGACCAGGCGACCCGCGCGGCGAGCACGGCCGGCAGCATCAGCAGCGGCTCGAGCACACCGGCGCGCACCCAGCAGGCCGCGACGTAGCCGGTCGTCGCCAGCGCGAGGGGCAGGCCGGCGACCACCAGCAGGATCGGATGATCGTACACCCACGCCAGCCTCGCCGCCCCGGTGCCGGCCTTGCTCTCGATGGCGCTGAAGCCCCAGCGGTAGTTGCGGCGGAGCAGGTTTCCGAACCCCGGCCGATTGTAGTGGTATACCACCGCCCGGGGCTCGAAGACGATGCGTCCGCCGCGCCGGCGCACCTCCGCCTGCCACCCGAGCTCCTCGTGGGCGTACGCGACGGGCTGGGCTTCGGTGAAGCCGCGCGTTCGCGCGAACTCCCCGCGCCGGACGCTCAGGTTGCCGGGTGGGTGGTTGGGAACCGCTCCCGCCGGCCGGCGCGAGTGGACGTGGTACCAGCCGCAGTAGTAGTCGCAGCGCGCCATGAGCGGGAGGCCGGGCGGCAGATCCAGCGCGCCGCCCACGACGGCCGCGCCCGCGTCATGGCCCGCGAGCAGCCGCGCGAGCCAGTCGTCGGCGGGCATGCAGTCGGCGTCGAGGAACACGAGCGGGTCGCCCTGCGCGGCCATGGCGCCCCGGTTCCGGGCGGCCGCGGGGTTGCCGCCGCCCGACCTCGCGCCGAGCTCGACGACGGTTGCCCCGGCGGCACGGGCGGCATCGGCAGTCCCGTCGGAGGAGCCGTCGTCCACGACGACGATCTCTACGCTCCAACCCGTCGGCTGCTGCCGCCGGACCGCGGTTATCAGGGGCGCGATCGACCCGGCCGCATCACGCGCCGGGATGATTACCGATGCGGTTCGTTCAGCGTCCGACGAGCTCATGCCGCTCCACTTCCGCGTACAGCTCGTCGACGGAGCGCACGAACCCACGCCAGCCGAAGTGCGTCTCCGCGTACTGCCCGGCCGCCCGAGCCAGGCGACGCGCGCGCGCCGGATCGGTGAGCACGCTCAGGATCCCGCCGGCAATGGCGTCGGTCCGGGGGGCCACGAGCACCGCGCGGTCATCGCTCAGCACCGTCCGGTGCGTGGGGATGTCGGTGGCCACGATGGGACGCGCGGCCGCCAGGTAGTCGAAGATCTTGAGCGGCAGGTTGCCGCCGTACGCGCGCGGCGAGACGAGCACGTCGGCCAGCGCCAGATACGCCGCCATGCGCTCGCGCGGCTGCCGGTCTACGATGCGCAGCGCGCCGCCGGCCACCAGCGGCTCGGCACCGGTATGGGCGACGAGCCCGTTGGCTCGGTCCGCGCCGACCAGGACGAACGTGGTGCCCGGCACCTGCGCGCGAACCGCGGGGATGGCCCCGATCAGCTCGGGCAGCCCCTGATAGGACTCGAACGATCCGCTGTAGAGCACGACCGGCCCGAGCCCGGAGATCCCGAGGTCCTCGCGCAGCGACTGCACCACCACCGGCGCGGGATCGGCGGGCGCGCTCGGGAACATCCACTCGCGCACCGGCACGTCCGGTACGCTCTCGCGCACCCGGGACGCCAGCCCCGCGCTGGTGACCACCAGCGCCGCCTGCCTGATCAGCCAGCGCTCCATCGCGTTCAGCGCGCCGGGGACGGGCCCCCAGCCGAACGGCCCGAGCCGCACGAGCTGCTCGGCGAGACTCGACTGCATGTCGTAGAGCAGGGGGATCCCGTGGCGTCGCGCGAGCACCGCGGCCGGGAAGGCCGCCTCCTCGACGGCATGGACGCACGCATAGCGCTCGCACGTCAGCCTCCGCGCCAGGGCCATGCACAGCGGTCCGTCGAGGACCAGCTTCCGCACCGAGAGCCCAATCGGCACGGTCCGGTAGGCGAGCGGGTTGGCCGAGCGGAAGATGCGGAGGCCCGGGACCGCGACGTCCGTCCCGACCGGGTAGGTGAGGAGGTCCACCGGCCGCCCGAGCTCGCCCAGCGCCTCGAGCACCTGTCGCAATGCGATGGGGGTGCCGCGGTCCTCATAGAACGGCTGCGGCGCCACCACCAGGACGCGGCGCGGCGAGCCCCCGTCCGGCGCGTCGAAGTGCGAGAGGAGCGCAGTCCGCTCAACGCGCTGATCCACCGGCGGCTCCATGAGACAAACTCATGATTGACAGTGTGTTACATCTTGGGAGAGGGCGGCCTTCAAGGGTACGCCCGCTGTCCCTTCGAGCAAGTTCCTTGCCCGCTATACTCTCGACGAGGGGCACAGGTCCGACACCACGCACTCCTCGCAGCGGGGCCGTCGGGCGATGCACACGCGCCGTCCGTGAAATATCAACAGGTGGGAGAGGAGGGCCCAGTCCTTTCGCGGGAAGAGCTGCATCAGATCCTGCTCGATCTTGAGTGGGTCTTCATGGTCCGTGAGGCCCAGGAGCCGGCTCAGCCGGGCCACGTGGGTATCCACGGTGATCCCCTCGTTCATCCCGAACGCGTTGCCGAGTACCACGTTGGCAGTCTTTCTCCCGACACCCGGAAGCGGCCGCAGCTCCTCCATGGTCCGCGGGACCTCACCCCCGTGATCCGCCACGAGGGCCTGCGCCATCCCGATGAGGCTCTTCGTCTTGTTCCGGAAGAAGCCGGTGGACCGGATGATCTCCTCGACGTCGGGCGGCTTGGCGCGCGCCAGCGCCTTCGCGGTGGGATACCGGGCGAACAGCACCGGTGTCACCAGGTTGACCCGCGCGTCGGTACACTGCGCCGAGAGGATGGTGGCGCAGAGCAGTTGAAAGGCGTTCCGGTGGTCGAGCTCGCAGTGCGCGTCGGGATAGGCCGCGTGCAGCCGCGCGAAAATCTTCGGCGCCCGCGTGGGCGCGTCGCGCGTGCGCCGCGGCGGGAAGCCGCCGGTCCGCCGCCGCTCGGCGGCCGCATCGGATTTGCGCGGCGACCTGCGCGCGCTCAGCCGGCCCTCCGACCCGCCGCCCGGGCGAGAAAGGCGTCGACGGGCAGCGTGTTGAGGACGTCGCCGGGACCGAGCCAGCCCTTGCGCGCGACGGCCACGCCGTACTCCACATTGGCGATGCCCGCCGCGCTGTGCGCGTCCGCGCCGATCGAGATCGCGACGCCCCGGGCTCGAGCCCGTCGCAGCACGCGCCAGTCGAGGTCCAGCCGATGCGGGTCGGCGTTGATCTCGAGCGCCACGCCGGTGGCCGCCGCCTTCTCGATCACGGCATCGAGGTCCAGGCCGTACGGATCGCGCGAGAGCAGCAGCCGGCCGGTGGGGTGGCCGATGATCGTGAGATAGGGGTTGTCCATCGCCGCGAGCATGCGCGCGGTCATCTCCCGCTCGCCCATGTTGAAGCGGCTGTGCACGGAGGCGATCACGAAGTCGAGCCCCGCGAGGATGGATTCATCGAAGTCGACGCGCCCATCCTGCAGGATGTCGGCCTCGACGCTCTTGAGCACCCGGATCCCGTCGAGCCGCGCGTTGAGCTCGTCGATCTCGTCCCACTGGCGCCGGAGGTCGTCGGGCTTGAGCCCGCCGGCGTACGCGGCCGCCTGGCTGTGGTCGGTGATGCCGGCGTACTCGTAGCCCGCGCTCCGGCAGGCGAGCGCCAGCTCCTCGACCGTCGAGGAGCCGTCGGAATAGCGGGTATGACAGTGGAGAAATCCGCGCAGGTCGCCGCGCTCGAGCAGTCGCGGGAGCGCGTGCGCCGCTGCCGCGGCCGCTTCGCCTCCGCCCTCGCGCAGCTCGGGCGGGATGAACTCGAGGCCGAGGGCGGCGTAGAAGGCGGGCTCGTCGGGTGTCGGAACGAACGTGCTGCCGCGCCAGAGCGCCGCGCCCGTGAGCGTGAGACCGCGTCCGGCCGCATGCGCCGCCAGCTCGTGCAGGTGCGCGTCGCTGCCGGTGGCCTGGACCAGCACGGCGCCGGCATTGACCGGCGGCGTCACGATGAGCTGGGCGCTGGCGCCGCCGGCGAAGCGCAGGGTCATGCGCCGGTCGTCCTGCCCCGCGAACTCGTGGACTCCCGGGAGCTGGCCCAGGCGCCGGAACAGCTCGTCGGGCGGCGACTCGGACACGATCACGATGACGAGATCGCGGACCACCTCGGCGCGCCGGCGCACGTCGCCCGCCACCACCGCCTGGAGCACGCCCGGCAGCCGCTCCAGCGCGGCGCGCAACCCCTCGGCCTCGTCGGCGGCGTGGTGCGAGAGCCGGAACGCACTCGCCTGCCGGAGAAACGCGATGCCCTTGAGGATGTTCTCGGAGGTCTTGGGACCGAACCGCGGCAGCCGTGCGAGGCGGCCGTCGAGAGCGGCGGCCTCCAGCTCGGGGACCGAGTCGATGTCGAGCACGTCGTGGATCTGCCGGATCTTGGCGATGCCGAGCCCGGAGATGGCGAGCATCTCGACCAGCCCGGGCGGGATCTGCTCGCGCAGCTCCTCGAGCATGCTCGCGCGGCCGGTGGCGACGATCTCGGAGACGATCTGGAGCGTGGCCGGTCCGATGCCCTTGGTGGCGGCGAGGCTTCCGTCCTCGAGCCCCTCGCGGAGATCGCCCGAGAAGCTGCCGACCGCCCGCGCGGCGGTGCGGAACGCGCGGATGCGGAACGGGTTCTCTCCCTTGAGCTCGAGGAAGGCGGCGATCTGCTCCAGCACGCTCGCCACTGCCTTCCGGTCCATGAAGCTCCGGACCGCGTCCGTCATTCCTGAGGAACCGGGGTCTCGCCGGCGACGGTCAGCGTGCGCCAGCCGAGCTCGAGCAGTTCCTCGGCGCCCACCAGCGAATGGAGTCCTGCCGCCTCACCGCCGGTGAGCACGGCGGAGAAGAGCGGGGTGCCGTCCGGGCGTCGCAGCTCATGTGGTCTGGGCCCCGCCACTTCGACGGCGGTGAACCCGTCGCGCCCCGGGCGCAGGCCGAAAATGCCGAGGACGTTGAGCCGCTCGCCGGCGGAGTACACGAAGCAGCCATCCATCGGCTCCGCGGCGGCGCTGCCAAGGACCTGCGCCCAGACCTGGCGCTCGAGGAGCTGCACGTAGTAGGCGCCCGGCGCTTCGTCCATGGCCGCGTCGGCCGGCGCGGCACCGAGCAGCGCCGAGAGCCGCTCGCCGTCGAGCGGAAGGACGTGCATCCCCGCGTCCCAGAGGAGATAGCCGTGATGAACGAACGCCACGAGCTGGTCCATCCCCTCCCCGAGCCCCTCGGCCGGGCGGAGCTCGTGCAGCAGCTCGACGACTTCCGGGACGAGGAGGAATGCGTCCCGATCGGCCGGGTCGTGGCCCTCACGCTCGAGCGCGGTCCGGATGGCCGGGAATACCGTCTCTGCCTGGCGCGCGAGGACCAGGAAGGGGGTGGGGCGGGTCATGTCGGAAGATAGGCGCACGGGGGCACGGGCGGACGGGCGGACGGATGGTTACGGCAGGAAAGGCTCGAGAATCCGGCGAAAACTGGCAAACGCTTCGACGTAGGGGACGTGGCCGCAATCGGGGATGGGGTGGAACTCGGCGCCGAGGAGGTCGGCAGTGGTGCGCGCGGCGGCGATGGGAATGGGGTCGTTCTCGCCATGGAGGACGAGGGCGGGAGTGGCGCGAAGCTCGGGGAGGCGGGGGCGGAGGTTGTAGTCGCCCAGGCTCTGCCATACCTCCTTCTGGGTGCGGCCGGTGATCCGGAACGGGGTGAGCTCCCGGGCCTTTCGGGGGTCGAAGAAGTAGGGGGTAACGGAGAGCTCGAACAGCCGCTGCTGGTAGGCTGCGGGGTCGCGCTCCCGCAGGCCGCTTTCCCTGAGCTGCCGGCGCTCCTCCTGAAGCTCGGGGGACAGATTGCGCCGGGCGAACTCGGCCTCGAACCGCTCGCGGGCGGCTCGCCATGTGGGTGCGGGAGACACCAGCGCGAGCCGGCCGACGCGGTTCGGGTGCTCGAGCGCGTAGAGCAGCGCGAGCAGCCCGCCCCACGAATAGCCGGCCAGCGTGAGCTTCTCGATGTTCCAGTGCTGCCGCAGCGTCTCGAGATCGGCCACCTGCTCGGACCAGCCGACCGCAACGTCGCGCGCGACCGGCGATCTCCCTCCGCCGCGCTGGTCGTAGTAGATCAGCTCACGGCCATCGGCCAGCGCGTCGAACCCGGGCAGCAGATACCCGTGGTCGGCACCCGGGCCGCCGTGGAGCACTACCACCGGCGGCCCCGTGCCGGTCCGCCGCACGAACAACGCTACGTCCCGGACGCGGACGAGCTCCTCGCTCAGAGGAGCACCGCCAGCGCGTCGGCCACCTTGCGGACCTCGGCTTCTTCCTCGGGGGTGAACGGGGCGGGGACGTCGCTGTCGATGTCGATCTGCCCGAGGATCAGCGAGCCGCGCCGGATGAGCACCACCAGCTCGGAGCGAGTCCACACGTTGCACGCGATGTAGTTGGAGACGGCCCGCACGTCGGGCACGTTCTGGTCGTTTCCCGTCGCCACCGCGGTTCCGCAGACGCCCTGCCCCACGGCGATGCGGGTGTGCTCGGTCTCGCGCCCGGCGAACGCCTCGAGCACGAGCTCATCGCCGCGCAGCATGTAGAGGTAGACCGAGGTGTAGGGGGGACCCGCGGCCTGGATCCGCTCCGCGGCCACGGTCAGCAGCTCGGAACGGGGCGCCTCCCGCGCGAAGGCGCCGCGAAGCGCCGCGACCACCCGATCGGCATCGAGCACGGTCACGATCAGCTCCCGCGCGTGCCGAGCGTGGCCCGGAGCGTGGTCAGCGTGTCGCCGCGTCGCACCACGATCTCCACGGTGTCGCCGGGCGAGTGACTGCGAAGCGCGTCGGTCATGGCCTGCAGGTCGGGCACGCTCATGCCGCCGATGCGGGTAATGATGTCGTCGCCCCGAAGTCCCGCCTTCTCGGCCGGGCTCCCCGCGCGCACGCCTACGAGACGCACTCCGCCCGGGCTCTCCGCCATGTCGGGCACCGTGCCGAGGTAGGCCCCGTACCCGGAGCTGGCCGCGGCGCCGCTCGGCGGGGTGGGCGCCGGCGCGGACACGGGCGTGAGCGGCGCGGTGCGGTTGGCCAGCGCGGTCACCAGCGCCGTGGTGAAGCTCGCCACCTGGCCGAAGCCCTGGACGTTGATCTTCTCCCAGTCGTCGGTAGTGCGGTGATAGTCCTCGTGCAGGTCGGTGAAGACGTGCAGCACCGGCCGGCCCGCGGCGTAGAACGACGACTGGTCGCTGGGCCCGTACCCGTCGCCGCGGGTCTTGAGATCGAGCCCCGCGTACCAGTTGAGCGAGTCGAGCAAGGCAGGGAACTCGCGGGCCGTCTGCGAGCCGTACACGATGAGCCGCTTCTGCCGGAGCCGCCCCACCATATCGAGGTTGATCATGGCCTCCGTGGCCTGGAGCGGCACGGTCGGATGCTTCACGTAGTACGACGAGCCGAGCAGCCCGAGCTCTTCGCCGCTGAACGCGATGAACACAACCGTCCGGGCCGGCGGCGCGGCCTCGAGCCGTGAGGCGATCTCGATCAGCATCGCCGCGCCGGAGGCATTGTCGTCGGCCCCGTTGTGCACCTTGCCCGTGCTGTCCGGGTCCAGGCTGCCGAAGCCGCCGAGACCCAGGTGGTCGTAGTGCGCGCCGACGATGATGGCCTCGTTCCGGAGCCGGGGATCGTGTCCGGGCAGCACGCCGATCACGTTGCGACCCGTCAGCCCGCCCACGCGGGCGTGCTGGGCCACCGGGGCGTCCGGCTCGATCCTGAAGGCCTGAAACCAGCCGCCGGGCGCCGGCTGCAGGCCGACCGCACCGAACCGGCGCGCCAGGTAGGCGGCGGCGGTGTCGGCACCCGGGGTGCCGGTGAGCCGGCCGGCCAGGCTGTCGCTGCTCAGAAACCTGATGTCGTCGAGCGGCAGGATCGGAGGAACGACGGGACGCGGGGCCTCGCGGGGCAGGGTCCCGAACTGCGCATCAAGCCGCGCGGCCCACGCGATGGCGAGCAGCGCGAGCACCGGAAGCACTCGTGTGTGTGATGGCATACGCCGGAAAAATACTACGTAATCTCAGCGGGGAATGAATTCAGTCTCCGGCGTGAGCCGCCGCACGAAGGCGGCCAGGAGCCGCGCCGTGCGGTCGAGGTCCTCCAGCGCGATCATCTCGTTGGGGCTGTGCATGTAGCGATTCGGAACGGAGACCAGTGCCGTCGCCACGCCACGGTGGGCGTTGAAGATCGCCTCGGCGTCAGTGTGGGTATCGCGTGAGGCGGCCTCGATCGTATACGGGATTCCTTCAGCTTCGGCCGCATCGGCCAGCCGCTCGAATACCAGCTCGCTCACCGACGCCCCGCGTGACAGCACGGGCCCGCCGCCCAGCCGGTAGTCGCCGTGGCGGCGCTTGTCGATGCCGGGGTAGTCGGTCGCATGGGTCACGTCCACCACGATCGCGACGTCCGGCTCGAGCGTCGCGGCCGACGAGCGCGCCCCGCCGCCCGTGGCGGCGATCTCCTCGCGCGTGGTGGCCACAGCGGTGGCGGCGGCCGCGGGGCGGTCGCCCTGCGCCAGCAGCCGCAGCGCCTCGAGGACGACGAAGGCGCCGATCCGGTTGTCGATGCAGCGGCTCACCAGCCGGCCGTTGGGATATTCGAGCACGCCGGCCGCCAGCACCCCCGGGTCCCCGATCCGGAGCCGGCGCTCGGCTTCGGCGCGGTCGGCGGCGCCGATGTCGATCCAGAGATCTTCCACCTTGGAAACCTTCTCGCGGTCTTCCTTTTCCATGAGGTGGATGGCCTTCTTGCCCACGACCCCGGGGACCGCACCGTTGCGGCCCAGCAGCGTGACCCGCTGGCCCACGAACACCTGCGGATCCCACCCGCCGATCGTATCGAAGCTGACGAACCCGGCCTCATCGATGTGGCTCACCATCACCCCGATCTCGTCGATGTGCCCGGCGAACATCACGCGGGGTCGCCCGTCGGGGTTGACCGTGGCGAACGAGTTGCCGGCGACGTCGGCCCGGACCCGGTCGGCGAAGCGCTGGGCCTCCGTCCGCCACACGCGCGCGGGGGCGGCCTCGAACGCGGACGGGCCGGGGGTGTCGAGCAGCGATTTCAGGAAGGCGAGCGATTCGGGTGTCATGGCCGAGGGGGTAGGGGAGCGCTCAGCGCTCCGTGAGCCGGCGTGGGCGGTAGCTGGCGAAGAGCAGCAGGCCGATGAACGGTGCGAGCAGGGTGCGGAAGTCGCGGGTCAGGGTGTACGCCACCACGCCGAGCAGCGTGGGTGCCTCCACCAGCGCCCAGACGGCGACCGCGCGGCCCAGATTGGCCCGCCACCAGTCGTCTTCGGTCTCGCCGCGGGCAGGCGCCGGCAGGCGGGCCACGCTGAACATCGCCGCGCCGAACAGGGCGGCGCTGATCAGGGCCAGGCCGATGTACAGCACCCGGCGCTGGGGCAGCGCTTCGGCGGGCAGCGAGCGCTCCTGCGTGGCCCAGGCCAGCACCCCGAAGGTCACGATACCCATGAGGAGCGCGGCGTGGATGATCCGCGCACGGATGGCGGGCGACGCCGGAGCAGCCGCGGGCACGGCTCAGCGGTGGGCGATGCGGTACAGCACCGCAGCCATCGCCGCGAACGCGGCCAGCGCCACCAGGTCGAGCTGGGCCACCGGACCGAGCGCGGCCTCCAGCCCCGCGATGTGGGCCAGATAGTCAGCCGCCGCCACGTGAGCCGCGTCGGCCTGGCGCGCCAGCGCCGCGGCGACCCCGGCGATCGCGATGCCGGCGATCGCGCCGCCCGCGATGAGCCCGCTCGAGAACAGGACGCCCGGCCCGGACTCCACCTCGGCGATGGTCCGCTCGCGCCCGCGCGCCTGGCGCTCTACCAGCCAGCGCACCACGCCGCCGGCGAACATGGCCGAGGAGGTGGAAATCGGCAGGTAGACGCCGACCGCGATCGGCAGCGACTGGAGGCCCATCAGCTCGATCGAGAGCGTGAGGAACACCCCGATCAGCACCAGGCCCCAGGGGAGCTTCTGGGTCAGGATCCCATCGGTCACCAGCGCCATGATCGTCGCCTTGGGCGAGTCGAGCTTGGTGATCGGCCGGCCGTCGAGCTCGCGCACCCGCCCCCCGATCCCGGGGTCCACCAGGTAGGCCACCTCGCGGCTCGTGGGGTCGATGAGGTATTTGCCGGGCTGCACGCCTTCGACGGGCACGTTCACCCGCACGACTTCCCACTCTCTCCCGTCGTGCTGCATCCGCTCGCCAAGGGTGGTCACCGAGCGGTCGGTCGCGCCGGGCGCCGAGGCCTCGAGCGTGACGCCCGGGTGCCGCTCGGGAAGGATCGTGGTGTAGGTCTGATTGAGCAGCGTGAGGGTCCAGCCGATGGCGAGCGCCGAGGTCACCGCGCCCACCATGATGGCGAGCTGCTGCCGCCGCGGCGTGGCGCCGACGAGGAACCCGGTCTTGAGGTCCTGGCTCGTGGCCCCCGCGTTGCCCGCGGCCACCGCGATCACCGCGGCGATCGAGATGGCGCCCACCCGGTGGTCCACGCCGGTCCAGCCGATGACGAGGAAGATCGCCGTGGTGCCGATGAGCGCGGCGATGGTCATGCCCGAGATCGGGTTCGCGCTCGAGCCGATCTCGCCCGTGATGCGCGACGAGACGACCACGAAGAAGAACCCGAACAGCACGATGAGCACCGCGCCCAGCAGGTTGACCGAGAGCTGCGGCAGCAGCGTGAGCGCCAGCGCGAGCGCGATGGCGCCGACGACCGTGACCCAGACCGGCAGGTCCTGATCGGTCCGGAGCCGGGCCGCCCGCTCGCCCACGCTCCGGCGCAGGTCCTGGAACCCCGAGCGGAAGGCGGAGACGATCGTGGGAATGGCCCGGATGAGAGCCACGATCCCGGCCGCCGCCACCGCGCCGGCGCCGATGTAGAACACGAAGTTGGCGCGCACCTCGCTGGGGCTCATCTCGCCGATGAGCTTCGTCTCGGCGAAGATGGGCGAGGTGAGGCCGCTCCCGAACAGCTTGATGGCCGGGATGAGCACCAGGTACGCGAGACACCCGCCGGCGAAGAGGTAGCCCGAGATGCGCGGACCGATGATGTAGCCCACGCCCAGCAGCTCGGGCGAGACCTCGGCCGAGATCGAGGCCCCCTTGTACGAGGTCGAGACCCAGCCCGGATACTCCTTCCAGGCCTTGAGCCCCGACATGAGAAACTTGTAGACGAACGCGAGCCCGAACGCCTGAAACAGCCGCCGGGCCTGCACGCCGCCCTTCTCGCCGGCGATGAGCACCTCCGCGCAGGCGGTCCCCTCGGGGTAGGTCAGCTTCCCGTGCTCCTTGACGATGAGCGCGCGCCGGAGCGGGATCATCATCAGGATGCCCATCACGCCGCCCGCGACCGCAATGACCGCCACCTTGCCGACGCTCAGGTCGTAGCCCATGAGCAGGATGGCGGGCAGGGTGAACACGATGCCGGCGGCGATCGATTCGCCGGCGGAGCCGGTCGTCTGGACGATGTTGTTTTCGAGGATCGTCGAGCGGCCCAGGGTGCGGAAGAACGCCACCGACAGCACGGCGATCGGAATCGAGGCCGAGACGGTGAGACCGATTTTGAGCGCGAGATAGACGCTCGAGGCGGCGAACACGATCCCGAGCACCGCCCCCAGCACCAGCGCGCGCGGGGTGAGCTCGGCGGGCGCCTGGGACGGCGGAACGAACGGGCGGAAGCCGGGCGTCTCGGCGCCGGTGTCCGGCGCGACCGGTCGGGTCTGGGTGGCCATGCGTATCCTCGGGAGCGTAGCGGCTGGTGCGGACCCCGGAAGCTACCGGCGCGGGGGGAAGCCGTCCAGCGGAGGCCTGAAACGACCGCGGGCCCGCCTTGGAGGCGGGCCCGCGGTGACTGCGCCGAGCCGGCGACGCTCAGGGAAGCGCCTTCGACCCGTAGAGCGCCCGCAGGCCGGCGACATCGGTCTTGAGCAGCGAACGCTTCTCACCGCCGATGTAGTACGGGTTCATGACCGCCTCAGGGTCGAACACCCGGCCGTTGGGCTGCAGCTTGAACGGCTGGTTGGTGTTCGGGCCGCCGAAGTGGCCGAGACCGACGGCGTGTCCCGCCTCGTGCGTGATGACCGACTCGAAATCGGTCGGCGCCTCGAAGTCGAGGTAGACCGCCGACGAGAGAGTCCACGGGTACTGGGCGTTGTAGAACATCTCGGTATAGATCCGGTCGCGGTAGCCGTCCTTTCCCTGGCCCAATGCGCCGTCTACGTCCGAGAAGGTCCAGGTGACGCCCAGGATGGCCTCGTCGCCCAGGCAGTCGCTGAAGTACTTCGCATCCACGAAGCCGCCGAAGACGTTGTCGGCCGCGGGAGCGAAGTCGATCGCACCGGTGGCCGCATCGTAGGCCTTCACCGAGGGCGAGCTGAGATCGACGATATCGACGCAGTTGCCCTGGCCGTCGGTGATGATCCCGTCCAGGAAATCGTTGTTCAAGCCGTTCCACGGCCGCTCGGTCAGGTGCAGCACGATGTTGGAGAGGTGATCGTACTTCTCCCAGGACCGCCGCACCGTCGTGGCGAGCTGCGTGGCGCTGGCGGCCGGGCTGAAGTTGGCCTGGAAGTCGGGCTCGATCATGTAGCTCACGTTGCGCGGCGTGTTCCAGCGCGGGCCGGTGCCGTGGCGGGCGTGGAGCTCTCCTGGCAGCCGGCCAGGAGCGCGGCACCTGCGAGCAGGGAATAGACGGCAGTGTTGCGCATGCGGGTATTCTCCCGTAGTGGTCGCGCGTCACACACGCGAGCGGTCTGTGCAGGGTGGCTGTACGAAGACAGCGAATGCCGTCGGAATACCCCGGGGCAGCCCGGGCCGTGCGGCGCCCTAAAATACCCCGGGCGCCGAGCGATCCACAACCCGTCTCGCGATACGCCGCAACGGGTTGCGATGGGAGCGTGGCGTGCATCGTTCCGTCGAGGTGACTGCACTCACCGCCACCCCTGCCCGCCGCCGGTAGGTTCATGCCGTGGACCCGTGACCGTGATCGACTTCAGCGTCTGGAGGCCGTCATGCTGTGGACCATCTTCGTCATCCTGCTGGTGCTCTGGCTGCTCGGCGTGGTGTCGTCCTACACGCTCGGTGGCTTCATCCACGTCCTGCTGGTGGTCGCGATCGTGATCGCCCTGATCCAGCTCATCCAGGGCCGGAGGGTCGTGTGAAGCCCGCCACCATCGTAGGCGTGGTGCTGATCGTGCTTGGCGTGCTGGGGCTGGCACTCGGCGGGTTCTCCTTCACGCGCAAGGAGAAGGTGCTCGATCTCGGGCCGATCGAGGCCAGCGCCGACAAGAAGGAATCGGTCGCCATTCCGCCGATTCTCGGCGCGCTCGCCGTGGTGGGCGGGATCGTCCTCGTCGCAGCCGGCGCCAAGCGGGCCTAGGCGCGACGTTGGCACAGGCGCCGTCGAGCGGCCGCGGGCCTTCGGGTCCGCGGCCGCTTCGCATGCCCGCCAGAGAACCGCCCGCCCGCCCGCGGCGTTGATGGGCTACGCGGCAGGGCCCGCCCGGCCGGCGGGCGCTGGCGCCTCATTGCCGTCCGGTGCATAACTAGGAGGCATGCGTCGCCACGTGCCGCCCCATACCGTTGAGACCGGTGCGCCGCCAGGCGCCCCGGCGGTCCCGAATCGGTTCACCGTGCCGGGCGAAGCATCGCTCCGCCGTCGCCTCGTGGAGCGCGACGAGCAGGCGCTGGTGGAGCTCATCGAGCTCGCCAGCCCGTGGCTCCTCGGCCTCACCCGGACGATGCTGGGCGACGCCGACGAAGCCGAAGAAGTGGTCCTGGAAGTGTTCTCCACGGCGTGGGACCGGATCGGCGGGCTCGGCCAGGAGCACGAGCTGCTGCTGCCCTGGCTGTTTCGCATCGCGCGCAACCGCGCCATCGACCGGCTGCGGCGGCACCGGCGCCGGCGGCACAAGCTGGAACGCGCGGATGCCTACGGCGAACTGGCGACCGGGGAGGTCGAGCCCGTGGACATCGACGAGGCGGCGACGCCGGGGTGGCACGTGCACAGGTCGGTCCACGCGGCGCTGGCGGCGCTTCCCGACGAGCAGCGTGAGGCCGTGCGCATGGCGTACTTCGGCGGCCTCACGCACTCCGAGATCGCGCGGGAGCTGGGGATTCCGATCGGGACGGTAAAAACCCGGCTCCGCCTCGCGTTCGGAAAGCTCCGCACCGCCCTCGCGCCCATCAGGGACTGGGTTCCATGACGCCTCACGAGTGGTACGTCGAGCAGCGCGCAGGCTGGGTGGCGCGGGCCCTCGAGCCCCGCGAGGAGCGCGCCTTTCGCGACCATCTGGTGACCTGCGACGAGTGCGCGCGGGAGGTCGAGCGGCTGGAGCAGGGGCTCGCCTGGCTGCCGATGGGCGTGGCCCCCGTCGCGCCGCCGCCGGGGTTCGCCGGGCGCATGGCGGGGAAGGTCCTCGACCGGCCCAACCCGTGGACCCGATGGCTCCCGATGGCCGCCGCCGCGGCCATCGCGCTCGCGGCCGGCGGGGCCGCGCTCGCCGGGCGAAGCGAGCAGCGCGCGCTCCGCGTCCAGCTCGCGGCGCTCGAGGACACCGTCTCGGTGCTCCGGCTGGCGCACGACGTGGTGCAGACCCGGATCTCGATGGACGGTCATCAGGGCGGACTGCTGATCTTCCGCGACGCCACGACCCACCGCTGGGGTGTGTTCGTGCACGGCCTGCCCCCCGCGCCGGCGGACAGCATCTACCAGTTCTGGTTCATCACGGACAGCGGGATGGTGCGGTCGGTGGAGGTCCACGCGGACATGAAGAAGCCGGCCTACATGACCCTGCCGATGCCGCGGCCGGGGGAGCCGGTGATGGGTGCGGCGCTGACCGTCGAGCCGGTGGTGAACCGCTCGAGCGAGCCCAGGGGGCTCATGCTGGCGCACCTCGTGTTCTGAGGCGGCTCAGCGCTGGGTGGAGTCGGCCTCCGCCGCGGTGTCGGCGACGACATCGGATTCGGTGGCGCCCGCCGGCCACCATGATGGCGCGGGCGGCGCCTGGTCGCCGCCGAGCTGGACCGGCGGCTGCGCCTCGACCGTGTCGGACGGGATCACCACGCCGTTGGCGCCCAGCGCGCGGAACAGCTTCCACTGCGCCTGGCGCGCCGCCCACGGGCGCGGCCCGTTGTACATCAGCGCGATCAGCAGCGTCCCTTCCGGCCGGCCCAGGTAGCCGACGATGCTGGACACCTGTCCCAGCGTGCCGGTCTTGGCGCGGACGACGCCCTGGTCGGGAAAGCCGCTGCTCAGCCGGTAGAGCGTGCCCGTGCCGTTGGCGGGAAGCAGCAGCGGGAAGTTGCGGCCGGCCGGCATGGCCGGGAATCTGGCCAGATACGTGACGAAGGTGTGCGGCGACACCCGGTCGTCGTACGACAGCCCGCTCCCGTCCACCAGGTGCAGGCTGTCCGCGCCGCCGACCACCTTGCGGACGTGCGCGGCGAGCAGGTCGGGCGCATGATCGCGGCCCCCGGCCCACTGCAGCAGCAGCTCGGCGCCGAGGTTGAGGCTGCGCCGGTTGATCTCGCTCGCCAGCGAGTCGAGCGGCGGCGACGAGACCTCCGCGAGGATCTGCGTGGCCCCCTCGGGCGTCGGGCCTACGTACGGCGCGCGATTCCACGTGATTCCGGCGCGCTTGAGCGCTCCCGCCCACACGGCATCGAGCACCGCGCGCGGATCGCGCGTGGCGGCGGTGAGCCGCCGTGGCGCGGCGCGGACGCCGATGCTTCCGCTCACGATCCATCCGCCGTCGCCACGCGAGCGCAGAACCAGGCGCGAGCGCCGTCCCGACCGCGTCGTGGCGGTGACGGTCACCCGCGAGCTGATCTCCTCCGGCGCGGTCTCGATCAGCCGCGCGCGGCGGCCGACGTTCGTCCCCGGCCGCACCGTCACCCAGATGACGTTCTCATGCAGCGTGAGCGGCCCGACCAGCGGCGCGAAGATCCGTCCACGGTGCCGGGGCGACCACACCGCGGGATAGACCGCGTCGGCGGGGCCGTTGCTGCTCTGAAGCTGGAGCGGTCCGGAAAGCTTGCGGACCCCGGCGGAGGCGAGCTGGAGCGCCAGGTCGTACAGCGTGGGCCCCGATCCTTCGGCGCGCTCGAGCGACGGATCGCCGTTGAGCTCGAGGGCCCAGCTTCCGATCCATGCGCCGGTGGCGACGTCCAGCGAGCCCAGGCCAACGACCCGGGTGGGCCGCCGGGCTGTCCCGCCCAGCACGCTGCGTGCGAACCCGGTGGTGAAGAGCTTGACCGTCGAGGCCGGCATGAGCGGTCGATCGGGGTTCCGGCTCCAGAGCATCCGGCCCGATTCATCGGTAACGGCTATGCCCCACTCCCCCGGCGCCGACCGGCTGGCCTGGCCGTACCACGAATCGAGGCGCTCCGTGAGCCAGGGAGCACCCGTCTGCGCCGCGAGCGACGCGGAAGGAATCTGGAGGCACGCCGCCACCGCCAGAACGACGGTGTGGCGTCGGAACGACGAACGTCGCACGACGCTTCCCGATGTGAGGAGATCCGGAAACCTGAGCGGCCGAATTTAGTTGCTGCCTAACGCTATGGTCAACTTTGAGTTACCACGACCCGTCCGAAGCGCCGGCAGGCGCGACCGGCGGGTTGACTCCCGAAGGGTGCAAATCTCGCGCCCCTGCTCACGCCTACTTCAGCAGCGCCTTCGCGATCGTCTGGAGCTGCATGTTGCTCGTGCCCTCGTAGATCGTCCCGATCTTGGCATCGCGGTAGTACTTCTCCGCCGGGTACTCCTTCGAATACCCGTACCCGCCGAACAGCTCGAGGCAGTTGGAGGTGGTGCGGTCGGCTACCTGCGAACTGAACAGCTTGGCCATCGCGGCCTGGGTGGCGAACGGCTGGCCCGCGTCCTTGAGCCGGGCGGCGTTGTATACCATGAGCCGCGCCGCTTCGAGATCGGTCGCCAACTGCGCGAGCTGGAACTGTACCCCCTGGAACTCGGCGATCGTCTTGCCGAACTGCCGGCGCTCCTTCACGTAGCCCATCGCGGCCTCGAGCGCACCCGCCGCCACGCCGATCATCTGCGCGCCGATCCCGATCCGCCCCTCGTTCAGGGTCTCGATGGCGATCTTGTACCCCTGGCCCACCGGACCCAGCACGTTCACGTCGGGCACCCGGCAGCTTTCCAGGATCAGCTCGGTAGTGCTCGAGGCCCGGATCCCCAGCTTGTTCTCCTTCTTGCCCACTTCGAATCCGGGGAACTCGCGCTCGACGATGAACGCGGTGATCCCCTTGTAGCCCTTGGCGGGGTCCGCGTTGGCGAAGACGATGAACACCCCCGCCTCGGCGCCGTTGGTGATCCAGAACTTGCGGCCGGTGAGCTCCCAGCCCTCGCCGGTCTGCTCGGCCCGGGTCTCAAGCGCGAACGCGTCGCTTCCGCTGCCGGGCTCCGACAGCGCGAAGGCGCCGAGCAGATCGGTGGTGAGCCGCGGGAAATAGCGGCGATGCTGCTCGTCGTTGCCCCAGCGCAGGAAAGCATTGTTGACCAGGGTATTGTGGACGTCCACGTAGATGGCGGCGGAAGCGTCCACCCGCGCCAGCTCCTCGATGGCGAGCACCGACATGAAGATCCCGCCGCCGGCACCCCCGAACTCCCCGGGCACCTCGATGCCCATGAGCCCGAGCTCGAAGAACTTGGGGATCAGCTCCATGCGGAACTGGGCTGCCTCGTCCATCGACGCCACGTGCGGCCGCACCTCGGTCTCCGCGAACTCGCGGACCGCGTCGCGGAACATGGACTCTTCTTCGGACAGGGTGGTGAGGGCGGGGGCGGCGGTACCGACGTCCTGCATACGGCGAGGCTCCGGTGGCGGTCAGGTCGGGTCATTATAGCCGGAAAGTCGGACGGCCGGAAAGGCGGAAGGGCGATCGGCCCCCGTCTGTCCACCGTCCGCCTGTCCGCCCGTTCCCCCGTCCGCCCGTGCCGCCGCGAGCACGTCGAGCGCCACCGATACCCGCCCGAGCGGCGCCGACACCTGCACTCCCTGCACCCGGTCGGCCACGGCCGCGAGCATCTCGCGCGAGATGCGCACCCCTTCGGCCAGGGCCGCGTCCTTGCCCCCGGCGCTGGCAGCGCGCATCCGGTCCACGATCGTCTCGGGCACGGAGACGCCGGGCACCTCGTTAGCCAGGAACTCCGCGTTCCTTACCGAGACAAGGGGCCAGATCCCGGCCACGATCGGGATGCGGAACTCCTCCACCCGCGCGAGAAATCGGTCGAGCTGCGCCAGATCGAACACCGGCTGCGTGATCGCGAACTCGGCGCCGGCCTCCACCTTGTAGGCGAAGCGCTTGAGCTCCCGGTCGAGATCGGGCGCCGCGGGGTTCACCCCGACGCCGATCACGAACTTCGTGGGCTCGCCGATCGGGTTGCCGCCGGGATCGAGCCCGTGGTTGAGGCGGCTCACGAGGTTGGTGAGCCCGATGCTGTCGATGTCGAAGACCGCGGTCGCCTCGGGGTACGGACCCATCTTCGGCGGGTCACCCGTGATGATGAGCAGGTTGCGCACGCCCGCCGCCGCGGCGCCGAGCAGGTCGGAGAGCATGCCGAGCAGGTTGCGGTCGCGGCAGGCGTAGTGCACCACCGCCTCGAGCCCGACCTCGCGCTGGATCATGAGGGCGGAGAGGAGCGCGCCCATCCGGCTCTGGGCGCGCGGCCCGTCGGGCACGTTTACCGCATCGACCCCGCCGGCCTTGAGCTGCCGCACCTGCTCGAACATCGGCGCCGGATCCACCCCCTTGGGCGGCACGATTTCGACCGTGGTGACGAACCGTCCCTCCGCCAGCTTCGCGCCGAGACGCGAGCGGGCGGCCATCGGCGCCGGGTTCACGGCCACCGCCGGCGCGGGCGCCGGCAGCGTCCCCATGTCGAACGCGTGTCGCGGCGACACGCTCTGCACGAATCCGACCATCGCGCGGATGTGGTCGGGCGTGGTGCCGCAGCACCCGCCGACGAACCGCGCGCCCGCCTCCACCATGCGCCGGGCGTAGCTCGCCATGTACTCGGGCGAGGCCATGTAGATCTTCCGGTCGCCCACTTCGCGCGGGAGGCCCGCGTTGGGCTGCGCGCTGAGCGGCAGGCTCACCACCTGGGCGAGCTTCTCCACCGCCTCGAGCACGCCGTGCGGCCCCACCGAGCAGTTGACGCCCACGACGTCCACGCCCAGCGCGGCGAGCTCGGGGCCGAAGACCTCGGGGTCGGTGCCGTAATGGGTCTTCCCGTCGGTGCCGACCGTCATCTGCGCGATGATCGGCAGGTCGGAGACGGTGCGCACCGCCCGGACCGCGGCGCCCAGCTCGGCCACGTCGCTGAAGGTCTCGAGGATAAAGCCCTCCACGCCGCCTTCGACGAGCCCGCGCACCTGCCGCTCGAAGGCGGCCTGCGCCTCCTCGAGCGAGAGCTCGCCGAACGGCTCGACCCGCACGCCCAGCGGCCCGATCGCGCCGGCCACCGCGGCCCGTGCGCCCGCGGCCTCGCGCGCGAGCCCGGCGGCCGCGGCGTTGATCCGCTCGGTCTCGCCGGCCAGGCCGCAGGCGGCCAGTTTGACCGGATTGGCGCCGAAGGTGTTGGTCTCGAGCAGCTCAGCGCCGGCCCGGACGTATTCGCGATGGATGTCGCGCACCAGGTCGGGCTGGCGAAGATTGAGCTCGTCGTAGCAGACGTTGAGGAAGACGCCGCGGCCGTAGAGCATGGTGCCCATGGCCCCGTCGGCCACGTGGACGCGGCCGTCGGCCAGGAGGTCGCGGAGGGTGGGCACGCTAGCGCTCGTAGTTCAGGTTGGGAGCCAGCCAGTGCTCCGTCTCGGCCACGTCCATCCCCTTTCGCGCGGCGTACTCCTCCACCTGGTCGCGCCCGATCTTGCCCACGCCGAAGTACTGCGACCGCGGGTGCCAGAAGTAGAACCCGCTCACCGCCGCGGTGGGCACCATGGCGCAGCTCTCGGTGAGCACGATTCCGGCGTTCGCCTCCGCGTCGAGCAGATCGAACAGCACCCGCTTCTCGGTATGGTCCGGACAGGCGGGATAGCCGGGCGCGGGGCGGATCCCCTGGTACTCCTCGTGGATGAGCGCCGCGTTGTCGAGCGCTTCCGCGGGCGCATACCCCCAGTACTCGCGCCGGACCCGCTCGTGCAGCCGCTCGGCGAAGGCTTCCGCCAGCCGGTCGGCCAGCGCCTTGGCCAGGATCGCGCTGTAGTCGTCGTTCGCGGCCCGGAATTCCTCGACCAGCGCGTCGATCCCGTGGCCGGCGGTCACCGCGAACGCGCCCATGTAGTCGGGCACGCCGGTCTCGCGCGGGGCGACGAAGTCGGCCAACGCCAGGTTGGGACGGCCGGGCGGCTTGGGCATCTGCTGCCGGAGGGTGTGGATCACGGCCAGCCGCTCGCGCCGCGCGGCGTCGGCGTAGAGCTCGATGTCGTCGCCCACGGCGTTGGCGCGGAAGAGGCCAAGGACGCCGCGCGCGCGCAGCAGCCGCTCGCGCACGATCCGGTCGAGCAGCGCCCGGGCGTCACGATAGAGCCCGGTGGCCGCGGGCCCGACCTCCGCGTCCTCCAGGATGGAGGGGTAGTGGCCGCGCAGCTCCCACGCCTGGAAGAACGGGGTCCAGTCGATCCGGGTGACCAGATCGTCGATGGGGTAGTCGTCGAGCACGGTGAGACCGAGCGTGCACGGGACGGGCGGCGTCGCCCCGGTCCAGTCGATGGCGAGGCGGTTGCGCCGAGCGGCGGCCAGCGGCTGCCGCCGCTCGGGCGCGGTCCGGCGGCCCCGCTGCTCCCGGAGCTCGCGGTACTCGTCGCGCACGCCCGTGGTGAAGCTCTCACGGAGCGAGTCGCTCAGCAGGCTCGCCGCCACGCCCACCGCGCGCGAAGCGTCCTGCACGTGCACCGTGGGCCCATGATAGTGCGGCTCGATCTTGACCGCGGTGTGCACCCGCGAGGTGGTGGCGCCGCCGATCAGGAGTGGCAGGGTGAACCCCTCGCGGTCCATTTCCCGGGCCACGAACGCCATCTCCTCGAGCGACGGGGTGATGAGCCCGCTCAGCCCGATGATATCCACCCCCTCGCGGCGGGCGGTCTCGAGGATCTTCGCGCACGGCACCATCACGCCCAGATCGAGCACCTCGTAGTTGTTGCACTGCAGCACGACGCCCACGATGTTCTTGCCGATGTCGTGCACGTCGCCCTTCACGGTGGCGAGCAGCACGCGTCCCTTGCTCTGCGCCACCGCGGCAGGGTCGCGCTCGGCCTCGATGTAGGGGATGAGGTGCGCCACCGCGCGCTTCATCACCCGTGCGCTCTTGACCACCTGCGGCAGGAACATCTTCCCCGCGCCGAACAGGTCGCCCACGACGTTCATCCCGGCCATGAGCGGCCCTTCGATCACCTCGATGGGCCGCGCCGCGAGCAGCCGCGCCTCTTCGGTGTCCTGCTCGATCCAGTCCGTGATCCCTTCCACCAGCGCGTGCGACAGCCGCTCCTGCACCGGCAGCTCGCGCCAACTCAGGTCGGCGGCCTTGCCGGTGAGCTGCCCGCTCACCTGCTCGGCCACGGCGAGCAGCCGGTCGGTGGCGTCCGGGCGCCGGTTGAGCACCACGTCTTCGACCTTCTCGAGCAGGTCGGGCGGGATGTCGGCGTAGATCGGGAGCTGGCCCGCGTTCACGATCCCCATGTCCATCCCCGCCTCGATGGCGTGGTAGAGGAACACGGCGTGAATCGCCTCGCGCACCGGGTCGTTGCCGCGGAACGAGAACGAGACGTTGCTCACCCCGCCGCTCACGAGCACGTGCGGCAGCGTGGCCTTGATCCGGCGGACCGCCTCGATGTACGCCACCGCATAGCCGTTGTGCTCCTCGATCCCGGTCCCGATGGCGAAGATGTTCGGATCGAAGATGATGTCTTCGGGCGGGAAGCCCACGCGCTCGGTGAGAATCCGGTAGCAGCGCTCCGCGATGGCCACCTTGCGCTCGACCGTGCCGGCCTGGCCCTCCTCGTCGAACGCCATCACGATCACCGCCGCGCCGTAGCGCCGCACCAGCGTGGCCTGGCGGACGAACTCCTGCTCCCCCTCCTTGAGGCTGATCGAGTTCACCACCCCCTTCCCCTGGACGCACTTGAGCCCCGCCTCGATCACCGACCACTTGGACGAGTCGACCACCACCGGCACCCGGCTGATGTCGGGCTCGGAGGCCATGAGCCGGAGAAACTTCTCCATCGCGGCCCGGGAGTCGAGCATCCCCTCGTCCATGTTCACGTCGAGCATCTGCGCGCCGTTCTCCACCTGCTGACGCGCGATCTCGAGCCCGGCCTCGTAATCGCCGCCGAGGACGAGTCGGGCGAACTTGCGCGAGCCGGTCACGTTGGTCCGCTCGCCCACGTTCGCGAAGATGCTCTCGTCGTCGATCGTGAGCGGCTCGAGCCCGCTCAGCCGGCAGGCCGGCGGCCGCTCGGGCCGCTCGCGCGGCGGCAGGTCGCGCACCGCTTCGGCGATGGCGTGGATGTGCGCCGGCGTGGTGCCGCAGCACCCGCCCACGAAGTTGACCAGCCCGTCGGCCGCGAATCCGCGGAGCACCTCGGCCATGTGCTCGGGGCTCTCGTCGTACTGGCCGAATTCGTTGGGGAGGCCCGCATTCGGGTGCGCGCTCACCCAGACCGGCGCCACCCGCGAGAGCTCCTGCACGTACTGCCTGAGCGCCTGCGCGCCCAGCGCGCAGTTGAGCCCGATGCTGAGCGGTCGCGCGTGCGCCACCGAGTGCCAGAACGCCTCGGTGGTCTGCCCCGACAGCGTGCGGCCGCTCGCGTCCACGATCGTGCCGGAGATCATCACGGGCAGCCGGAGGCCCAGCGAGTCGAACAGCCCCTCGATCGCGAAGATCGCGGCCTTGGCGTTCAGAGTGTCGAAGATGGTCTCGATCAGGAGCAGGTCGGCGCCGCCCTCCACCAGCCCGCGCGCGGCCTCGGTGTAGGTGGCGACCAGCTCGTCGAAGGTGACGTTGCGGAACCCGGGGTCGTTCACGTCGGGCGAGAGCGAGGCGCTCCGGTTGGTGGGCCCCAGCACGCCGGCCACGAACCGGGGGCTCTCGCGGCTCTCCCATTCGTCCGCCACCCCGCGGGCCAGGCGGGCCGCCGAGTGGTTCAGCTCGTAGACCAGGTTCTCCATCCCGTAATCCGCCAGGGACATGGCGTTCGACGTGAAGGAGTTGGTCTCGATCACGTCGGCGCCGGCCTCGAGGTAGGCCGCATGGATGGCGCGGATGATTCCCGGCTGGGTGAGCGTGAGCAGGTCGCCGTGTCCCCGGAGCTCGCGCGGCCAGTCGGCGAACCGCTCGCCCCGGTAGTCCCGCTCCTCGAGTCCGTAGGTCTGGATCATCGTTCCCATCGCCCCGTCGAGCACCAGAATCCGGCGGCTCAGCAGGGGCTCCAGGAGGGCAAGGCGCGCCTGGCGGTCGAGGCCGGCGGCGGAGGACGCAGACTGGACGGACATGGGCACTCCGGGGATTGAAAAACCCCGAGGCCAAAACGCCTCGGGGAACGCGTTTTAGCGGTTTTTTTACGTGGCCGCAATCAGCGCAAATCGCCACGACGTCGATTGTCCCACCTGTCGCAAACTAACCCGGGCTTTCGCGCCCGGCAAACGCCTCCGCGGCGAACGCGTCAGAGGCCGAGCCGCGTTCGCGCCGCCTCCGCCGACACCCCCTCCACCGCTATCACCTTGGCGCGGGCGGAGGCCCCGGATGCCAGCCGCACAGCCGAACGGGAGACGCCCAACCGTTCCGCCAGGAATCGGAGCAGGGCCTCGTTGGCGGCCCCTTCGACCGGCGGTGCGGTGAGCCGGACCTTGAGCGCATCGCCGTGCCGCCCGGCCAGCTCGGTCCGCGACGCCCTGGGCTGCACCCGGACCCGGAGGCGGATGCCGTCGGCCGTTCCCTCGATCACAAGAGCGACATCACGAAGTTTCGCACCACGACGAGCACCAGCCAGGCCACCAGCGGGCTGAAGTCCAGCATCCCGAAGGGCGGCAGGATGCGCCGGATGGGATCGATGAGCCAGTCGGTGAGTACCATGACCGGACGCATCCAGCGCTTGTACGGCGAGATCCCGAACCACGA
>DASUXW010000126.1:0-3257 GCA_036377715.1 Gemmatimonadales bacterium
CGCCTCGCCCGTGGCCGACGCGCTCAGGGCCACCGAGCAGCGCGCCTCGCGCAACCTGGTTGCCGCGGCGGAGGAGATCCCCGCCGGCAAGCTCGACTTCAAGCCCACCCCCGCCCAGATGAGCTTCGGCGACATCCTCGGTCACCTGGCGGGGGGGAACGACTTCCTCTGTTCGAGCATCAGCGGCACCAAGGCGCCCGACCGGACGAAGCTCGGCAAGGAAGCGTCCAAGGAGACGCGGATTGCCCGGCTCAAGGAGTCGTTCGACTTCTGCGAGACGGCGCTGGCCAAGGTGGATGACAGCGACCTGAACGCGCAGGTGCCCTGGTTCGGCGACCGCAAGGTCTCACGCGCGCAGGTCATCCTGGCGGCCGCGGAGGACTGGGCCGACCACTACAGCCAGCTCGCGATCTACCTCCGGCTGAACGGCAAGCTGCCGCCCACGGCCAAGGGCAAGCAGGAGGAGTAGCGCTGCGCCAGGACGTCCCCCTCGCGCCATATACCACCCTCGCACTCGGCGGGCCCGCACGCTGGCTCGCCGAGTGCGCCAGCGCCGCGGAGGTGTGCGCCACACTGACCTGGGCGCGCGAGCGCGATACCCGCACGGTCATCCTCGGCGGCGGGAGCAATGTCGTCTTCGCCGATGCGGGCTTCCCGGGGCTCGTGCTGCGCGTGGCGATCGGGGGGCTCGAGTTCCGCGACGGGCCCGCGCCCGAGATCGTGGCCGGGGCGGGGGTCGAATGGGACGCGCTGGTGCGCGGCGCGGTCGAGCGCGGGTGGGCCGGAGTGGAATGCCTCTCCGGGATTCCCGGGACGGTGGGCGGGACGCCGATCCAGAACGTGGGCGCCTACGGCCAGGAGGTGGCGCAGACGATCGTCTCCGTGGCCTGCCTCGACCGGGAGACGCTCGAGCGTCGGGTGTTCCAGCCGGAGGAATGCGGGTTCGGCTACCGCATGAGCCGGTTCAAGCGCGAGGACCGCGATCGCTATGTCGTCCTCGGCGTGGCGTTCCGACTGGAGCGCGGCGGCGCGCCGCGGCTCGAATACCCCGAGCTGCGCGCCGCGGTGGAACGCGCGGGCGGTGCCGACGATCTCGGGCAGGTGCGCGAGACCGTGCTCGGGCTCCGGCGCGGGAAGTCCATGGTGCTCGATCCCTCCGATCCCAATACCCGCTCGGCCGGCTCCTTCTTCATGAATCCCGTCGTTCCGCTCGACGCCTTCGCCGAGCTCCAGTCGCGGTGGCACGCGCTGGGCGGGAACGGCCGTATTCCCGCCTTTCCCTCGGAGAGCGGCGTCAAGCTCTCGGCCGCGTGGCTGGTGGAGCAGGCCGGCTTCACGAAGGGGTACCGGCGCGGCGGCGTGGGAGTATCGAGCCGGCACTCGCTGGCGCTGGTGAACTACGGGGGCACCGCGGCGGAGCTGATCGCCCTGGCCGACGAGATCGCGGCGACGGTGCAGGAGCGGTTCGGGGTGCGGCTCGAGATGGAGCCGCAGGTCATCGCCTGATCCGCACCGTCCGTTCCAGCTCGTCCATATGCTGGAGCACCTTGAGGCGGAGATCCTCGGGCAGGTGTGGGTGACGGTCGAGCCAGCGCTGCACGACCTGGAGCGCGGCAGCGGTCGTCTGACCTCTCAGGAACGCCGCCAGCCAGGTCTCGAGGAAGAAGATCCGCCGGTGCGCCTGGATGAACGGCAGCGAGTCGAGCGCGGGCCGCAGGTAGGGGAAGGTGAGTGCCTGGTGCTCGAGTGCGTTGAAGGGGCCGAGGCTGCCGGAGGCCCACTCCTCGTTGAGCGTGGTGTCGGCCAAGTAGCGGGTGAAGTACCGGCGCTTGACCGTGGCGCTCGGCCGGCCGGCGCCGGCGATAAAGGCCCGCCTGCGTCCGTCCGCCGTGGTGTCGCGCTTCTCCTGCTCCGCCAGTCGGGACTCCGCGCCGGGTGCGCGGAGCTCGAGCAGGCGGGTGACGGCGTCCCAGCGCGTGGGGTCGCGCAGTGGTGCGCCAGCCAGTGAATCGGCGGCGAGGAGCGCCTCGAGCCTTTGAACGCCGGCGGGCGTCGCCGCCAAACCGATAAACGCGTCAGCGTATGCCTTCCGTACGCTGTAGGAGCGCGAGGTGTCCGCCGCGCCGTCCCACAGCATCCGCTCGACGTCGGCCTGCACTCCCCTTCGCTGTTCCGGCCGAAGATACGCGCCCACCGCCCGGTCGAGGCGGGCGAGCACGAACGGCACGATCTGCTCGTCGGTCTCCCGCGGCAGCTCACGCACCACCAGCCGCACGAAACGCTCGGGCGGCAGCCGGTAGCCCCGCACTTCGTCCCACAGCGTTCCCCACAGCATTGCCCGGAGGAAGGCATCGTTCATCCGGCCGAGCGCGCCGGTCTCCAGCGCTCGCAGGCTGGTCGAATCGAGGCGGAGCAGGAAGTACCCGTAGTCCCCCGCGTTGGCGAACACGAACTCCGGCGCCGGACGCCCGCGAGCGGCCGTGACCGTGGTGACCGGCCCGGTGAGCTCGACCGGGATTCGCACCGCGGGACGGTCACGGTATGCGAGCAGCACGTCGGTGCGCTCGGTCCAGGTGGAGTCCGACCGCGTTCCGGCGCCGCCGCGCTCCGATCTCCGCGGCAAAGTCGGCTGCTGCACGAGCTCGAGCCGCTCGATCTGCTCGTCCCGCACCGCCATCCGCTGCTCGACCACCGGCATCCCCGCCCGCAGCATGAACTCCCGGCCGAACTCGTCGAGCGCCCGTCCTGCCGAGTCGCCCACCGCGCCGAGCAGGTCGCGCCAGCCGGCGTTGGCGTAGGCGTGGCGCGCGAGGAAGCCGCGGATGCCGGCCTGGAATGCGGTGTCGCCCACCAGATACTCGAGCTGCTTGAGCACCGCGGGCGCCTTGTTGTAGACGATCGCGCCGTAGGTGCTCTTGGCCTGATCGAGGTTGCCGAGCTCCTGCCAGAGCGGCGTCGGTCCCGCGGTCCGGTCCACCGCGTATGCCGAGGGCTTGTTGCCGAGGTAGAAGGTCTTCCAGGCGTCGGCCGACGGATCGAGATCGGCCAGCGCCTTCGCCGCCATGAACGTGGCGAACCCCTCCTTGAGCCAGAGGTCGTCGAACCAGCGCATGGTGACGAGGTCGCCGAACCACTGGTGGGCCACCTCGTGCAGCACCGTCGAGAACCGCGCGAGGCGCCGGGCGAGGGTCGGCCGCTCGCGGAAGATGAACCGGTCTTCGCTGTAGAACACCGCGCCCGGGTGCTCCATCCCGCCG